>DASRRU010000330.1:0-11192 GCA_035656795.1 Phenylobacterium sp. | reverse complement strand
GTCGGTCATGCGCCCAGCTTAGCCGTTGGAGCAGACGGAACGCCAAGGCCAAGCCTGCGTTTTGCGCTCCAGGAACCGTGTTCCACGGACGGAAAGCTTGGAGAGAGACATGCTTCGGTGGGCTTTGATCTTTGCGGTGGTGGCCTTGGTCGCCGGCTTCCTGGGCTTCGGCGGCGTGGCCGGCGCGGCGGCGGGCGTGGCCAAGATCCTGTTCTTCCTGTTCGTGGTCGGCTTCCTGATCTTCCTGGTGCTCGGCGTCATGGCGGGCAAGCGGCTGAGCGGGCGCTGATCCTTTCCCTCCCCGTCATGGGGAGGGTGGCGAGTGAAACGGGACGGGTGGGGATGTGTGGCGCCAGCCTCTGACTCACTGTGCGAACGCCAGTTCCCAACCCTGATCGCTCCCGCGATCTGTCCCGCCCCATGAAGGGGAGGGAAGCGCGGCGACTACTTCTTCGCCATCCAGGCCTTGGACTCCGCGCCGACCACGTCGACCAGGTTGCCCATGACCAGGTTGGCGTCGATCAGGTGCAGGCCCCAGGCGGCGTTGACCTTGCCGCCCTGGACGACATCGCCGGCGATGTCGTCGGTGCGCGGATCGGCGGGCACGGCGTTCACGTGCACCTCGAGATAGGAGAAGCCGTTTTTCTGCACGCACTCGCCGGTCAACAGGCCAGGCGTCGAGACGAAGGGCGTCTTCGGATTGGGCTTGTCCTTGACCCAGGTCGATTGGGCGCCGGAGTTGGTGATCTGGACTCCGTTCGACAGGTAGGCATGCAGGTCAACCTTGCCGCCGCCGAGCGCGGCGGGGTTGGCGCAGGCGGCGATCTGGCCGTCGCTGGGCGCCTTGCCGAACAGGCTGTTTTCCGGCGGCGGAATGGTGTCGCGGAAGCTTGAGTAGGCGATGGCGCACTGCGTCTGGCTGGCCGACTTGCAGAGTGGGAAGTCCTTGAAGAGACCCGTGTCCTTGCCCTTGTCGATCGGCAGGCGGGTGCCCATCAGGATCGCGGAGATCACCTTCTTCTCCACCGGCTTGCCGTCGATCTCCTTGGAGATCAGCTGGGTCAGCACGCCCGACCCCTGGCTGTGGCCCACCAGGACCACGCCGCGGCCCTTATTGTCGTGCGCCAGGTAGTAGTTCCAGGCATCGACCACGTCGTCATAGCCGGTGGTCGGCCGCCCGCCCGGCATCGGGTGACCCGACTGCGCAGCGCGAAGCGCGGTAAGCGTGAACTGACGGTACATCGGCGCGTAAAGACGGCACTTGGCCCCCAGGCGCGCGAACTGCGCCTTCACGACGTTGATCTCCGCCGCCGTGGGGGTCATCCCGCTGATGATCCCCGGATCGTTGGAGACTGTGGGGTAGACGTAGAAGCAGTCGATCGGCGCCTTGAAATCGGCCTTGTAGGCCTCGGTCGTCTCGCTTCCGTCGCCCTTCACGACCGTCGTGGAGAGGTCGACGTTGCAATAGTTGTCGGCCGTCTTGTCCGGCCGGCAGAGCCAGGTCCCGGGCTGGGCGTAGTCGTTCTTCGGCGCGGCCGGCGCAGTCTGCGCGTTCGCCGCCATCGCGGTCATCGCAAGCACGGCGCCCACGCTCAGCGCGCCAAGCATCTTCCTGGTCATCAGATCCCCCGTTTTTCGTTGGTCAGTCTTGACTACAGGATTGCGCGCAGGGGCGGCGCGGTCCAGCCATTTCGCTTCTGCAAAGCGTCCGCCGGAAACTCCAATATCATTGTTCCTAGGTCGCCATTGGACCTGTTAGCCTTGGCTCTGGTCCATGAGCAGCCCGGGGGGTCAGCTTGTATTCCGTCAATCTCGAGGAGTCTCATTTCCCGGCCCAAGCCGATGATGAGGTGCGCGAAACCACCGTGGGCGGGGTTCTGCGGGCGCAGGCGGGGAGGACTCCCAACGCCGAGGCCTTGGTCGAGGCCGATATCGCCGGGACGCTAATGCGCCGGTGGACCTACGGAGAGCTCTTGGCCGACGCCGAGCGTCTGGCCCGGGCGCTGCTCTCCCGATACCGGCCGGGCGAGCGCATCGCGGTCTGGGCTCCGAACATCCCCGAATGGGTGATCCTGGAATATGCCGCGGGCCTCGCGGGCCTGACCCTGGTCACGGCCAATCCAGCCTACCGCCCCCGTGAGCTGCATTACGTCCTGGAGCAGTCCGGGTCCGTCGGCCTGTTCATCGTCAAGGAGCACCGCGGCAACCCGATGAGCGAGATCGCCCCCCAGGTGGCGGCGCAGGCGTCGGCGTTGCGCGAAGTCGTCGATCTGGAGGACGCCGCGGCCCTCTACGCCGGCGACGCGGCAGGCGGAGCGCTGCCGCAGGTCGGCTCCGGCGATCCGGCGCAAATTCAGTACACCTCCGGCACCACCGGCTTTCCAAAGGGGGTGGTGCTGCACCACCGGGGGATCACCAACAACGCCCGCTACTCCATGGCGCGCATGGGGCTCCGTGGGAGTGAAGCGGTCCTCAACGTCATGCCGCTCTTTCACACCGCGGGTTGCGGCCTTCTGACCTTGGGCGCCATGCAGTCCGGCTGCCGTCTGATCGTGGCAAGGCTGTTCGACCCGGCGCGGGCGCTGGACATCGTCGAGACCGAGCGGGTGAATTTAGTCCTCGGCGTTCCCACCATGCTGGTCGGGCTGCTGGAAGCCCGGACCGCGCGAGCCCGCGACCTCTCGTGCATCCGCACGATGGCATCGGGCGGCGCCATGGTGCCGCCGGAGCTGGTGAGGCGGATCCGCGCGGAGTTCGGCTGTGACTTCCACATCGTCTATGGCCAGACCGAGAGCTCCTGCCTGCTGACCATCACCGAAGGGGTCGATTGTGAAACAGTCGGCCAGCCGATCGCCCAGACAGAGATCTCGATCCGCCATCCGCAGACAGGTGACGTGCAGCCTAACGGCGCCGTCGGCGAGATCTGCGCCCGGGGCTATGGCGTCATGCTCGGCTACAACGACAACCCTCAGGCGACCGACGCGGCCATCGACGCCGAGGGCTGGCTACACACCGGCGACCTCGGGACGATGGATGCGCGCGGCTTTCTCAAGGTCACCGGGCGGGTGAAGGAAATGATCATCCGCGGCGGCGAGAACCTGTTTCCGGCGGAGATCGAAAACGTGCTGCTGGAGCATGCAGACGTCGCGGAGGCAGCCGTGGTCGGCGTGCCGGACGAACGCTGGGGCGAGATTGTGATCTGCTTCCTGCGCCTGGGGGCAGGCGCCAGCCTCGATCGCGCTGCCCTAGTGGCCCACTGCCGCGAGCGCATCTCGCCGCAGAAGACGCCAGCCCACTGGATCGTCATCCAGGAATGGCCGCTCACCGGTTCCGGCAAGATCCAGAAGTTCGTGCTCCGCGACCGTTTCGTCGCGGGCGAGTTCGAAGCGGCCTAGGCTACCCGCACCCGCGCCGTGCTCTCCGGCAGGTCTGACCCGAAGGCGCGCTGGAAGAACTCGGCCACCGTGCCGCGCTCCAGCTCGTCGCACTTGTTCAGGAAGGTCATCCGGAAGCCCAGCGCGATGTCGCCGCCGAAGATCTCGGCGTTCTGGGCCCAGGTGATCACGGTCCTGGGGCTCATGACGGTGGAGATGTCGCCGTTCATGAAGGCGTTGCGGGTCATGTCGGCCACGCGGACCATGGCGTTGATCGTGCGCTTGCCGTCGGCGGTGTTGTAGGTCGGCGCCTTGGCGAGCACGATCTCGGCCTCCACGTCGTGGGCCAGGTAGT
Organism: Phenylobacterium sp.; assembly: GCA_035656795.1. GTDB lineage: Bacteria > Pseudomonadota > Alphaproteobacteria > Caulobacterales > Caulobacteraceae > Phenylobacterium. The sequence continues at coordinate 7,463 of DASRRU010000330.1, read as the reverse complement.
TCAGCGTGGTGACGATCGACCAGCGGTCCATCTGGCCTTGGTTGATCTGCTGGGTGCCGTGATAGAGGCCGGTCGTGTCGCCCAGGCCGATGGTGTTGGTGGTCGAGAACAGGCGGAACCAGGGGTTCGGCCGGATCACTCGGTTCTGGTCGAGCAGCGTCAGTTTGCCTTGCGCCTCCAGCACCCGCTGGATCACGAACATCACGTCCGGGCGGCCGGCGTCGTATTCGTCGAACACCAGGGCGATCGGCCGCTGGATCGCCCAAGGCAGCATGCCCTCGCGGAATTCGGTGACCTGCTTGCCGTCCTTCAGGACGATGGCGTCCTTGCCCACGAGGTCGATGCGGGAGACGTGGCTGTCCAGGTTCACCCGCACCAGCGGCCAGTTCAGGCGCGCGGCGACCTGCTCGATGTGGGTCGACTTGCCGGTGCCGTGATAGCCCTGGACCATCACCCGGCGGTCGTGCGCGAAGCCGGCGAGCAGGGCGCGCGTGGTTTCGGGATCGAACTTGTAATTGGCGTCGAAGTCCGGGACGTGCGGATCGCGCTCCTTGAAGGCCGGGGCCTTGAAGTCGAAATCTACGCCGAACGTCTCACGCGCGTTGACCTCGTGGTCGGGGACCAGAGTCAACAGCTTGTCGTCTTGGGTGTCGAAGGCGGTCATGGTCGGGTCCGATTACAGGCTTGCCGGGACGGACGCAAACAGGTGTTTGTCGCCCTTCGGGCGCCCGGCAGGCGCCGTCAGGAGGTAAGGTCATGCTCAAGGAACGCAAGCAGGCATACCGCTGCATCGACGTCACGCCGCAGGCCAGCGGCTTTGGGGCCGAGATTACCGGGCTCGATCTCAGTCGTCCGCTGCCGCCGGACGTGCTTGAGGAGGTCAAGGCCGCCTGGGCCGCCCATGGCGTGGTGGCCTTCCCCGACCAGCCCCTGAGCCTGGAAGCCCAGGAGGCGTTCACCCAGGTGATGGGCGGCTTTGGCCTCGACCCCTACATCAAGCCGATGGCCGGCCACCCTAACGTGCTCGAGCTGCGCCGCGAGCCGGACGAGAAGGCGACCAACTTCGGCGCCGGCTGGCACTCCGACTGGAGCTTCCAGGAATGCCCGCCGGCCGCCACCATCCTGCACTCGAAAGTGGTCCCGCCGGTGGGCGGCGACACCCTGTTCGTCGACGCCTCGCGCGCCTATGAGGCCCTGTCGCCCACCTTCCAGGCGATGCTCGCCCCGTTGCAGGCGGTGCATTCGGCGCGGCAGTCCTACGGAACCAAGGGCGTCTTCGCCAAGGAGACGCAGGCGCGGACCCTGCAGATCATCGTCTCGGAGGAGGCGGACGGCTCGCTGACCCACCCCCTGGTGCGCACCCACCCGGTGACGGGGAGAAAGGCGCTCTACGTCTCGCCGGTCTATACGGTCGGGATCGAGGGCCTGACCGCGGAGGAGGCCAAGGCGATCCTGGGGTTCCTGTTCGCCCACCTGACCCAGGAGCAATTCATCTACCGTCACAGGTGGCGCGAGCAGATGCTGCTGATGTGGGACAACCGCTGCACCATGCACTTCGCCGAAGGCGGCTACGATGGCCACCTGCGGCTGATGCACCGGACCACGGTCGCGGGCGACGCAGCGGTCTAGCGCTTGCGCGGCGCCTTCGGCTTGGCGGCGAGGGCCCTGGGCTTTGCGGCCAGGGCAGCCGGAACCTTCGGCACGGCGCAGGTCGCTGCGTGGATCTGGGTGGTCAGGTCGTTGTTGACCTTGATCAGGCGGTGGACGTCGTCCTGGATCCTCAGCAGGGCCTCGGCGTCCTTGTAGGTCTGCAGGGCCTGTTTGTCGGACGCGGCCGCCGAGACCTTCTGACCGACCATGATCACCGACAACAGGACCAGCTGCAGGAAGGTCTGGGCGATCCAGGCGATCAGCGGCGCGGTGCCGCCGCGAATGGCTTCCGGCAGGCTGATCAGCGCCAGGGCGGCGAAGGCGTAGGCGCACCACATGGTGCCGACCATGTTGGTGATGATGATCGCCACGCGGCCATTGAAACCCACATGCTCGGCCTTGGTCGTATGCGGACCGGCCTTGGAACGCTCCACGATCCTGGCGTGAGGGCTGTGTTCTTCGCTCATTTTGGCTCTCCGGAGGCGCCTGCCGGCGCGCGATAGACCTTGCCGGCCTTCATGACGAAGCCGACGGATTTGAGGGACGTGATGTCCTTCGTGGGGTCGCCCTGGAAGGCCGCGAGGTCGGCGAGGTAGCCGGCCTTCACCTCGCCCAGCCGCTCGCCGCGACCGAGGATTTTCGCGTTGGTCTCGGTGGCCGCGGTCAGGGCCTGAACCGGCGTCATGCCGTCCTTCACCATCCAGGCCAGCTCGCGCCAGCTTTCGCCGTGCGGGAAGACGCCGACGTCGGAGCCCGCGCCGATGGTGACGCCCACGGCGAGCGCCCGTTTGAACGCCTCGGCGGCGTCCGTCATGCCGCGGGTCGGCGGCGTCTGGCCGGGGACGTAGTGCTGGAAGTAGATCGAGGTCGCTTCCGGTGCGGTGAGGGTGGGCACATAGGCCACGCCCTTGGCCTTCATCATCTGGAAGGTCGCCGATGTCGCGCCGTAACCGTGCTCGATGGTGTCGACACCTGCCTCAACCGCGTTCCGGATCCCCGCATCGCTGGCGGCGTGGACGGCGACCGGGCGGCCCGAGGCGTGGGCCACTTCGACCGCGGCGGCCATCTCCTTTTCGGTGAGCGTGGGCTTCGTCGAGCCGTCGGGGCCGGTGCGGTAGTCGGCGTAGAGCTTGATCCAGTCGGCGCCCATCGCGGCCTGCTCGCGGACCGCCTTGGTCATCTCAGCTTCGCCGGAGACTTCCTGGGCGCCCTGCGGCAGGTCCATGTCGGCGCGGAAGCCCTTCTTCGGTCCGTAGCTGCCGGTGGCCACGATCGCCCGTGTCGCCACGAACAGCCGAGGCCCGGCGACAATGCCCTCCTCGATGGCGCGCTTCAGCTGCACGTCGGCGTCGGCGGCGCCCTCGGTGCCCAGGTCGCGCTCGGTGGTGAAGCCGCTCATCAGGGTGCGCGTCGCGTCGCGGCCGGCGCGTAGCACGCGGTAGGCCGGCGGCTCCTTCAGCACCTGATCGTCCCAGGCCACCTCGTTGTAGGCGTGCAGCAGCAGGTGCGAGTGCAGCTCGATCAGCCCGGGCGTCAGCGTCAATCCAGGCAGGGCGATGGTGACCGCCCCGGCGCCGGCCTTCACCGAACCCTTCGGCCCGACGCCGGTGATCTTGTCGCCCTCGACGGCCACCACCCAGCCGGCGTGCGGCGCCGCATCGCCGGCGCTCCAGACCGCCGCCGGCTCCAGCAGGTAGCGGCTGGGCTCGGCGGCGTGGGCCGCGCCGGCCGTAGCCAAGCCGCCAATAGCGGCCAATAGGTAGCTAACGACCATCATTGACTCCATAATGGGGAGCGATAGGGAATAATTGGGAACATTGCACCGGAGGCCCGACTCTCCATGTCGGAAGAAGTCTACACCGTCGAGCAGTTCGCCGAACGGCTGAAGCTGCACCCCAAGACCGTGCTGCGATTCATCCGCGAAGGCCGCGTGCGCGCGGTGAAGGTCGGCAAGTCCTACCGCATCCTGCGCACCGACATGGAGGCCATGACCGGCATGGTCCGCGGCGTGACCGAATCTGCTGCCCGCGTCACCAGCATCGTCGACATTCCCGACGTGGAGCCGGCATTGGCCCAGCACCTGGCCCGCGCCCTTCCGGCCATCCGCATGGGCCAGGAGGCGCCGGCCGATCCCATGAGTCTGGACGTCGCCTACGACACCGTCCGCAAGCATGTGAAGATCGTCATCGTCGGATCTATCGCCGACACAGCCTCAATGCTGCGGATGGTGAAAGTGATCTCGGAGCGTTGAGCCATGAGCGGCATCTGGAAGACCGAAGCCGGGGGCGAGAGCGTGCGCGCCCGCTATGCCCAGTTCCTGCAGTTCTGGCCGGCTGCGAATGAGCAGCTGAGGCTGGCCACGGGGCAGGGCGAGACCTTCGTGGTGGCCTGCGGTCCGACGGACGCGCCGCCGGTGCTGCTGTTGCACGGCGCCCTGGCCAATTCGTCCAGCTGGATGGGCGACGTGGCGGCCTGGTCGCAGCACTTCCGCCTCTACGCCATCGACATGATCGGCGAGCCGGGGTTCAGCGCGCCGTCGCGCCCGCCGCTGGATTCGGAGGCCTACGCCATTTGGCTGGACGAGGTGCTGACGGGCCTCGGCGTCAAGTCTGCGGCGCTGGTTGGCATCTCGCTGGGCGGCTGGCTGGCGCTTGACTATGCGACGCGTCGTCCCGAGCGGGTGAGCGCGCTCGCGCTGCTGTGTCCCGGGGGCGTCGGCAAGCGGAGGAACTTCCTGCTGTGGGCCGCGCCGCTCATGCTGCTCGGCCCTTGGGGCCAGCGTATGGCTCTGAAGAAGCTCGGGGGGCTCGCCCTCACCGAAGGCGCCTCGCCGGCCGCCAAGGCCTTCGGCGATTTCATGCGCCTGATCCAGGCCAGCACGCGCCCGCGCCGCGACAGCCTGCCGAGGTTCAGCGACGAGGCGCTCAGCCAGCTGAAACAGCCGTTGCTCGCCATTCTCGGCGGCAAGGACGCCATCCTGGACTCCGCCGGGACCCGTGCACGGCTCACGCAGAACGTCTCGCAGGCCGACATTCGCTGGCGGCCGGACGAGGGCCATTTCCTGTTCGGCCAGGGCCCGGTGATCGAGGCCTTCTTGCGCCAGGCGCTGGCGCCATGAAGGTGCGCGAATTCGCGGGCGTGCGCGTCCTTGTCTGCGCCGACGATGGGCCGCCGCTGGTCGACGACCGGGCGCTCTCCGACCTGATCGCCGAGTTGTACAGCGCGGGCGCGAAGGTTGCGGCCGTTCCGCTGTCGCGCCTGGGTCCCGACGTCCTGCGGCTCTCCCCCGCCGTCGCCGGCCAGGTGCTGCAGAAGCTCGTCAACGACCAATTCCGGGTCGTCGCCCTTGGCGACATCGCCGGAACCGCTGCCGACCGTGCGCCCCTGGGCGACTTCATCCGGGAATCCAACCGCGGGACAACGCTGTGGTTCGTGGACGATCTCGCTGCGTTGGAGGCGAAATTGGCGAGCGGCTAGGGCAAGGCGAACGCCACCACCGCATCGCCCTGCCGTTCCTCGTCGACCTTGGCCGAGCCGCCGGCGGCGATCACCACATACTGCTTGCCGCCGACCGCGTAGGTCATGGGGGTGGCATGGGCGCTGGCCGGCAGTTCGGCGCTCCAGAGCTGCGTCCCGTCGGCTGCGGAGAAGGCCCGCAGAGTGCGGTCCATGGTGCCGCCCTGGAAGATCAGGCCGCTGGCGGTGACGATCGGCCCGCCCAGCACGATGGACCCCTTGGCCACGTGACTGACGCCAGGCGCGATCTCCTCCAGGGCGCCCAGCGGGACCCGCCAGACGATCTTGCCGGCGTCCAGGTCCACCGCCATCAGCTCGCCGAACGGCGGCTTGATACAGGGCAGACCGGATGGCGCGCGCAGCGGCGCACGGCTCAAGGCGTAGGGCGTGCCCATCTGCATCGTCGTCTCGGCGCGCAGGTCGCCATGGTCGCCCTTCACGAACTTCGTCGCGGGGATCATGCGGACCTTGGCCGGCAGGTTGGTCACCGACACGATCAGCCGCCCGTGGCCGGCGTCCCAGGCGAAGCCGCTCCAATTGATCCCGCCGACGTTGCCGGGGATCGCCAGAATCCCCTGCTCGCTGGGCGGGGAGAACATCGACGAGCCAGACAGCGCGTTGATCGCGTCGGCGCACCACTTGCGGTCGCCGTCGGAGATCGCCCAGGCGTCGGCGCTGGTCTGGCTCTGCGGCACGAGCGCAGGGGTCTTCGTCGGGAAGGGCTGGGTGGGCGAGCTCTTCTCGCCGTAGAGGGTGCTCTGCGGGACCGGGCGTTCCTCCACCGGCAGCACCGGCTTGCCGGTGGCCGGGTCGAGCACGAAGACCATGCCGGTCTTGTTGCCGGCGATCACCACCGACGTCGCCTTGCCCTTCAGCTGCAGGGTCGTCGCCAGGGGCGCGGCGGCGGTGTCGTAGTCCCACAGGTCGTGGTGCACGAGCTGGAAGCCCCAGGAGAGTTTGCCGGTCCGCGCGTCGAGCGCGACCACCGAATTGGCCCAGCGGTTGTCGCCGGGTCGCAAACCGCCCCAGTAGTCGGGGCTGGCGCTGCCGGTGGGCACATAGACCAGATGGCGCTTGGGGTCGGCGCTCAGCACCGACCAGGCGTTGCCCGCGCCGGTCTTCCAGTCCTTGTCGGCCACGTCCTTGGGCTTTGGGATCGGCTCCCAGGACCAGATGAGCTTGCCGCTACGGGCGTCATATCCGCGGACTACCCCGTCGGGCATGTCGGCCCGCGCGTTGTCGTCGATGGCCGAGCCCACCACCACGACGCCGTCCACCACGATCGGCGGCGAGGTCATGTGGTATTGGCCGGGGATGTAGCGGGCGACCTCGCGCAAGGAGACCTCGCCGCCCTGACCGAAGCCGGCGCAGGCCTGGCCGGTCGCGGCGTCCACTGACACCAGGCGCGCGTCCAGCGTCGCCTCGTAGAGCCGGAGCGCGCAGGCGCCGGCCTTACCGGCCTTAGGGTCTCGCCAGGCCGCCAGGCCACGGTTGATCAGCCCGTCGCCATACGGCTGGGCTCGGTCGAGCTTGGGATCGTAGGCCCAGAGCTGCTTACCGGTGGCCGGGTCGAGCGCGATCACCCGGTTGAACGGCGTGGTCAGATAGAGCCGCCCGTCCAGCATGAGGGGCGTGGTCTCGAAGCCGCTGCGCGGGCCGCCGCCCCTGGTCTTGCCATCGGAGATGTCCCCGGTGTGGAAGGTCCAGGCGGGCTTGAGGTTCGCCACATTGGCCGGCGAGATCTGGGTCAGCGGCGAGAACCGCGCCCCGCCCGGATCGCGCCCGTAGGCGCCCCACTCGCCCGTCCCCAATTCGGCGGCCTGGACGGCCGCGCCGCTCGCCAGCAGCGCCGCGGCGGCGCCCAGCATCATGGTCTTTCGCATTGCCCCTGCTCCATCCGAAAACGATTGGCGCTAAGATCATCCTGCCCCGTCGCGCCGCCACCGCCCAGTGACCAATGGCGCCGCTGCTGGGTCATCCGGCGCCGTGTCCGTGACAAGCGGCGGGCGGCAAGGGACGAGCGGAGTCGCGCCGCCCCCTCTCGTCGTGCGCCGCGCCGATCCACCTGCCCCGAATTGTTCGGTTCGAGGAGGCGCTTGGGCCTTGACCTCGATCCGCCCAGTCGGTTTCTGCGCCGCGAAACTCCAGCCCAAAGGTCCCCATGGAACAGCGCAGCATCGGTCCGTTCGAGGTCTCGGCCATCGGGCTGGGTTGCATGAGCCTCTCCCACGGCTACGGACCCGCCGCGCCGCGGGAGCGGGCGGAGCAGGTGCTGAAGGGCGCGCTGGACGCCGGCT
>DASRRU010000329.1:0-7737 GCA_035656795.1 Phenylobacterium sp. | reverse complement strand
TGGACGTCGAGCCGGGCCGGCGCGGCGTGCGGCAGCCAGACCTCCTGCGGACGCCACGCCTCGCCCAGCAGGTCGCGCATGACGGTCATGGCGACGCCCAGGCTGAGCTCCGCGCCCTGGCGCGCCATCCAGGGCGGGGCGGCTATGCGCATCATCGCGAGATCGCCGGTTTCCTCCAGGTGCAGCGAGTGGGCGTCGCTCTGCAGCCAGATGTAGCGCGCCAGCTGCGCCAGGGCCTTGCGCAGGGTCGGCTGTTCGCGCACCGCCAGCGCCAGCGGTCCCAGATTGGACAGCCGCCGGCGTTCGGCGACCCGCAGGGCGAAGTCCTCGGCGCCCGACCGCTCCGCCGCCAGATCGTACATCATGCTGACGGCGCGCGAGGCGACCTTCAGGTCCGGGTCGGTGAAGGCCGCCGCGGGCACGTTCGCCTCCGCGGCGAGCTTGTAGGGATCGAGCCCCAGCGCAAGCGCCAGTTCGACAAAGCCGGTCAACCCGGCAGCGCGGGCGAGTTGCGACATGAGCCCCCCTTGGGCGACGCCTCTCTTCAGATCAACCGCCCGATGCCCCCGAAAATCAAGCATAACCGCGATCGACGACCTTCATGATCCCACCCCTTCCCCCAGAGACCGCGCCCGGCGCGTCATCAGGTCACGGCTGCGCGCCGACCCATCCTGACGGCGACGTGCAGCAGATCCGCAACCTGGTCGACCAGGCGCCTGGCGGCAGGGTCGCGTTCACCGGCCCCGACCATGTCGTGCACATGGCCGCTTGGGAAAAGCTGCGGCAGGCGCAGAAGATGGAAGTCATCGGGCGGCTGACCGGCGGCATCGCCCACGACTTCAACAACCTCCTGACCGTCGTCATCGGCTCGACCGAGAGCCTGGAGGGCGCGCTGGAGCAGGCGCCGGAGCTGCGGGCCCTGGCCCGGCTGGCGCTGGACGCGGCCGAGCGCGGCGCGGAGCTGGTAAGCCGGCTGCTGGCCTTCGCGCGCCCCCAGCCGCTCGCCGCGCGCGCCATCGACTGCGCGGGCTTCCTGCAAGACCTGCTGCCGATCCTGCAGCGGACGATCAACAGCCAGATGGCCATTGAGGTTCAGACCGGCGACGAGGCGCTGTTCTGCCTGGCCGACCGAACCCAGCTCACCTCGGCGATGCTCAATCTTTGCATCAATGCGCGCGACGCCATGCCCGGCGGCGGACGGCTGATCATCGGAGCGACGCTGGAGCCGGCCGCAAATGGCGAAGGGCCGGGCTTCGTGGTGCTATCGGTGGAAGATGCCGGCGAGGGCATGTCGGCCCTGACCCGCAGCCGCGCGCTGGAGCCCTTCTTCACCACCAAGCCCGGGGGACAGGGCTCGGGCCTCGGCTTGAGCATGGTGCACGGCTTCACCAGCCAGTCAGGCGGCCGCCTGGAGATTGACTCCGAACCCGGAGGCGGGACACGGGTGCGCATCTACCTGCCGCAAGCCGACGCGCCGGATGCGCCGCGAGCCGGGGACGCGGACATCGACGGTGGCGAGGTCCCGCAGGCTCCGCGCCACGTGCTGCTGGTCGAGGACGACGACCTGCTGCGCGAGCAGGTCCGCCGCCAGCTGACGTCACTCGGTTGCCGCGTCAGCGCAGAGGCCAACGGCCCCGACGCTCTGCGCCGCCTGGACGCCAGTACCGACATCGACCTCCTGATGACCGACATCGCAATGCCCGGCGGCCTGAACGGCCGTCAGCTTGCCGATCAGGCGCGGGTGGCAAATCCGAGCTTGCGCGTACTGTTTACCTCCGGCCACACCGATGAGCCCTCGGTCCGCGCGCTGCGCTTGGATGGCCGCTCCGGATTCCTGGGCAAGCCTTACCGGCGAGCCGAACTGGCGCGCGAACTGGTCGCGGCGTTCGCCAACGGCGCCACGGACGTCATCGACGGCTGAACCTCGGGCGCGGCGACCGCGCTCAGCAGTGCGGCGAATAAGGTCTCGACGTTGATCGGCTTGGCGATCACCTCGGTCATCCCGGCGTCGCGATAGCTGGCCACCTGGTGGATCATGGCGTTGGCCGTCACGGCGATGATCGGGGTCGGCGCGCGGCGGAGCTCGGCTTCGCGGGCGCGGATGCGGCGCGTCGCGGTGGGGCCGTCCATCTGCGGCATCTGCACGTCCATCAGGATGATGTCCCAATCGGCGGCCTCCCAGGCCTCGATCGCCTCCAGGCCGTTCTCGACGAACGCCGGCTCTATATCGATCTGGGAGAGCAGCGCCTTCAGCACCATGCGGTTTACCGGATTGTCCTCCGCGGCCAGGACCCGCAGCGGTCTTCCGGTCGGAGTGGTCCCCAGCAGCGGGCCCGGCGCGCAGGCCTGTACGCGAACCATCGGCAGATCAACGGTGAAGGCGCTGCCGCGGCCGGGCATGCTGCAGGCGGCGATGTCGCCCCCCATGGCCTGGGCCAAGCGGCGGCAGATGGCGAGCCCCAGGCCCACGCCGCCGTAGCGCCGGGTCGCGGAGGAGTCGGCTTGGGCGAAGGTCTCGAACAGCGCCGCGATGCGGTCCGGCGCAATCCCGATGCCGGTGTCGCTCACCTCGAAACGGACACCGCGATCCGTGCGCCCCAGCCGGACCAGGACCTCGCCTTCATGTGTGAACTTCAGCGCGTTGGAAACCAGGTTGCCCAGGATCTGCCTCAGGCGGCCGGCGTCGGCCTCGTAGAGTCCTGACGCCGCCGGATCGAGGTCCAGGACGAAGGCCAATCCCCGCGAGGCGGCCTCGGCCGAGTACGCCGCGTGGACCCCCTCGACCAGGGCCACCAGGTCGCATTCCGCGCGCACGATCTCCAGCCCGCCGGCTTCGATTCTGGACAGGTCGAGCAGGTCGTCGACGATCGCCAGCAGAGCCGAGCCGCTTTCGCCGATCACCTGCAGGCGTTGGCGCTGCAGCTTGGACAGCGGGCTCAACGCCATCGCCTGGGCCATGCCGAGCACCCCGTTTAGGGGCGTGCGGATTTCGTGGCTGATCATCGTCAGGAAGTCGCTCTTGGCGCGATTGGCGACCTCCGCCGCCTCCAGCGCCTCACGCTGCTCGCGCGCCGCGCGCCGCGTGTCAGTGACGTCGATGTAGGTCGCCATGCACAGGCTCCAGGGCGCTCCGGGCCCCGGGGCGACGCGGAAGTGGACCTCCACCTCGACGATCTCGCCGTCCGCGCAGATCATCTCGGCCGGGAACACCGGCAGCTCGCCGTTGTCGTCGATATTGTTCAGCGCCTGGCAGAATGCGTCGAGAGCCCCGTCGGTGAAGTGCGGCCCCATCAGCCCGTCGCCGCACAGTTGGACGGCGACCTCGTTGGCCTCCAGCATGCGGACATGAGCGAAGGCCTCCGCGAGCGAGCCGACGCTGGCCCTGAGCCGGTCGCCCAGCCGAGCGCCGGCCACGTCGCCCTCGGCGTCCAGCAACCGGTAGAGCGCCGAGGCGTCGAAGCAGAGGCGCGCCATTGGGCTGTGGTGGAAGATCATCCGCCACCGCTGACGGCTGAGCTGGTCGGCTTGGCCGGCCGTTGACAGACCGGCGAGGGCGGCCTTGAGCGTCTGGCCCCGGGTGTGGAAGACCTTGGCCATGCGCAGGATGAAGATTGTGAAGATGACGCTGGCGATCGCCATGAGCGGAACGTCAGCGGCGGCCACCGGATAGCCAGCCAATCGCGCGAGGACCGGCGCGGCGATCAGCAGGATTGAGGCCGGCGCCACCAAGACGGCGGTGGCGAGACGCGAGCCACCGCACATCATGGCGTTGTTGAGGCAGGCCGCGCAGAGCACCAGCACGGCCTCAGCCAGATGCACTGGCGTGGGTGGCTGTGACAACACGAAGGCGCTGGCCGCAAAGCTGGCGGCCGAAACCGCATAGCTGGCCGCCACCAGGGCCACCCTCCTGGTCGTCCGGGGCCGATGCAGCAGCCACAGGCTCAGCAGGCTGTCGAGGGCGCCCCAGATCATCGCCACTGCGAACCACAGGGCGACGAACCGACGATCGCCGCCCAGCCAGCAAAGCAGGGCGACCAGGCTCACCTGCAGGGTGCGCGGCCAAAGGTTGCGCGCGCGCCACGCCAGGGTTCGCTCGAACGGATCGCTGGGCGTCACCGGAATCGCTGAGGGCGGGGCGTGCGTCACCCGATCAGCTCTTCGGCCAGCGGCAGGGTGCTTGGCGGCCCAGGCGGTAGGGCACTGAGGATCTCCCGGTCGGTTCCACGGGAACTTGCGCCCTGCCAGATAATTCAACGTTAAGAGTGGGAATTTGTGGGAATGCCCCCACCGCGACGATCCGCTAGCCCGTTGATGGCGTCTTGGCTGCTCCGAAATTGAGCAGGTCGGTCGCCAGCTCGCCCTCCCCGGCCAGCTTCCGCAACGCCTGCTGCAACACCCGCGTGGCCTCGCGCAGGCGCAGGGGATCCACGTCCGCCAGCAACACTTGGTTGCGATCCTTCAGGATCGCGACAGCCTGTCTGTAGACGGACTTCCCAAGGTCGGTGAGCGCGAGCGTGACCTTCCTGCGGTCCCGGTCGGGAACGGACCGCTCGATGAGGCCGCGCCTGACAAGCTGGTCGACCGCGCGGGTCAGCGTTGTCCGCTCGACAGTGCTGTACCGCGCCAGCGCGGTCATGGTGCACGGCTCCAGCCGGCGGACAATCGCCAGCGAGCGCCACTGCGCGAGGTTGAGGCCGACCGGCGCCAGCTCCCCGTCAAAGTACAGGTCCCTATGCCGCGCCGCCTGGAACAGCAGGTAGAAATAGTATTCCGCCACGTCCATCGGGAACTCGCCGTCGGGATCTACGGAGTTGGCGGCGGGGCCGCGCGGGCGAGCTTCTGGCATGCGGCCGCCACTCAAGCCGAATTCGCATGACGTGCAAACGGGATATTTCTATGCGCAATATGTGCAAATGCACATTTTTAGGTTCGATTAACCGTCGGCAGCTAAGCCGTCGGCAGATCATCCCCGAGAGACGACCGTCGTGAGCGAGACCTTGACCATGGCCGAACATGAGCGTGATGCGATCCTCGCATTCGACGCCGACCTGCAGGCCTCGCTTGCGCTGAGCCGCGCGACCCTGCGGGCGCTGGCCGCGCTCTCGCCCGTGCTCAACACCGCAGCCGAAGCCGCCCTCGAAGAGGAGGTCGCCCGCGCCGCCGCGCGCGCGGCTCCGCAGCGAACGCTCGACATCGTCGAGGATGTGCGCCGGCGCCTGCAGCACGCCCCTGCCGAGGCCCGTATCGCAAGCGCCCTGGAGCGCACCCTGGTCGAAGCCGCCGAGGCGCTTCCGTTTCGAGCCAGCCGCGTCGCCTGATATTTTTGTCCGCTCATCCCGGCGAAGGCCAGGATGCGCGGTATTGAGTACGGACCCTATTCCGTCGACACGAACCTCGCGCGCACCTTGCGCAGGCCCGCCAGCACCGACTCCGCCCCGTCGGTCCATCCCGTCGCCAGAAGGCGGATGCCGTCGACGTGCACATCCACCGCCGACCAGTTGACCGTATCGCCATTCCGGAAGCCATGCAGCAGGTCGCACAGGCTGCACGAGGCCTCCGCCAAGGCGTTCAAGTCATAGACCCCGGCGACGCCGAAGATGGCGTTGCTGATGTTGTAAAGCCGCTCCAGGGTCGCTTGCGCCCCGTCGCCGCGATCGCCGGCCGATGCTTCGGTGAGTTGGTCGGCCTTCGCCGCCAGCGCCGCGACGCACTGGTCCCTCACCGACTCGATGCGCTTCTCGGCGCTGTACACGGCCTCATTGATGTTCTTGCCGCCGGGAAGGCGGGCGATCTTAGCCAGCTTGTTCTCCACCTTGAAAACACGTGCATCGGTCATCGCATGGCCGCCTTTGGTTGGAACAGGGCGTCGATCTCATCCTGCTCGAGATTGGGAGTCTTGGCGTCGCCGACTTCGACGGACAGGTCGTCGTGGCGGCGGCCCTTCGCTCCGACAGGCGGTCCCACCGAGCGGACCCGGCGGTCCGGGCCGCAATAGCCCGACGAGGTCACGAAGGGCCGCGGATCGGAGAGCAGCCAGATGATCCGTTGCATCATGACCATCGGCGGGACAGGCTTGCGCACCACGAAACTCGCCCCGGCGTCGCGGCCGCGGAAGATCTGCGACGGCGTCGTGTGGCCGGTCACCAGGATGGCCGGGGCCCAGGCGTTGGGCGATCCGCAGCGCCGCAGCCAGCTGATGAAATCGTAGCCTTCGGAATCGGCAAGCTGGCTGTCGACCACGACGAGGTTCAGCTCGCGCTCGCCCACCACGGTCATGGCCTCGGACCCCGCGGTGCAGCGGCGCGGCGTGTGCACGCCGAACCCGGCGAACATCTGCGCCAGGATCTCCACGCCGTCGGCGTCGCCGCCGGCGATCAACACCTCGGCCGTCGACAGGTTGACGCGTTCCTGGCGACGCATCGGGACGGTCGACATGACTAGTCTCCCAGGTCCTCGAACAGCTGCAGTTCGCCGATGACCTCCGCCTCACACGCCTCATGCGGTCCGGAAAGGCGCCGGGCCTGGTCGGCGAGCGTCAGACCCATGACCGCGGCGTGGACGTCCGTGGTGGCATCGCAGGGCGTCGAAGCCGCCAGGCTGCGCAGGAAGGCGGCCATGCCCTCGAGGCGCTGGCTCAGCAGATCCACGGCCTGGACCTCGGTGACAAATTCCGCGTCGAGTGGGCCGAGGCCGACGGTCAGTCGGAGGATCGACGACTGCAACCGGTCGCTCAGGCGCGCCAGGTCGGCCAATTCGATCGCCGCCATCTGCAGGGGCTCGGCCAGGGGGCGCAGCGTTCGTTTGGCATGCGACGTGGAAGACGTGGCCATCAGAAGAGCTCCAGGGCGCCGGATTGTTCGGGCGCCGGCGGGACGAGGGCGCGGGGCCGCTCGGCGGCGAAGACGCGGGAGTTCTCGGCTTCGAGCAGCACCTGACGGGCCCGGCCGCTGACCGGCCAATACTGGATCCGCCGGGCGCGCTGGCCCCGCAGCGAACCGCCGGCCGCCCGCAGGCCTTCGTCGCGGACGAAACGCTCGGCGAATTCGGCGTTCTGCGAGCCCACGTCGGTGAGCCCTTCGATCAGCCGCGCCCCGCCGAACAGCTTGACCTCCAGCCGATCGCGTCGCGCGCCGTGGCGCAGCAGAGCGTTGACCAGCAGTTCCATCGACTGGACGCCGTAGCGAAGCCCCTCGCCGCCGGTCTCGCCGGGCAGCAGGAAGTGGTTCATGCCGCCGACGCCGGCGACCGGGTCGCGCACACAGGCGGCCACGCAGGAGCCCAGGATCGTGGTCATCACCAGGTCCGCATCGTCGGACACATGGAATTCACCTTGGATCACATGGACCTTGCGGGGCTCGGCCTGAGCGCGCCCGGATTCCCAGTCGGCGGCGGCCGGGGTCATTGCAGGGCGCCGAAGACCGCTTCGATCTTTTCTTTCAGGGTCGCCACCGTGAAGGGCTTGACCAGGTAGTTGTTGACTCCGAACTGCACGGCCCGCTGGACCAGGTCCTTGTCGGCCCGGCCGGTGAGCATGATGAAGGCGGTCTTGGCTGTGGGGCCGTGGCTGCGCAGGGCGCGCAGCAAGCCCATGCCGTCGAGCCGCGGCATGTTGAAGTCGGAGATCACCAGGTGTACGGGCCGGCTGAGGATCTGGCGCAGGGCCTCCTCGCCGTCGGGCGCTTCGACGATGTCCTGAAAGCCCAATTGCTGGAGGCCGGTTCTCACCAGCGAGCGCAT
>DASRRU010000328.1:0-2967 GCA_035656795.1 Phenylobacterium sp. | reverse complement strand
CCGCGGACGGCACACCACCACGCACCGAGAGCTGATCCTGCTGCCCTCCGGCGCGCTGATCCTCGACACCCCGGGGATGCGCGAACTGGCGCTGTGGGACGCCGAAGCCGGCGTGGCTGCGGCTTTCGCCGAGACCACGGCTGAGGTGGAGCTGCTGGCGCAAGGCTGCCGGTTCCGGGACTGCGCCCACGACAAGGAGCCCGGCTGCACGGTGCAGGCGGCCCTTGCTGACGGCCGCCTCGATTCCGAGCGGTGGGAAAGCTTCCAGAAGCTGCAGCGCGAGCTGGCCCACACCGTGCGGCGCGAGGACCCCATCGCCCGCGTGGCGGAGCGCAAGCGCTGGGCGGCGATCACCAAGTCTGGCAAGGCGCGAAGCCGGGCGAAGCGCGAAGTCGACGACTAGCACGTAGCTGCGGCGGCCCTCTCGGCGAATCCACATATCGTGGGTCCCCCGAATCCGGACGGACCGCCGCATGCGCATCCTGATCATGAAGGGCCAGTCGCAGTATGGCGGCACGCGCCTGTTCGCCGACCTGGCGACCGACGCCTTCCGGCGGCGCGGCCATGAGGTCGATGTGCTCGATCTTGGCGGGACCGACAACGGCGGAATGCTGATCCTGGCCCATGCGCCGACCGCGGGCCAGGTGGACCTGATCTTCACGATCAACATAGGCGGCGAGTTCGTCGACAGCCTGGGACGGCGGCTCCCCGACCTCTATGGCGGCGCCCCGCACGTCGTGTGGCACACCGACTATGTGCTGAGCCAAGCCGACCGATTGAAGGGCACGCCCGCTTCCACCGCCGTGCTGGTGGTCGACCCGACCCAGGCCGAAGCCGTGCGGGCGATACATGGCGCCGAGCGGTTCAAGCATCTGGCCTTCTTCCCGCATCCGGCGGTCGGCGTAGCCGCGCCGGACGACGCCACGGCGAGCGCGTTCGTCGAGCGGCGGCCGATCCAGGTGTTGTGGTCCGGCGGCTTCCAGAAGCCGGAGACACCCTGGGCCGGGGTCGAAGGTCCGGCCCGCGACGTGCTGCACCAGGCGCTCGACCTGGCGCTGTCGGTCGAGTGGATCGCGCCGCACGAGGCGCTGGACACCGTACTGCGGGCCCGCGGGGTCGACCTCGACGACCCCAACATCCGCGGCGCGCGCGAGGCCGCGGCCCTGGTGGACATCGAGGTGCGCAAGACCCGCCGCTTCGAGTTCCTCAAAGTGGTGGCCGCGACGGGCCTGCCGCTGCACATCATCGGCGCCGGCTGGGAGAACCAGCTCTACCGCTTCAAGAACGCCACCTACGAGGGGCCCGTGGAAATGACCCGCATGGCCGAACTGATGGCCCAGTCGCGGGTGGTGCTGAACACCAACGGCAACTTCGGGGCGGGCTCGCACGAGCGGCCCTTCTCGGCGTCCCTGGCGGGCGCGGCCACCTTCTCCGACTTCAGCCGCTACTACGGCCAGGTCTTCCAGCCCGGAGTGAACATCGAGCTCTTCAACTGGCGCGACCTGGCAGGCGGCATGGAGAAGCTCGAAGTCCTGGCCAACGACCCCGAGCGCGCCTTCGAATACGCCCGCGGCGCCAAGGCGCTCACCCTGGGCGGCCACACCTGGGACCAGCGCATCGACCTGATCCTGCAGGCGGCCGAGGCGGTGCGCTGACCGCCCCGGCCCCCCGCGGTTAGGCGACCACCTTGCGGTAGAGGTGCCAGCTCGCATGGCCCAGAACGGGGACCGCGAAGATCAGGCCGACCAGGGCGGGGATCGAGCCCAGCACCAGAGCGCCAGCCACGATCAGGCCCCACAGGATCATCGTCCCCGGATTGGCCGCCACTGCGCGCAGTGAGGTCTTGATCGCCGTCCACAGCCCGACGTCGCGGTCCAGCAGCAGAGGCACGGAGACCACGCTGATCGCGAAGGCGAAGGCCGCGAACAGGAAGCCTATGCCGAGGCCCGCGGCGATCAGGGTGGCGCCCTGCTGCGTCCAGAAGACGTTGTGCGAGAAGGCAAGGATGGTCGGCGGCGGGGCTGACCCCAGCGTCAGGAGGTTGAGCTCATAGGCCACGCCGAGCCACAGGCCGAACAGGGCCAAGAGGATCACGCCCAGCCCGATGATCGATCCAAGCGCCGGAGAGCGCAGCACGCCGAAAGCGTCGAGCCAGGTCACCTGCTCGCCCAACTCGCGCCGGCGGCTCATCTCATAGAGGCCAACCGCGGCGACCGGACCGATGATGGCGAAGCCGGAGGCCAGGGGGAACAGCATCGGCAGCAGGTCGTAGCTGAACGCCAGGCGCGCCATCAGCAGGCCCGCGACCGGATAGATGATGCCGATGAACAGGATGTCGTCGCGCAGCGCGCCCAGGTCCTGGACGCCCTTGCGCAGGGCGTCACCCAGGTCGGCGACGCCGATCCTGCGCACCTGCGGAACGGCCTGGCCGGCGTGGCGCGCGGGGTTGGGGAGAAGCCGTCCGCCGATATCGGAGACGCCCCAGGTCAGCTTCTCGATGAAGTACTCGAAGGGATTTTCGATGTGGTTTTCAGACGCCATGGGCGACCTCCCGGACCATTAGCCTGGGGGATGGCTCTCGTGCGCGACGCCCACTCGGATCGGTCGCGCACGGCGGACCACAACCCAGGGATTGCAGAGAGCCTAGCACGCAAACGCGCGGGCGTCGTGTTTGGGGGCAGGAAGGGTCGCGCGGGGTGTCGCCACCCTCATCCGCCGTCTTCCTCCGGTCGCCCGACGAGGCGATCGGGGGATGACGGGATTTTGGGAGTGGGCTTTGCTGAAGACGAAAACGGCCCGGGATTGCGCCCGGGCCGTTCCGTCGTCTGGATCCCGGCCTGCGCCGGGATGAGTCGGCGCGTGCCGCGCTCGCTCAGTTGCGCGCCGTATCCACCAGCTTGTTCTTCGTGATCCAGGGCATCATGGCGCGCAGGCGCGAGCCCACTTCCTCGATCTGGTGCTCGGCGC
>DASRRU010000327.1:0-6590 GCA_035656795.1 Phenylobacterium sp. | reverse complement strand
GGGCCGGGTCGTGTAGACCTCCAGCCCCTGCTCAAAGCCGCCTGGGGGCTCTCCGGCGAAGGCGAAGGAGAAGGTCAGGCCCTTGGAGCGGCCGATCCAGTTCTCCTGCATCACGCGGACCTTCTCGGGCCAGCGATCCAGGGTGGCCAGGTCATCGGTGAGTTGGTCGGCGTAGTCAGTGATGCGCATGAACCACTGGTTCAGCTTGCGCTTCTCGACCACCGCGCCGGAGCGCCAGCCGCGGCCGTCGACCACCTGCTCGTTGGCCAGCACGGTCTGGTCCACCGGGTCCCAGTTGACCATGCCCTCGCGGCGATAGACCAGGCCGCGGGCGAACAGGTCCAGGAACAGCGCCTGCTGCTGGCCGTAGTAGGCCAGGTCGCAGGTGGCGAATTCGCGGGACCAGTCGATCGACAGGCCCAGCTCCTTCAGCTCGGCGCGCATCCGGGCGATGTTGTCGTAGGTCCAGGCCTTGGGGTCGACGCCGCGCTCCATGGCGGCGTTCTCGGCGGGCAGGCCGAAGGCGTCCCAGCCCATTGGGTGCAGGACGGAGAAGCCGCGGGCGCGCTTGAAGCGGGCGATCACGTCGCCGAGCGCATAGTTGCGCACATGGCCCATGTGCAGGCGTCCCGACGGATAGGGGAACATCTCCAGCACGTAGTACTTGGGCCGTGAGGGATCGATCACCGCGCGGAAGGCGTCGGTGTCCGCCCAGGCCTTACGCCACTTGGGCTCGGTCTCTTTGGGGTTGTAGCGGGCCATCGCGCAGGCTTTGGACTGGAGTTGGAGGTCCGGTCAACGCCTCTTCAGGAGGGGCGCGCCGACAAGCGAACGATCAGAGGGCGTCTCAGCCCTTGATGTTCGAAAGTCGAAGCTGGCGCGCCTTGGTCAGGATGGCGTTTTCGATGTCCGTCTCGGTCTGGCTGGCGGAGGGGGCGTCGATCCACTGGCCGCTGGCGTCCTTGTTCTGCTTGAACACGGCCACATTCAGCCCGTCGGCGCGCAGGCGCGCGTCCAGGATGTAGACGGTGCACTTGAACCGTTCGTTCGGCTTTTCCGGGTTCACGTACCAGTCGGTGATCACCACGCCGCCATACGGGTCGGCTGAGGCCAACGGCATGAACGACAGGGTGTCCAGAGTCGCGCGCCACAGGTAGCCGTTGACGCCGATCTGGGCCGCCGAGTCGGGATTTGTCACCTGCTTCGGGCCGGACTGGCCGCCGCCGAGCGGGTGCATGATGTGGGAACACCCGGCCACGCCCAGAGAGGCGACAGCCAAGGCGCTCACCGCAACGCCACGCAACTTGGTACCGCGCACAAACGGCATATGTGTCCGTCTCCAATGATTCCCGCCGCGCCAAGCAAGCGCCACGGCGCCGCCCCGCGCCGGGCCCTCTATAACAACGCCGTGTCACTCGCCAAACAGGAATCGCGTGACCCCGCCGCCACAGCCGTAGAGGTTCTTTGCCGCATCCCGGAAAGAACGCGCGGATTAAGTTGACCTTAGCCGGTGCGGCTCTCTAATCGAACGCGACCGTGGCGGGCCCTGGGCGACCGGGGGTGCGTGCGCTACGTCGAGGGGCTATATGTTGGACATGTCCGTCCGCGGGTTCGCACTGCTGGCCGCCACAACCGCCCTGATCGGCGCGGCGGGCAATGCTGCGCAGGCGGCGCCTTCGACGGCCCAGACCGCTTCGACCAAGCCGCTCGACTTCACGGTCCACGCCGATTCCTCGCCGATCACCGCCGGGACCCAGGTGCTGAAGTGGGATGCGGCCAAGGGCCGTTGGGGGCTGACCTTCAACGTGCAGCAACCCGACGCGCGCCAGACGACGCTCAACGACATCCAGGCCGGCGCCTACTACAAGATCACGCCGGCGCTGCGGGTCGGCGGCGCCTTCGCCTTCGGCGAGCAGCAGGTGATCCAGGGCCCGAAGCCGAACACGCCCGACACCAGCCAGCCGCGCGTCCAGCTCGAGACCAAGTTCAAGTTCTGAAGCCTTCCACCGCGGCTATGCCCGTCAGGCCCGTTCCCCTCAGGAGGCGGGCCTTTTTCTTGTCGATGCCGCCGAGGCCGTAGACCGCCCCACCCGCCCGCCGCACCAGGATCGCCAGCCGGATCGGGCCCATCGGCCTGCCCGCGGAAGCTGAGCGGCTGGCGAACACGGTGGAGACCACTGCGGCGTCCGCTCCAGCGGCCAGGACCCGCCGCGCCGCCCCTGTCGAATGGGCCGCCGCGGTGATGATCCAGCGGGGATGGGCCGCCTTCAGGCGCCGGGCCAAGTGCGCGAGGCGCTCCGGCAGATGAACCCCGTCCGCGCCGAGCGCCTGGGCCAGGCGCGCGTCGGCCCCGACCAGCAGCAGCAGGCCCCGCCGCCGGGCGATCGCCTTGAGCCGGGCGCCCCGCACCTCGGCGTTCGGGGCTCCGAAAGCGCGGAACACCACCGCCGCGCCGCGCGGCAGGCCCTCGGCGACCGCCTCCGGATGCGGCGTGCGAATCGGGTCGGTGAAGAACAGCAGGGACGGCAGGGGAGCCTTCGCCCCCTTCCGCCCACGCGCCGGGCGCCCTAGGAACTGGGCCGTCCTCGCCAAGGTCCAGAACCCGCCTGAAATGACCCCGTCTCCCGCTGCTTACGCTGATGTCGTGGCCCGGATTGCCCGCGCGACGCAAGCCGCCGGACGGCCGGACGGCGACGTGACCCTGGTGGCGGTCTCCAAGATGCAGCCATGGGAGGCCGTGGCGCCCGTCCTGGCCGCCGGCCAGAAAGTGTTCGGCGAAAACCGGGTGCAGGAAGCGCAATCGCGCTGGGCCGAGCGCCGGAGCGGGATCGAGCTTCACCTGATCGGGCCGCTGCAGACCAACAAGGTCGCCGACGCGGTGGCCTTGTTCGACGTCATCGAGACCCTCGACCGCGAGAAGCTTGCCCGCGTCCTGGCCGAAGAGGCTGGCAGGCAAGGCCGAAGCCCCCGGCTCTACATCCAGGTGAACACAGGCGAGGAGGCGCAGAAGGCCGGCGTGATCCCAGCCGACGCCGACGCCTTCATCGCCGCCTGCCGCGCGACCTACGGCCTGACGATCGAAGGGCTGATGTGCATCCCGCCGGCCGCCGAGCCGGCCGGCCCGCATTTCGCCCTGCTGGGCAAGATCGCGGCGCGCAACGGCCTGGCAAAGCTTTCCATGGGCATGAGCGACGACTTCGAGACCGCCATCGCCTTCGGGGCGACCAGCGTGCGGGTGGGCTCGGCGGTGTTCGGGGCGCGCAGCTAGCCGACCGCGATCGCCTGCGGCTCGAAAGCCTGCAGGTCCGGCTCGACCCAGGCCCGCCGCGCCTCCACCGAGAACAGCCGGTCCTTGGACCAGTAGGCCAGGAGCCAGTCCGAGCGACCGAGGCGTCCGGCCAGCAGGACCTCCATCACCTCGTGCAGGGGCGCGTCCGGCGGGCGGGCGGCCAGGACGGCGCGCGCCGCCGCGAGCGAGGCCTGGGTGATGGTCTCGTGGTAGCCGGCCGTGTCGGTGTTCGCGACCCCGGTGGCCTCGTTGTAGGCCCGGATCAGGGGCGGCATCCGTTCGGCGAGCGGCCAGTCCGGCCGGTAGCGCAGCAACCAGAGCGCGGCTGCGAAATGGGCCGCATGGGTCCACTCCGGCTTGGGCAAGGTCCGGTGGATCAGGCCAAGCCCTACACGGTCGATGTCGGGCTCGGTGCGGAAGGCGTTGGTCATGGGTCTGCCTCGCTGGCGAAAAGGCCCGGGCGGGGACATGAAAAACCCCGCCGGTCGGGCGGGGTTGGCGGTCGATTTCGAAAGGTTGGGGGACCTAACTCGAAATGACCATGCGCGCCCGCGCCGCCAGGAGACGGTTCTGATTCTGCTGAGCGGTCTTGGGCATGCGCGCCATGCGGCTCCGTAGAATACCGCGCCCGATCGTGTCAACGACCGACGTTCACCCAGCTCGAATCTCGATCGCATCGCCGGGATGGGCGGCGGCGAGCAGCTCCTCAAGGTCAGGCCGGGCCAGGGCCACGCAGCCTTCGGTGGGCGAATAGTCCTCTCGCGCCAGGTGCAGGAAGATGGCCGAGCCCATGCCGGGCTCTGGCGGGTCGTCGTTGTGGCCCAGCACCACGACGATGTCGTAGAGATGATCGTCGCGCCACATCGCTTCGCAGC
Source organism: Phenylobacterium sp. (assembly GCA_035656795.1). Taxonomy (GTDB): domain Bacteria; phylum Pseudomonadota; class Alphaproteobacteria; order Caulobacterales; family Caulobacteraceae; genus Phenylobacterium. The sequence continues at coordinate 2,426 of DASRRU010000327.1, read as the reverse complement.
TGGTGGCGTGGGGCAGCTTTACCAGGCGGTTGTAGGCGGCGTCCGCCGGGTCGTCACACCAGCCATCGTCACGGCTGAACGGCTTCACCGCCAGCGCGGTGCTGGGCGGGTCGCCCCGGTCGCGTCGGTAGAACACCCGCCGGATCGGCCACACCCCAGCCGGTGAGGCCAGGTCGCCCTCGCGCTTGTCCTCCGCGGGCTTCACTCCAGCCTGTCCCAGAGCGCAGCGCACCTGCCGCCCACCCAGGTCCAGCCAGCCTCCTGGCGCGAATGAATCGGCGGTGGCGGTGAAGATCACGCGGCGCATCCTCAAATACGGTTGTTCGCAAGCGGCGACACGGTGCATGTTCTTCCGGTCATGGCCCAACGCAAGACCCTCCTCATCGTCGATGACGACGCGGACCTGCGCGGCGCGGTCGCCGAGCAGTTGCAATCCGAGGATTTCGACACCCTGGAGGCAGCCACCGCGGCCGACGGCGTGCGGCTGGCCCAGACCGAACGCCCGGATTTGATCCTGCTCGATGTCGACCTGCCGGACTTCGACGGGCGCGAGGCCTGCCGGCAGATGCGCGCGAGCGGGGTTGCGACTCCAGTGATCATGTTGACCGCCGCCGGCGAGGACGACGACACCGTCCAGGGCCTCGACGCCGGGGCCAACGACTACGTCACCAAGCCCTATAAGTTCGCGGTCCTGCTGGCCCGCATCCGGGTGCAGTTGCGCGATTATGAGCATTCCGAGGGCGCGGTCTTCCGCCTGGGCGCCTACGAGTTCCGTCCTTCGGCCAAGATGCTGATCGATCCGCAGGGCAAGAAGATCCGCCTGACGGAGAAGGAAACCAACATCCTGAAGTACCTCTACCGGGCCGGCGAAAAGCCGGTGTCGCGCGAGGAACTGCTCGCCGAGGTCTGGGGCTACAACGCCGGGGTCACGACCCACACGCTGGAGACCCACGTCTACCGCCTGCGCCAGAAGATCGAGAGCGATCCGGCCAGCGCCAAGCTGCTGCTGACCGAGGCCGGCGGGTATAAGTTGGCCCCGTAAACGCGAGCCGCTAGAGCGCCAGGTCAGCGCTCACCGGCGCGTGGTCGCTGGGGCGCTCCCACTCCCGCACGTCATCGTGGATGCGGGACGAAGCCGAGCCTAAACGGAAGGCCGCGTCCCGAAGGCCGGGCGTCACCAGGATGTGGTCCAGCCGTAGGCCCCGGTTGGACTGGCGGAAGTCCTGGGCGCGGTAGCTCCACCAGGAAGCCAGCTTTTGCGGCTCCGGATAGGCTTCGCGGGTCAGGTCGATGAAGCCCAGGGCGGCGTGGAGCGCGGCCATGGCCTCGATCTCCACCGGAGTGTGGCTGACGATCTTGGACATGTACTTGTGGTTCCAGACGTCGTTCTCGCCAGGCGCGACGTTCAGGTCCCCGACGATGGCCAGCGGCGCCTTGGGGTCGCGACGCGAAAGCTCGGCGGTCAGCTTCTCGTAGAAGTCCAGCTTGTGGTCGAACTTCGGGTTTTCGACGCGGTCAGGCGTGTCGCCGCCGGCCGGAATGTAGAAGTTGTGGATCTCGACGCCGGCCACGGTGGCCCCGACGCAGCGGGCGTGGCCCTCGCGGCAGACGTCCAGGGGCGGGGCGTCCTCAAGCGGCAGGCGCGAGGCGATGGCGACGCCGTGCCAGCCCTTCTGGCCGGCGATCTTCAGGTGGGGCAGGCCCATGTCGATGAAGGCCTGGCGCGGGAACTCGCCCTCGCGGCACTTGATCTCCTGCAGGCACAACACGTCCGGCGCCTGCTCGGCCACGAAGCGGGCGGCGTGCTCGGCGCGCAGGCGCACGGAGTTGACGTTCCAGGTGCAGATTCGAAGGCGCATGCCGCTCCTTAGGCCTAGGCGCGAGAGATGGGAATGGAGCGGACAAAGAGACGCCCGGGCACTGGAGAAGCCCGGGCGTTTCAGTGGTCTCTCATGCCGCCGCCGGGAGGGGATAGGTTCCGGCACGGATACCGCCGGCGCGAATGCCGCGCTGGCGAGATAGTGGCATTAGGGCCACATGCGTTACAAAAGTCAAGCAATCATGGGTTGGGCCTTGATCGTGATGAATCCGTCACATTCAGCCTTGAGTCGCCGCTTTCGGGCGCGGATCCTTCAGCACGAACAGGGCCGGATCGAGGCCTGGCGCCGGCTGCAGGCCGTCGATTCGGATCTGGGTGGTGTGCCCTTGGGCGTCAGTGACGGTCCAGGCGATCAGGGACATGGGAGCGTCGCGAAAGGTCAGCATGATCTGGCCGGCCGTTTCTCGCTTGCCGTCGCGCGCGGTGATCGAAAAGCCGTCGGCGGCGCGAGCGACCCGGGTCACCTGCACGCCCTTGTCCAGGCGGATGGTCTTGGCGAGGAACAGCGACAGCGGCGTCGCCCCCAGCGGATAGGCGGTGAAGGTGT
>DASRRU010000326.1:0-7408 GCA_035656795.1 Phenylobacterium sp. | reverse complement strand
AAGGACGGCGAGCGCTACTTCGCGCTGGTGAAGGTGGACAAGGTCAACGGCGAGGCGCCGGAGACCTCCAAGCACAAGATCCTGTTCGAGAACCTCACGCCGCTGCACCCCGAGGTTCACCTGGTGCTGGAGCGCGACATGAAGGGCGAGGAGAACATGACCTCGCGCATCATCGACATCATCGCGCCCATCGGCAAGGGCCAGCGCGGCCTGATCGTGTCGCCGCCCAAGGCCGGCAAGACGGTGCTGATGCAGCAGCTCGCGCACGCCATCACCACCAACTACCCGGACATCATGCTCATCGTGCTGCTCATCGACGAGCGGCCCGAGGAAGTGACGGAAATGACGCGCACGGTGAAGGGCGAAGTCGTGGCCTCCACCTTCGACGAGCCGGCCACGCGCCACGTGCAAGTCGCAGAAATGGTTATCGAAAAGGCCAAGCGGCTGGTCGAGCACAAGCGCGACGTCGTGATCCTTCTGGACAGCGTTACGCGCCTGGGCCGCGCCTACAACACCGTGGTGCCGTCTTCGGGCAAGGTGCTGACCGGCGGCGTCGACGCCAACGCCCTGCAGCGCCCCAAGCGCTTCTTCGGCGCGGCGCGGAACATCGAGGAAGGCGGCTCGCTGACCATCATCGCCACTGCCCTGATCGACACCGGAAGCCGGATGGACGAGGTGATCTTCGAAGAGTTCAAGGGCACCGGTAACTCGGAAATCGTGCTCGACCGCAAGGTCGCCGACAAGCGCGTCTATCCGGCCATCGACGTCATCAAGTCCGGCACCCGCAAGGAGGAGCTCATCACGCCGAAGGAGCACCTGACCAAGACCTACATCCTGCGCCGGATTCTGGGGCCCATGGGCGCCCAGGACGCCATCGAGTTCCTGCTCGACAAGCTGCGCTCCTCGAAGACGAACGAGGAATTCTTCCAGTCGATGAACACCTAGGAGCGGTAGGGCCGGCCGCCCTACCCGATCTACTTGTGTTTCACGTGAAACAGCGAGCTCATCCCTCCCCGTGCCGGGGAGGGACAGGCCGCGTAGCGGCCAGGGCGGGGCAGTCGCGTTCAAGCGCGTGCGCCGCGTTCCGGCCCAGACTTCGCCACCCGTCTCGCTAGCGCTCGCCACTCTCCCCGGAACGGGGAGGGATAAGGGCTACGGGATCAACAAACTCGCCCCGATCGTGGCCCGGCCTTCCAGGGCTTCGTGCGCCTTGCGGGCGTCTGCCAGCGGGAAGGTCTGGCCGATTTCGACCTCGACCTTGCCGGAGCCGATCATTTCGAAGAGCGCGGCGGCGCTGGCGTCGAGTTCCTCGGTGGTGGCCTGGTAGTCGATCATGGTGGGCCGCGTGAAGAACAGGGAGCCGTTCAACATCAGCTGCCGGCCCTCAACCGGCGGCGCCGGACCCGAGGCGTTGCCGAAACTGACGAACAGCCCCCGCCGCGCCAAGCTCTTCAGCGTGCCCTCGAAGGTGTCCTTCCCGACCGAGTCGTAGGCGACGGGCACGCCCTTCCCGCCGGTTATGCGGCGGACCTCGGCGGCCACGTCCTGGTTGCGGTAGAGGATCACGTGATCGGCGCCCAGCTCCCGCGCCCGGGCGGCCTTGGCCTCGGAGCCGACGGTAGCGATGACCACAGCCCCCAGGGCTTTGGCCCACTGGACCATGATCTGGCCAACGCCGCCGGCCGCGGCGTGCACCAGGATGGTCTCGCCGGCCTCCACCCGGTGCAGGCGGCGGATCAGGAATTCGACGGTCATGCCCTTGAGCAAGGCGGCCGCCGCAGTGCGGGCGCCGACCTCTGCCGGAACCTTCACCGCGCGGTCGGCCGCGACCGCGTTGGCCTCGGCGTAGCCGCCTGGTGTTCCGGCATAGGCCGCGAGGTCGCCGACCTTGAAGCGGGCGACGCCCTCGCCCACCGCCTCGACCACGCCTGCAGCCTCGGATCCGAGCCCTGACGGCAGTTTCATCGGATAGAGACCGGAGCGCTGGTAGGTGTCGATGAAGTTGATGCCGATCGCCTGATGGCGGATCAGGATCTGACCCGGCCCCGGCGTCGGGGTCTCCACCTCGACGAATTCAAGGACATCCGGCGCCCCTGTCTTCTCGAACCTGATCGCGCGCATCAGCCGAGCACCTTCTGGAAGAACTGCAGGGTGCGGCCGTTGGCCAGCTTGGCGGCCTCGGCGTTGAAATGCTCTCCGCCGACGCGGGCGAAGGCGTGATTGCAGCCGGGATAGGTGTGAAGCTCGATCTGTGGGTGGTCCTTCAGCGCCGCGAGGATCACCGCCAGCGCCGGCTTCGGCGTGAACTCGTCCTCTTCGGCGATGTGCATCAGCAGCGGATGGGTCAGCTTCTCCGCTTCCGCCACCCGGTTCTCCAGGCCGACGCCATAGTAGGAGACCGATCCATCCGCATCGGTGCGGGTGGCGGTGAGGAAGGCAAGCTGGCCGCCCAGGCAATAGCCCACCGCGCCCACCTTGCCGCTGCAGCCGGGGTCCTTGCGGATGTGGTCGATGGTGGCGGCGATATCACCAACGCCGGCCTCCACATCGAAGGCGTTGAACAGCTCGAAGGCCCGCTTCCACTCGGCCGGGGTCTTGTCCGTGATGTCGATGCCGGGCTCGATCCGCCAGAACAGGTCTGGGCAGATCGCCAAATAGCCTTGGGCGGCCAGGCCGTCGGTGACGTCGCGCATCACCTGGTTCACCCCGAAAATCTCCTGGATGACCACGACCGCTGGAGCTGAGGCCTTGCTAGGCCGGGCCACGTAGGCGCTGAATGACCCATCGTTGGTGGTGATCGTGGTGGCTTCGCCCATGACCGTCTCCTTATCTGTGGTGGCTTAGTTGTCCCGCGCTACTAGCGCAAAGGGCCGCTCCACGGCCATATGGGAACCCGAACGGGGAATTCAGCCATGAAGATGACCATCGAGGTGGATTGCACACCGGAAGAGGCCCGCCGGTTCATGGGGCTGCCCGACGTGAGCGCGCTCAACGAGCATCTGGTCAACGAGATGAAGGGCCGGATCGAGGCCAATATGTCGATGATCTCGCCCGACGAGCTTGTGAAGAACTGGATGAGCTTCGGCGCCGGCGCCCAGGAGCAGTTCCGCAAGCTGATGGAAGTTGGCATGAACGCGGCCGGCCAGAAGCGCCCATAGCAAAATGAGCGACACCATCTTCGCCCCGGCCACGGCGGCCGGACGGGCGGCGGTGGCGGTGGTCCGCCTGTCGGGGCCGGGAACTCGGGCGGCAGTGCGGGCCCTGGCCGGCCGGTTGCCGGCGGCGCGCCGAGCGTCATTGCGAACCCTGGCCGACGTCCAGGGCGTCCCCATCGATCAGGCTCTGGTCCTCTGGTTCCCGGCGCCCGGCAGCTACACCGGCGAGGACAGTGCGGAATTCCATGTCCATGGGGGCCCGGCAGTGGTCGGCGCCCTGGTGGACGCCCTCTCCTCCCAGGGGCTCCGCCTGGCCGAGCCGGGCGAGTTCACCCGCCGAGCCTTTGAGCACGGTAAGCTTGACCTCGCCCAGGCCGAGGGCGTGGCCGACCTGGTGGACGCCGAGACGGAGGCCCAGCGTCGCCAGGCCCTGGCGCAGCTGGGCGGTCGCCTTTCGGAGGTGCAGGCCCGCTGGCGCGACGGCCTGATCCGCGCCTCGGCCATGCTGGAAGCCGCCGTGGATTTCCCCGACGAGGAGGTCCCGGCCGACGTGGCGGGCCGCGCCCGGCCGATCCTGGAGATTCTCGCCGATGAATTGGAATCCGCCGCCGCCGACGTGGCCCGAGGTGAGCAGGTGCGCGAGGGATTCCGCATCGCCCTCCTCGGTTCCCCGAATGCCGGCAAGAGCACACTGCTGAATGTCCTGGCCAAACGCGAAGCGGCCATCGTCTCGGCCACCCCCGGGACCACCCGCGACATCATCGAGGTCCCCATGGTGCTGGGCGGCTATAAGGTGGTCGTCGCCGATACCGCGGGGCTGCGCGTCACCACCGATGAGATCGAGGCCGAGGGCGTGCGCCGGGCCGAGGCCTGGGCGGGGACGGCGGGCCTGCGGGTCTGGCTGGTGGATGGCTATGGCGATCCGGATCCGGTCATGCCGACGTCGTTGCGGCCCGGCGACATCGTGCTGCTGACCAAGCGCGACCTTGGCGAAGGCCTGGAGGGCCTGCCCGGCGAACCGTTCACCGCCAGGAGCCCGAACGATGTGGCCTGGCTGGAGCGGTCGTTGACGGAGACCGTGGTCGAGGCGCTGGGCGGTTCCGAGATCCCGGCCGCCACGCGCCTGCGCCATCGCGACCTGCTCACCGAGGCCGCCGGGCGTCTGCGCCGCGCGCTCGCCGAGGATCTGGCCCTGGAACTGGCCGCCGAGGACGTGCGGCTCGCCGCGCGCACTCTGGACCGGATCACGGGGCGGATAGACCCTGAGGACGTACTGGGTCGGATCTTCGCGACCTTCTGCATCGGCAAGTGAGTGTTTCACGTGAAACACCCGCGCCCTTCGACTATATGACGCCCTCCATGACCTGGGATGTGATCATCATTGGCGGCGGCCATGCCGGCTGCGAGGCGGCGGCCGCCTCGGCGCGGTTCGGCGCGCGCACCCTGCTGCTCACCCACAAGCTCGAGACCATCGGCGAGATGAGCTGCAACCCGGCCATCGGCGGCCTGGGCAAGGGCCACCTGGTGCGCGAGATCGACGCCCTGGATGGCCTGATGGGTCGCCTCGGCGACAAGGCCGGCATCCAGTTTCGCCTGCTTAATCGCTCCAAGGGCGCCGCGGTGCGGGGCCCGCGCTCGCAGATCGACCGCAGGCTTTACCGCGAGGCCATGCAGGCGGAGCTGGCGGCGACCGCCAACCTGAACATCGTGGCCGAGGCGGTGGAGGATCTGATCGTCACCGACGGCGTCGTTGTGGGCCTGCTGGGCGCGACCGGGACGGAAGATCGCGCCGGTCGGGTGGTGCTGACCACCGGCACCTTTCTGAAGGGCGTGATCCACCGGGGCGACCAGCGCATTCCCGCCGGCCGGGTGGGCGATGCGCCGGCCATCGGCCTTTCCGACCGCCTCTATGCGTCGGGCCTTCGGATGGGCCGGCTGAAGACCGGCACCCCGGCGCGGCTGGACGGCTCGACTATCGCGTGGGATCGGCTGGAGATGCAGGCGGCGGACGACGCGCCCGTTCCCTTCTCTTTCCTGACCGAGGCGATCACCACGCCGCAGATTGCTTGCGGGATCACCCATACCAACGCTGAAACCCACAGGATCATCGCCGAGCGCCTGGGCGAAAGCGCCGTCTACGGCGGCAAAGCGACCGGCATTGGCCCGCGCTATTGCCCCTCTATCGAGGACAAGGTGGTCCGGTTCGCCGACAAGACCAGCCATCAGGTGTTCCTGGAGCCGGAGGGGCTGGACGACGACACGGTCTATCCGAATGGCGTCTCGACCTCGGTTTCGGAAGTGACCCAGGACCTTTTCCTGCGCACCATGGCGGGGCTCGAGGATGTGCGGGTGCGCCGATACGGCTACGCCATCGAATATGACTACGTGGATCCGCGAGAACTCTTCCCCACCCTCGAGGCCAAGCGCCTGCCGGGCCTTTACCTGGCCGGCCAGATCAACGGCACGACGGGCTATGAGGAGGCGGGCGCGCAGGGTCTGGTGGCCGGGCTGAACGCCGCACGGGCGGCCTCGGGACTGGACGCGGCCTCCTTCGCCCGCGACGAAGCCTATATCGGGGTGCTGATCGACGACCTGGTGACGCGCGGGGTCACCGAGCCCTATCGGATGTTCACCAGCCGCGCGGAGTTCCGGCTGATCCTGCGCGCTGACAATGCCGACCAGCGGCTGACCTCCAAGGGCGAGGCGCTGGGCGTCGTTGGTCCGAGCCGCGCTAAGGCGTTCGGCGAGAAGGCTACGGAGTTGGCCGAAGCCCGCGCCCTGGCCGCCAGCCTGACGCTGACACCGTCGGCGGCCGAAAAGGCTGGCCTGCCGGTCAAGGCGGACGGCCAGCGCCGGAACCTGACCGAACTCCTCGCCTATCCCACCATCGGCTTCGATGACCTTGCCCGCATCTGGCCGCAGATCGGGACCTGGACGCCCGCGGTGCGCGAGCAGGTGGAGATCGACGCCTCCTACGCCGGCTACCTTGACCGCCAGGCCGCCGACGTGGCCGCCTTCCGCCGCGACGAGGACCTCACGCTGCCGGCCGACCTGGACTATGGCGCGGTCGGCGGCCTCTCCAATGAGGCCCGCGAAAAACTTAGCCAAGTCAAACCCTTGACCTTGGGCCAGGCGGCCAGGATCGAGGGCGTGACCCCTGGCGCGCTCACTGCCCTGCTGGCCCATGTCCGTCGCCGCGCCGCCTGAACCCCTGGCGCCCGAGGTCCTGATGGATGCCCCTCATATGGATATGGCGGGCTTCGCGACCGTCAGCGGCGCGACGCCAGTCCAGATGGCCGACCTGGAACGGTTCCGGGTGATGCTCACGGAGCGCAACGAGGTCATGAACCTGGTCGGCCCGGCGTCCCTCCCCGACTTCTGGTCGCGGCACGCGTGGGATTCCGCCCAGCTACTGCGCCTGGCGCCTGACGCGCGCGCCTGGGCGGACCTCGGCGCCGGCGCCGGTCTGCCCGGTCTCGTGCTGGCCATACTCGGCAAGGGCGTGATCGGCTTCCACGTCGATCTCGTGGAGAGCATGACCAAGCGCTGCAAGTTCCTGTCCGAAGTGGTGGAAGATTTGGCGCTTCCGGCGACCGTCCATAACGCGCGTGCGGAAAACCTCGATCTAACTGTGGAGATCGTCACCGCCCGGGCTTGTGCGCCGCTCCACCGCCTGCTCGGGTATGCCCGGCCATACCTGCAATCGGGCGCTACCGGCCTGTTCCTCAAGGGGCAGGACGTGGTGGCCGAGATGAAGGAGGCGGCCAGACACTGGGAATATGAGGCGGACGTGGCGCCATCCAAAAGCGACCCCAGGGGTCGCATCGTGCGTGTGAGGAGACTCGGCCGTGCCCGTAAGACCTGAACCGGCCATGCGGGTGCTGGTGATCGCCAACCAGAAGGGCGGCGTGGGCAAGACCACGACAGCTATCAACCTTGGCACGGCGCTGGCCGCCGTGGGCGAGCGGGTGCTGCTGATCGACAGCGATCCGCAGGGGAACGCCTCGACCGGCCTGGGAATTGGCCGCGCACAGCGCAAGAACACCCTCTACGACGTTTTGATGGGCGAGCGTTCGCTGTCCGACGCGGTGGTGAAGTCCTCGGTGCCTGGCCTTGACGTCGTGCCCTCCGACCCGGACCTTTCCGGCATCGAGATGGAGTTGGCCCAGCAGGCGCGGCGATCCTACAAGCTGCGGGACGCCCTCGACCGGGTGCGGGAGGCCTCAAGCTACACCTACGTGCTGATCGATTGC
>DASRRU010000325.1:0-3708 GCA_035656795.1 Phenylobacterium sp. | reverse complement strand
ATCGCCTCGATCTCGGGCGTCAGCTCCTCGACAAGGGGGATGTGGCGTGCGTTGGGGTTGCTGCGCGGGTCGGCGGTATAGAGGCCGTCGATGTCCGACAGCAGCACCAGCAGGTCGGCGCCGATCATCTGCGCCACCCGGGCGGCCAGGCGATCGTTATCGCCATAGCGGATCTCCTCGGTGACCACCGTGTCGTTCTCATTGACGACCGGGACGACGCCCAGAGCCAGCAGGGTCTCCACGGTGGCGCGGGCGTTCAGCCAGCGGCGGCGCACCTCGGTGTCGTCGCGGGTCAGCAGCACCTGGGCGGCGGCAAGCCCGTGCGGCTCCAGGGCTTCCTCCCAGGCGCGCATCAGGCCCGACTGGCCGGCGGCGGCGGCGGCCTGCTTCTCGGGCAAGGTCAGCGCGCGACGCGTCAGTTTCAGCCGCCGGCGGCCGAGCGCCACGGCGCCGGAGGACACCACCAGCACCTGCTGGCCGCGAGCCCGCAGGCGGGCGAGATCGGAGGCGAAGACCGCCAGCCAGCGCGCATCGGCGCCGTTCTGGCCGACCAACAAGGCCGAGCCCACCTTGACGACGATCCGTCTGGCCGCGGCCAAGTTCACCAAGCCGGGGCTCATCACAGGGCCCGTCACGGGGCCCAGTCCGCGGGGGCCTCGCCGCCATCGGCGATGGCCTGCTCGGCCGCCTCGCCCTTCCGTTCGCGGACCAGCGCATAGGCCTCGCGCAGCAATTCCGTCACCCCTTCGCCGGACACGCCGGACACCTGGCGCACCTTGGCGCCGGAGGCCTTGGCCAGAGCCTTGGCCTTGGCTTTGCGGGTCTCCTTGTCGAGGGCGTCGACCTTGGACAGCACCAGGAACTCGGTCTTGTCGGCCAGTTCCTCGCCGTAGCTTTCCAGCTCGTGGCGCACCGTGCGCCAGGCCTCGACAACGTCGTCCTGGGTGCCGTCCACCAGGTGGATCAGGGTCGCGGTCCGCTCCACGTGGCCCAGGAAGCGCACCCCAAGCCCCGCGCCCTCGGACGCGCCTTCGATCAGGCCTGGGATGTCGGCCAGGATGAAGCGCTCGCCCACCGACAGGTCGACCATGCCGAGGTTGGGGGCCAGCGTCGTGAACGGATAGTCGGCGATCTTCGGCTTGGCCGCGCTGGCCGCCGCCAGAAAGGTCGACTTGCCGGCGTTGGGCAGGCCGACGAGGCCCACGTCGGCGATCAGCTTCAGGCGCAGCCAGATCCACTGCTCCTCGCCGTCCTGGCCGGGGTTGGCGTGCATCGGCGCCTGATTCACAGGGCCCTTGAAGTAGGTATTGCCGAACCCGCCGTTGCCGCCCTTCAGCAGCCGCACCCGCTTGCCGGCCACGTCCATGTCCAGGAGCAGGGTTTCCTTGTCCTCGGCGAACACCTGGGTCCCTACGGGAACCTTGAGCGTGGAATCGGCCCCGTTGTGGCCATGGCGGTTGCGGCCCATGCCATGGACGCCGGTCTCGGCCTTGAAGTGCTGGTGGTAGCGGAAGTCGATCAGGGTGTTCAGGCCCTCGACCGCCTCGATCCAGACGTCGCCGCCCTTGCCGCCGTCGCCGCCGTCCGGACCGCCGTACTCGATGTACTTCTCACGGCGGAACGACACGGCCCCGCCGCCGCCGGCGCCGGACTTGATGTAGATCTTGCACTCGTCGAGGAATTTCATGTCGCCAGGGCCTTAGCACGAACGCTTGTGCAGCGGCAGCGCCCCCGCCACCCTTCGGGTCCCCCTCCCCCGCTCGCGGGGGAGGTTTTTGAGCCAGTCGCCTTCAATACCTCACCCGTGAAACGGGGGAGGGGGACCGCGAAGTGGTGGAGGGGGCGTTGATGCCGCCCTTCAAGCCAGCCACACCATCATCCGCGTCGGCACGGCCGCACCGCCGCGGGCGGCGCAGGGGCGGCGCTCCACATCGCCGGTGTAGAGGAAGCCCGCCTTGCAGAGCACCTGGCCCGAGGCCGGATTATCGGCGAAATGGCCGGCAACGACGACCGACCTGCGCCAGTCGCGCCGCACCCACCTCAACGCCCCGCGGACGGCTTCCGTGGCGTAGCCGCGATTCCAGTACGGGCGACCCAGGCAGTAGCCGATCTCGGTCCGCGGGCCGCGCCTGTGGTCGAAGCCCAGCGTCCCCACCACCCCGAAATTGCGGTGCTCGATCACGAACAAGGCCTCGGCCCGCCAATCGCAGGCCTGGGCGTGGCGGATCCACGCCTCGGCGTCACCGAGGCCGTAGGGATGCGGCATGGAGGTGGTCTTTGCGGCCACATTGATGTCGTTGGCCAGGCTCGCGATCGCCGAGGCGTCGCTGGCCACCGGCCCGCGGAGGATCAGCCGTTCCGTCGAGACGACGGGGGTCACGTCAACTGCGCACATGTCCTTGCCTCCCTGCCCTCTCTCCCTTGCGGGAAAGACGGGGACCCAAAACGAAAGCGGGGAGCCCGGTTGCTGACCGGACTCCCCGCTTAGGTTCGTCTGTCCGGTTCAGCCCGTAGGCGAACCGGAGAAAGGCGGTTGGCCTACTTGGTCTTGTTGTCGTCGCCGACCGTGACGTTCACGTACGTGCGGTTGTCCCGCTTGGTGGTGAACAGGACGGCGCCCGTGGCGGTGGCGAAGAGGGTATGGTCGCGGCCAAGACCCACGTTGTCGCCCGGCCAGAATTTGGTGCCGCGCTGGCGTACGAGGATATTTCCGGCGAGCACCGCTTCGCCGCCGAACTTCTTCACGCCGAGGCGCTGGCCGGCCGAATCACGCCCGTTGCGCGAGGAGCCGCCTGATTTCTTGTGAGCCATGTTGCTCTCCTAACTTTCTAGACGGGCCGCCTACTCGGCGCCCTTGTCCTTCTTGGGGGCGGCAGCCTTCTTCTCGGCGGCCGGGGCCGCGGCCTTGGCTTCGGCCTTCGCCGGAGCGGCGGCTTCAGTCTTAGGCTCGGCCTTCGCCTTGGGGGCGGCGGCCTTCGCGGGCTTGGCCGCGACGGTCTTGGCCTTAGGCGTCTGCAGTTTCTTGGCCGCGGCGGCTTCGCGCTGGGCCTCGGGGCTCACGAAGACCAGGCCGCGGGCGCGCGCGTTCAGCTCGCCCTTCGTGGTCAGGTCGACCGTGCCGTCCCACTTGGATTCCTTGCCGTCGGCGCCGGTGACGCCAACCACCCGCAGGACCGTCTCGGTCTGGCGGTGGCCCTTGGTGCGGCGGTAGCCCTGGCGGCGGATCTTCTTGAAGATCTTCACCTTCTCGCCCTGGCGGGTCTCGATCAGCGTCGCGGACACCGAAGCGCCGGCCACCGTCGGGGCGCCGACCACAACGGCCTCGCCCTCGCCCACCATCAGCACGTCGCCGAAGGCCACATTGGCGCCGGGCTCACCAGCCAGCTTCTCGACGACCATCAGATCGCCGGGAGAAACCCGGTACTGCTTGCCGCCGGTCTTGATCACCGCGTACATCGTTCGCGCCTTCAACTTCACTATATGTGCAAAACGGAATGCGCCCGCGAGGGTCCCGCGAGCGAAGAGCGGCGGACTTATACGGATCGAGCGAGCGGTGTCAACGAATGGGTGGGGATTCTGGCCACCGCTTCTGGGGTGGCGATCGAACCCCAGAGGCCGTTGCCCGGCCTTCGCCTTGATCCTAGGTCTCGTGGATGGACAGCCACCCCCAACTCCGCATCGCGCGGCCCAGCGATGACCTGGACGCCT
>DASRRU010000324.1:0-6347 GCA_035656795.1 Phenylobacterium sp. | reverse complement strand
TCGACGGCCATGGTCGCCGGCGCCGCCGGGTTGAACTTCAGCTTGCCGTCCACGGTCGCGAAGCGCGCGGTGTAGTGCGAGAACCCCAGGTGATTGACCCGGAAGGTCACCGAGGTGTGGGCCTTGTCGATGGCATAGGACCCGGCCGGCGGCTGCGGCGCGGCGGGCGCTGTGGCGGCGACGGCCGGGCCGGCGATCAGCAGAACCAAGGCGGCCTTGGCGGCCGCCAGGGCGTGCAAGCTCTTCATGGTTTCTCTTTCCCCTTGTGTCCGCCCCAAGGACGATCGGCCCGACGACGATTCGACATCGGGCGCGCGAAGGAAGCACGCCGCTGCGTTTCGCGGTAGGTTCCCCCCATGACCTATTGCCTGGGAATCCTCTTGCCGCAGGGCCTCGTGCTGGCCTCGGACTCCCGCTCCAACGCCGGCGTGGACCAGGTGGTCCGTGTCTCGAAGCTGAACCTGATGCCGACCGCCAGGGACCGGGTGATCTCCATCCAGTCGTCCGGCAACCTGGCCACCACCCAGGCCGTGGTCACCCGGTTGCACGAGGCCGTAGGCTCTGGCGACCCGGCCTGCGACCTGGGCCTGGCGCGGACCATGTTCGAGGCGGCCGGCATCGTGGGGGGCCAGCTGCGCCGCAAGACCGAAGCCGACGCCAAGTTCGTCGAACCCTATGGCGACGCCGCCGGAGGCTTCCTGGTCGGCGGCCAGATCGCCGGCGAACCGCCCCGGCTGTTCCAGATCTACGCGGCGGGCAACTTCGTCGAGGCGTCCAGCCGCTCGCCGTTTCTGCAGATCGGCGAGACCAAGTATGGCAAGCCGATCCTCGACCGGTCCCTCACCCCGCAATGCCCGCTGGATGAGGCCGCCAAGATCGCCCTGCTGTCCTTCGACGCCACCATCCGCAGCAACCTCTCGGTGGGCCTGCCCATCGACCTGCTCGTCTATCGCGCCGACAGCTTCGCGGGAAACCTCGTCACCATCGAGGATGACGACCCCTACTGGAACGCCCTGCGCCAGGCCTACAGCGAAGGTCTCGCGGCGCTGGTCGCGGGATTGCCGCCACCGCCGACGCCATGGGGGTTTTGAGGGGCGGGACACCCCCGCTGTCATCCCGGTTTCGCTGCAGGCGAAGACCGGGACCCATGATCTCCGAGGCGCTGGATTTTGCGCGGCGCGCGGCGGACAACCGGCGCCGGAGATCATGGGTCCCGGACAAGCGCTTCGCGCTTTCCGGGATGACACGGATAGATGGCGGAATGGAAATGACGTCCGATGGACGGCCCCGCCGTCCGACCTCACGGATAAAGCGAGCCGTTGCGCCCGCATGAAATTCAACCTGGGGTGTGGCGAATACCGCACGCGCTCCAGCCCCTGAGCCCCCAAATGCGGTGTCGCGTCACTGACGGATGGCCGCTTGACCTCGCTCCTCATCGGCCTCGGCCTTGTGCTGCTGCTAGGCCCCTTGGCAGTCTGGGCGCTCAAATTCGCGAGACGTCACCGCGGCGCAGCTGTGGCGCTCAGCAGCCTCCTCGTCATCTTCGGAATGGACATCACGATTACGCCGCCGCCGCCCCCGCAATTCGAACTGGTGCAACGTCAGCCCGGCGATGACGAGCCTAAGGATTGATCCCCCTCAAACCAATGCCTCGAACTCGTCCACCAGCCGTTCCAGCTGCTTCATCCCCGCCGCCCAGAACGCCTTCTCCCGCGGGTTCAACCCAAACGGCGCCAGCGCCTCGACGTAGGTGCGCGTGCCACCCGCCGCCAACAGGTCCTCGTACAAGGGTGCGAAGGCCGCCGGGTCCTCGCGGCGCTTTTCCATCAGCCCGCGCACCAGCAGGTCCCCGAAGGCGTAGGCGTAGACGTAGAACGGCGCGTGCACGAAATGGCTGACGTAGGCCCAGTAGTGCTCATAGCCCTTGTTGAGCCGGATGGCCGGCCCCAGGCTCTCGCCCATCACCTCCATCCAGATCGACCCGATCTCGTCCGCTGAGACCTCGCCCTCTATGCGGGCCGCGTGGAAGCGGGTCTCGAAACGGTGGAAGGCGATCTGGCGGACCACTGTGTTCAGCCCGTCCTCGATCTTGCCGGCCAGCAGGCCCTTGCGCTCGGCCTTGGAGGCGTTGGCGAGCAGGCGCTCGAACACCAGGCCCTCGCCGAAGATCGAGGCCGTCTCCGCCAGCGTCAGCGGGGTGTCGGCCAGCAGGGTGCCCAGCGGCGAGCACAGGGTCTGGTGCACCGCGTGGCCCAGCTCGTGCGCCAGGGTCAGCACATCGCGCCGCTCGCCCATGTAGTTCATGAACACATAGGGGTGCCGGTCGGCGGTGACCGGGTGCGAATAGGCGCCCGACTGCTTGCCCGGCCGGGGCCTGGCGTCAATCCACGGGTGGGTGAAGAAGGTCTGGGCCGTGTCGGCGAACTTGGGCGCCAGCGCGGCGAAGCTCTCCAGCACCATGCCCCGGGCCTCGTCCCAGCCGTAGGTCTTGGGCTGGGCGCTATCGAGCGGCGCGTTGCGGTCCCACTGATCGAGGATATCGCGGCCCATGGCCTTGGCCTTCAGCCGATAGTAGCGGTGGCTGACCGGTCCATAGCCCTCGACCACGGCGGCCTCCAGGGCGGCGACGGCGTCGGCGTGCACCTCGTTGGCGATGTGGCGCGAGGCGGCGGGGTCCTGGTACTTCCGCCAGCGGTCCTCGACCTGTTTCTCGAAGGCCAGGGTGTTGAAACAAAGCGCCAGCGTCGGGGTCCGCTCGGCCAGCGCCTTCGCGAGCGCCTGGGCCGCCTGCTTGCGGCGCGCGCCGTCAGGATCCGACAGGCGGTTCAGCACTTCCGAAAGGCTCAGGGTCTCCTTGCCGACCTTGGCGGTCAGTGCGGCCAGCGTCTCTTCCGACAGCCGGCTCCAGTTGGCGACCGCCGGGCCGCGGTCGATCAGCATCCGCTCCAGGTCGGGGGAAAGCTCGTGCGGCCGCGACAGGCGCACGCGGCGGATCCACGGCCGCCACTTGGCCGCCGGCTTGTGGGCGCGGAACGCCGCCTCGATCTCGTTGTCGTCCAGTTCGTTCAGCTCAAGCGTGAAGAACAGGCTTTCCGCGGCGATCTGGGCGGAGCGGGCGCGCAGGTCGCCCTCGAACTTCGACCAGGCCGGATCGTTGCGCGCCGTCGAAGACGCCAGGCCCGCATAGGCGCCCACGCTCCACAGGCCGTTGGTCGCCGCCTCGTAGAGGCCGATGCCGTTGACCAGCAGCTCGCCCAGCAGGCGCGCGTCGGTCCGGCTGGCGACAAATCGGCCCTTCAGCGCCACCAGGGCGTCGTTGGCGGCCTTGGCCTTGGCGAGGTCCGCCTCGATCTTCGGGTCGTCCCGGCCGGCGTAGAGGTCGCCGAGGTTCCATTGCGGCAGGCCGTCGGTCTTGAAGGGCGCGTTCATGGGGCAGTCTTAAACGATCCTCCCCCCCAGGGGGAGGTGGCGCGAAGCGCCGGAGGGGGTTTCCGCCGCCGAGCCCGCGACAGCCGAACCCCAAGCACCGGAGAGGAAACCCCCTCAGTTCCTCCGGGACAGCTCCCCCAGAAGGGGAGCATCTCACCGCCTCACATCTTCTGTGTGGCCAGCAGGATCGAGGTCTCGGTCGAGGCGATGCCGTCGATCAGGCGGATCTGGTCGAGGGTGTGGCTGAAGGCGGCCAGGGTCTCGGTGTCGAGCTCGGCCACCAGATCCCAGCGGCCGTTGGTGGTGTGCACCTTGTCCACCTCCGGAAAGCCGCGCAGCGCCTTGACCACCGCGCCCGACAGCTCGCCTTCGATGGCGATGCACATGATGGCGCGGACCCGGTTGGCCTCAATGTCGGGCGTCGTGCGCACCGTGAAGCCCTGGATCGCCCCGCCGGGCTTCAGCATCCGGGCGATGCGGTTCTGCACCGTCCCGCGCGAGACCTTCAGCCGGGCGGCCAGCGACGCCACCGGCTCCCGCGAATCGGCCCTGAGCAGGGCCAGCAGCTTGCGGTCGAGATCATCCATCATATCGCCAACGATATACCGCAAATCGCCAACATCCGGCACGAAATGTAGCTCTATGTCTGCTTTTCGATAACACCGGAACGCGAGACCCTTGGGGCCCAAGATCGCCGCCGAGGACCCCGCATGGACGCCCCACCGCGCTTCCTGATGACCGACCCGAGCGCCTTCGACATCAGCTACCGGATCAACCCCTGGATGGATCCCGCCGCCTGGACCGACGCCTGCGCCGCCGCCGCCAAGGCGGCCTCGGCAGAGCTGCGCGCCGCCCTGCAGAGCCTGGGCGCCCATGTCGAGACCATCGAGGCCGTCCGCGGCCTGCCCGACCTGGTGTTCCCCGCCAACGCCGCCGTGGTGCTGGACGGCCGGGTGCTGCTGGCGCACTTCCGGCATCCTGAGCGGCAGGGCGAGGAAACGGTATTCCGGGCGGTTCTCGCCCGACTGAAGGCCCGCGGCGTGGTGCGCGAACTCGTCGACCTGCCCGAGGGCGTGCTGCAGGAGGGCGCCGGCGACGCCATCTGGGACGCCGGCCGCGGCTGGTTCTGGGCCGGCTTCGGTCCGCGCTCGAACCGCGCCTCGCTGGGCGTGATCCGCAAGACGTTCGGCCATGAGGTCGTGGGGCTGGAGCTGGTCTCAGAGCGATTCTATCACCTCGACACCTGCTTCTGCCCGCTGTCGGGCGGCCAGGTTCTCTATTATCCGGACGCCTTCACGCCCGCCGCTCTGGCCGAGATCCGCGCCCGGGTGGCGCCCGCCGACCGCATCGAGGCGACAGCGGAGGAAGCCGCCGCCTTTTGCGTCAACGCCGTTAACCTGGGCGACACCCTGGTCATGGCCCGCGCGCCGGAGACCCTGCGCGTCAAGCTGCAGGCCCACGGCTATCGCCTGATCGAGGTGGACCTGGCGCCCTTCATCCGTTCCGGCGGCGCGGCCTACTGCATGACGCTTCGCCTTGACCGGACCAGCGATCCCCGTCCCGCCATCCTCGCCGCCGAATAGAGACCCGCCATGAACGACATCGCCATTTCCCGCTCGCGTTCCACCGACCTGATCGCGCTCGAAAGCCTCTACGGCGCGAAGAACTACAAGCCCCTCGACGTGGTCCTGACCCGTGGGGAAGGCGTCTATGTCTGGGACGTGGACGGCGCTCGCTATCTGGACTGCCTGTCGGCCTATTCGGCGGTGAACCAGGGCCATTGCCATCCAAAGATCCTGGAGGCCATGGTTGAGCAGGCGGGTCGCCTGACGTTGACCAGCCGCGCCTTCCGCAACGACCAGCTGGCGCCCTTCTACGAGGAGCTCTGCGCGCTTACCGGCAGCCACAAGGTCCTGCCGATGAACTCCGGCGCCGAGGCCGTGGAAAGCGCCATCAAGGTCGCCCGCAAGTGGGGCTATGAGGTCAAGGGCGTCCCCGCCGACCAGGCGGAGATCGTCGTCGCCGCCGACAATTTCCATGGCCGCACCGTGGCCATCGTGGGTTTCTCCACCGACCCGCAGTCGCGCGGCGGCTTCGGCCCCTTTGCGCCGGGCTTCAAGGTCGTCCCTTACGGCGACGCAGAGGCGCTCGAGGGCGCCATCGGCCCCAACACCGTGGCCGTCCTGCTGGAGCCGATCCAGGGCGAGGCCGGCGTGATCATCCCGCCGGCCGGCTATCTGACGCGCGCCCGCGAGCTCTGCACCGAACGCCGCGCCATCCTGATCCTGGACGAGATCCAGACCGGCCTTGGGCGCACCGGCAAGCTGCTGGCCGAGGAGCATGAGGGCGTCGAGGCCGACCTGACCCTGATCGGCAAGGCGCTGTCGGGCGGCTTCTACCCGGTCTCCGCCGTGCTCTCGAATTCCGAGGTGATGGACGTCCTGCATCCCGGCGAACACGGCTCGACCTTCGGCGGCAATCCGCTGGCCTGCGCCGTGGCCCGCGCGGCGCTGAGGGTGCTGGTCGAGGAGGGCATGGTGGAAAACGCCGCACGGGTCGGCGACCGGCTGCACGCGGCTCTGGCCTCCATTCGCGCCGACAGCGTCAAGGACGTGCGCGGCCGCGGCCTGATGCTGGCGGTCGAACTGCACGCCGAGGCCGGCGGCGCGCGCCGCGTCTGCGAGGCCCTGCAGGCGCGCGGCCTCCTGGCCAAGGAGACCCACGCCCACACCATCCGCATCGCCCCGCCCCTGATCCTCACCGACGACCAAGCCGACTGGATCGCCGAGCAGTTCGAGGCCGTGCTCTGAGATAGCTCCTCTCCCAGCGCGAAGCGCGTGGGAGAGGAGCAGATCCGCGCCTACTTCACCGCCACTGGCAACGGCTCGCCCTTGCCCTGGCTGATCAGGAATGCGCGG
>DASRRU010000323.1:0-12235 GCA_035656795.1 Phenylobacterium sp. | reverse complement strand
GTTCCCTTGAACAGACTAGCCCGCAAGTCCGTGTTGATCGCCGGGGTCGCCGTCATGGCGAGCGTGGCTGCGCGCGCCCAGACCGTGGACCCGCTGGGCGACCTGCTGGAGAGCGTCACCAGGCCCTCGATCATGGGCGATGCGCCGCTGCAGCCCGCCAACGCCTCCCACCGCCTGAGCGACCGCGACGCCGGCCTGCTGCGCCAGGCCATCGAGGCGGCGCGCCGGACCAATGTAAACGGCGCACGCGACGCCATCTCGCAGATCAGCGACCCCCTGGCCCGCAAGACCGCCACCTGGGTGCTGGTCGATTGCGACGCCGACGCGGTGGGATTCTCCGAGGTCGACAACGCCCGGCGCGACCTGGCCGGCTGGCCGCGGGCGCAACGCCGCCAGGCCGCCGCTGAGCGCCTGCTCGAGACTGCCGGCAAGAGTCCGCAGCAGGTCGTCGACTGGTTCGCCGGGTCCGACCCCGCCACCGCCCAGGGGGCCTTGGCGCTGGCCTCAGCTTACCGGGGGCTGGGCCGCATGGCGGACGCCACGGCGCTGGTCAAGCATTGGTGGCGCGACAAGAGCTTCGAAGAGACCGCCCAGCGCGCCATGCTGGGCCGGTTCGGTGACATTCTGAGCGCCGACGACCATGTGCGCCGCGCCGACGTCCTGCTCTACGGCAAGGAGCTTGGGGCCGCGCGCGATATGATGGCGCTGCTCCCGGCCGAGCAGCAGGCCGCCGCCCGCGCAAGACTCGCGCTTCGCGCCGACGCCCGCGACGCCACCGACCTGGTCGCCACGTTGCCGCCTGCGCTGGCGCAATCGCCGGGCGTCGCCTTCGAGCGCGCCGCCTATCTGCGCCGCAAGGGCATGGACATGGCGGCGCTGGAAGAGGTGGCCTATTTCCCGCACGAGGTGACCAGCGCCGACCAGGGCGACCGGATCTGGGAGGAACGGCGGCATCTGGTGCTGTCGGCGCTTCGCGCCGGGGACGCCCATGCGGCCTATTCCGCGGCGGCGGACAGCGGCCTCACCGCTGGCTCCCCGGGCGCCGACGCGGAGTTCGACGCCGGCTGGGTGGCGCTAACCAAGCTGGGCGATCCCGCCAAGGCGGCTGGGCACTTCGCCAACCTTGAACAGATCGGCCTCTCGCCGGTGACCAAGGGACGGGCGCTCTACTGGGAAGGACGCGCAGCCGAGTCCCGCGGCGACAAGCCCGGCGCCCAGGACTTCTATCGCCGCGCAGCGCGCTACAACACGACCTTCTACGGTATGCTGGCCGGCGAGAAAGTGGGCCAGCGGCTCACCCTGGCCTCGGATCCCACGATCACCCCGCAGGCTCGCGGCGCGTTCGAGGCGCGCGACGAGATCGCCGCCACCCGCCTGTTGTTCGACTATGGCCAGCGGGACCTCTTCAAGGTGTTCGTGCTCAACCTGGACGAAACCCTGGCCACCGCCGAGGACGAGGCGCAGCTGGTCGACCTGGCCCGCGGCTATGGCGAGATGGAGCTGTCCATGAAGGCCGCCCGCGCCGCGGCGCAGCGCGGCTTCATCCTGCCGCAGCGCGCCTATCCCCTGCGCAGCGCCCCTGACGGCGGGGCCGCCGAGCCGGCCCTGGTGTTGGCCATCACCCGCCAGGAGAGCAGCTTCGACCCCAACGTCCGCTCCGGCGCCGGGGCGCGGGGCATGATGCAGCTGATGCCCTCAACGGCGAAGATCCTCGCCCGGCGCAGCGGCATCAGCTACTCGCCCTCGCAACTGGACGAGCCCGAGTACAACATGCGCCTGGGCGCGAACTTCCTGGGGCAGCTGGTCAGCCAGTTTTCCGGGTCCTACGTCATGGCCGCCGCGGGCTACAATGCCGGGCCTGGCCGTCCGACCCAATGGACCCAGTTCTGCGGCGACCCGCGCGGCGGGGCGACCGACCCGGTGGACTTCATCGAGTGCATTCCGTTCTCGGAGACCCGCAACTACGTGATGCGGGTTATGGAGAATATGCAGGTCTATCGCGCCAAGCTGGCCGGCGGCTCGATCCCGATCACGCTCAGCGCCGACCTGAAGCGCGGCGCCTACGGCGCGGCCCCCATGAACCCCCTGCCGATCCTGGCCGACAGCGCCGCCACGACCGGGCGCTAAGCCGCTCATTCTGAACCACGAACCACAGGTCGGGTTCGCGCGTCCGTCAGTCGGTGACGAGGCCGTTCAGGAGGCCGTCGAGGGTCACCTGGATCAGTTCGTCGGCCGGGGCCCAGCCGAAGTTCGGACGCGTGGCGTGGAGCGCCACAACACCGTGCGTCGACATCCAAAGCGCCTGGGCCGCGGAATCCGCCGAACCGGTGCGCAGGCGCGCCGAGGCGGCGATCTCGCGCACCACGTCACGAAAGATGTCGTAGCACTGGGCGCCCATGTCGGCGGTCCCCTCCGGCCACGGCGCGGCCGATATGATCCGCGGCCCGGAAAACACCAGCTGATAGGCGTTGGGATGCTCGAGGCCCCAGCGCATGTAGGATTCCAGCATCATGCGCACACGCACCACCGGATCGAGCGGGCGCGCGGCGAATTCCCGATTGCGCTCCAGGAGCAGCTTCAGCGTCCCCTCGCAGATCTCGAGCAGGATGCGGCCCTTGTCCTGGAAATGCATGTAGAGCGCGGTCGAGGAAACGCCGACCTCGTCGGCGATCTTGCGGATCGTGGCGCCCTCGTAGCCCTCGGCGATGAAGATGCGTTCAGCGGCCTCAAGGATTTCGGCGCGGCGGAGATGGCCGTCGCCCTTGGCCTTGCGGGCGGAACGGCGCGGAGGGGTGGCGGCGACCGACAATGGCGTCTTTCTTGTTGTTTTGCCCGCGCTACGGGACCCCAAATCCGCGCATGTGACAAGAGCGATGGAAATCCCCGAGAGGCGGCGGCCACGCTTCTCGTCTGGACGAGGCGGCCCGCGACCGCGTAAGCGCGGACCATGAGCCGCGCCGAGCCGAAGGTCAGCGAACTGCCCAGCGTGATGCGCACGCGCGGCTGGACCGACTATGGGCTGATCGATAGCGGCAATGGCCGCAAGCTGGAGCGTTATGGCCGCTTCACCGTGGTGCGCCCCGAGCCGCAGTGCCTGTGGGCGCCCTCGGCGCCCCCCTCGGTCTGGGACGCCGCCGACGCGGTGTTCGATCCCACCGACGAGGAGGACGCCGGGCGGTGGAAGCTGAAGGGACAGCCGCCGGAAACCTGGCCGTTGTCCTGGGGCGACGTGAGGTTCAACGGCCGCTTCACCAGCTTCCGGCACCTGGCTTTCTTCCCCGAGCAGGCCGCAAACTGGGAATGGCTGGACGCCGCGGTGCGCACGGCGGGCGCCGCAGACCCGCCGAAGGTCCTGAACCTGTTCGGCTACACCGGGGTCGCCAGCCTGGTGGCGGCGGCGGCCGGCGCGGCGGTGACCCATGTGGACGCCTCGAAGCGGGCGGTGGCCTGGGCGCGGGAGAACGCGGCGCTGTCCGGCCTCGCCGAGCGGCCGATTCGCTGGATCACCGAGGACGCGCGCAAGTACGTCCAGCGCGAGGTGCGGCGCGGTTCGAAATACGAAGGCATCATCCTCGACCCGCCGAAATACGGTCGCGGGCCGGACGGTGAGGTCTGGCGGCTGTTCGAGGACCTGCCGGAACTTGCCGGCCTATGCGCCGAACTTCTTTCGGAAAACGCCAAGTTTCTGGTGCTCAACGCCTACGCCGAGCGGATCAGCGGGGCGGCGCTCTCGGGCCTGCTGGCCGACAAGCTGAAGGGCCGCGGCGGGACGATCGAATGGGGCGAGCTGGCGCTGGTGCAGGAAGACGGCGCGCGCGAAATCGGCATGAGTTTCTTCGCCCGCTGGCAGGCGAACGGGGCGGCGGCATGACGAGCCGCGCGATCACTTCCCTGAGCAATCCCACGGTGAAGGCTGTCCGCGCCCTGCATCTGCGCAAGGAACGCGACGAGACCGGCCTGTTCGTCGCCGAGGGGCTGAAGGCGGTGATCGAGGGGATCGAGACGGGCCACGCCCCGGCCATTCTGATGCACGGTCCCGACGCCTCGGCCCATCCCCTGACCAAGACCGCGGTGTCCGCCACGCTGGCCGCCAACGGCGAGGTGATCGAGGTCACGGAGGACATCCTGGCCAAGGTCAGCCGGCGGGACAATCCGCAGGCGGTGGTGGGCGTCTTCCGTCAGGTTTTCGCTGATCTGGCGACGCTTGAGCCGCACGCCGCGCACTGCTGGGTGGCGCTGCACCGGGTGCGCGATCCGGGCAACCTCGGGACGATCATCCGCACCGCCGACGCCGCTGGCTGCGGCGGGGTGATCCTGGTGGGCGAGTGCTGCGATCCCTATTCGGTGGAGGCGGTGCGCGCGACCATGGGCTCGATCTTCGCCGTGCCGCTGATCAAGGCTTCGGAGGCGGAGTTCGCCGCGTGGCGCAATGGCTGGCCGGGCTCGGTCGTCGGCACCCTGCTCACAGCCGAGGTCGACCACCGTGAGGCCGCCTATCAGCGCCCGACCCTGATCCTGATGGGCAACGAGCAACAGGGCCTGCCCCCCGACATGGCCGCGCTGTGCGACGTCAACGTGAAGATTCCCATGCGCGGTCGCGCCGATAGCCTGAACCTGTCGGTGGCCACCGGGATCATGATCTACGCAGCGACCTGAGCGGCACGCCGGCGCCACACAACCGCCCTTCCCCCAACACGTCCGCACCGCCATAAGCGCCATGCTCATGGAGGCGCGCGTGGCTGATTCCTGTTCGGGTTTGGACGTCGGGTTCGTGCACCTTGGATATGCGAAGGTCGCCGCTCTGGGCGTGCTGCAGGGCGTGACCGAACTGCTGCCGATCTCCTCCACCGCCCACATGCGGATCGTCCCGGCGTTGCTCGGCTGGCCTGACCCCGGCGCCGCCTTCTCAGCGGCCATGCAGGCGGCCGCCCTGCTGGCGGTCCTGAGCTACTTCCGACGCGACATCGGGGCGATCTGCGTCGGCTCGGCCCGGGCTCTGGCGGCCGGGCGGCTAGGCGATCCGGACCTTCGGCTGGCGGGCCTCATCGTCATCGCGACCATTCCGCTGGGCCTGGCCGGCCTGCTGCTCTCGTCGCGGCTGAACGCCTGCCACTCGGCGCTGCGGGGCTTGCCGGTCATCGGCTGGGCCTGCCTGGTCATGGCCGCGCTGCTGGCGCTCGGCGAGATCTTCGCCCGCCACCGACGCAACGTCGCCGACACGACCCTGTTGGACGCCGTCGCCGTGGGCCTGGCCCAGGTCGGCGCCCTGATCCCCGGCGTCTCCCGGTCGGGATCGACCCTGACAGCTGCCCTGGCCTTGGGCTTTCGGCGCGAGGAAGCGGCGCGACTTTCGTTCCTGCTGGGCGCGCCGGCCATCGCCCTGGCCGGACTGAAGGAGTTCTGGGAGTTGCATAAGGCCCACCTCTCGGCGCACGGCTGGAGTCTGCTGGCGGTGGGGCTGGCGGTTGCGGCCGTGGCCTCCTTCGCCGCCATCTGGGGGCTGATGTGCTTCCTCGAGCGCTTCTCGACGTGGCCGTTCATCGCCTACCGGGCGCTGCTCGGTGTGACGATCCTCGCGGGCGTCAGCCTGGGCTGGTTTGCCGTCTAGCAGCCCGGCCCGCCCGGCCGGCCCCCCATGAAAAGGGCCGCCCCTGGCGGAGCGGCCCCTTCCTCGAAGTTGCGGCGGTCCCTAGGACAGGTACTTGTCGTGCGTCACGCCCACCGGGCCTGACTTCAGGTCGGCATTTGACGCCACCATCGGCGCGTCCATGACCTTCTTGAAGGCCGTGCGGAAGGAAGCCATGTCCTCGGGCGAGCCTACCGAGATACGGACCGCGTTGGGCCAGACTGGCCAGATGCGGCCGATGTAGACCTTTTCCTTCTGCATCGAGGCGATGACCGTGTGAGCGGGGCGGCCGGTGTCGATCATGAAGCAGTTGGAGACCGGAGTTCCGATCGGCTTGTAGCCATTGGATTTCAGCCAGGCGAGGGTCTCGATGCGGCTGTCGGCGATCCACTTCTTGCGGGTCGGGATCAGGTCCTTGTCGGCCAGTGAGGCGCGGGCCGCAACCAGGGCGGTGACCGGCATGGCGTTCTGGTAGTAGGGCGTGAGCTTTTCCAGGATGTCCGGACGCGCGATCGCCACGCCGCAGCGGATTCCGGCCATGCCGTAGATCTTGGAGAAGGTCCGCAGGATCATCAGGTCCTTGCCCGCCGCGACCTGATCCACCACCGACTGCTCGTCGGAGAGGTGGATGTAGGCTTCATCGACCAGCAGGATCGAACCCTTGGGCTTGTTCTCCAACGCCCAGAGGATCTCCTCGCGCGGAGTGACGGTTCCGGTCGGGTTGTTCGGATTGACGATGTAGATCAGGCCGGCGTTCGGATCGGCGGCGACCATGGCCTTGACGTCGTGCGAGAAGGTCTTGGTCAGCGGCACCTTTTTCACCGGCGCCTTGGAAATCTGTGCCGCCATGTTGGCCGATTCATAGGACGGGTCGGCCATGATCAAGGCCTTGCCCGGTCCGGTGAACGCCAGCGTTGTGTAGTGCAGCGGCTCGGAGGACCCGGCGTAGAAGGCTACGTTCTCCGGCTTCAGGCCGTGCAGGGCGGCGTATTCCTTGGTGAGCGCGTCGAGCTCGCCCATCCGATCGTAGCGCCCGCCCAGCGGCAGGATCTTGGTGATCGCCTCGCAGGCCGCCTTGCAGGGGCCCAGCGGGTTCTCGTTGGCGTTGATGATCACCGCGTCGGGGGGCAGCACGCCCAGGCTCTGCGAGGCCAGTTTGGCGTGGGCGAGGGTCGCCTCGCTGGCGATCGGGATGGCGGCAGCGGCGAAGGCGGCGGTGCGCAACAGCGCGCGGCGGTGCATCAGGGAGGTGTTGGAGCTGGAGTCGGTCACCAGGGAGCATCCTTCTCGAGGCGCGGCGGCCGGCGATTTGGCGACCGCTCGCGGATCAATCCTCCAGAGTTGTCGAACAAGCCTTGCTGACCGCAACCGGATTCCGCACAGCGTTCCGCGAAGGCCGCGATTGCGCCCAAGCTGCACGCAGAACGGGCGCGCGGAGATCAGTGGGCGTGCAGCGCGATCAGGTTCCCCGCGGCTTGGCTCGCGCAGTCGGCTGGGCGTTCGCCGGATCGTCGGGCCACAGGTGTTTGGGATAGCGGCCTCGCATGTCGGCCCGGACGTCCTTCCAGGAACCCCTCCAGAAGCCCGGCAGATCCTTGGTCATCTGCACAGGCCGATGGGCCGGCGACAGCAGCGACAACGTCAAAGGAATCCCGGCCACAGTGGGGTGCTCAGCCAGGCCATAGACCTCCTGCACGCGCACATCGACCCGGGGTCCGGCCTCGGCGGCGTAGTCGATGGTGAAGCTGTTACCGGTGGGCGCGGCCCAGCGGGCCGGCGCATCGGCGTCCAGACGGCGCTGCAGGTCCCAGGGTATCAGGCCGCGCAAGGCGCCATCGAGGGCGTCGGGCTTGAGCGCCGCCAGCGAACGCACGCCAGGCAGGATCGGCGTGAGCCAGTCGTCGAGCCGCGCGACCAGGGCAATGTCCGAAAGGTCCGGCCAGGCGGGGTCGCGGCCGTGCAGGAACGCAATGCGCTGGCGCAGCGCCGTGGCCGCCTCGCTCCACGGTAGGACGGCGACGCCCTCGGCGCGCACCCGGTCGGCGAGGGCGGCGGCGATCAGGGCCGGATCGGGGTTGTCGTCGAAGGTCTCGCGCAGGGTCAGGCGGCCCAGGCGAGTGAGCCGCTTGGCGCGCAGGCGCCCTGCCCCGCTCTCCTCCAGCCGGTCCTCCACGGTGAGTTGCGCGGCGAAGGCCGCGGCCAGTTCCGCCTCGTCCAGCGGCGCGGCCAGCAGGATCCGATCGCGCCGCTCGCCCCCGCCCAGCTCGGCGACCGCCAGCCAGGTCTCACGGGCCATCGCATCGGTGGACTCCAGGAAGGCGCCGCGGCCGCTGACCAGCTGGAACTCGCCCAGCGGACCACGGGCGCGCGCGATCCGCTCCGGATAGGCGAAGGCCAGCAGCAGGCCGTCGGACAGCGGTTCGCCGGCGCCCCCCTTCCCCGCCATTCCGGCCCAGCGGTCGGCCAGCGCCTTGGCGTCGCGGGCCCTCGGGCTGCGATCGCGGTCCAGGGCCTCGAGGCGGTGGCGCAGGTCGGCGTCACGGCCTCCCAGGTTGCGCTCGACAATCAGCGTGGCGATGCGCGCGGCGCGCGGCGCCTGGCCGGTGGCGGCGGCCTTCAGCACCATGTGCGCCAGGCGCGGGCTGAGCGGCATGTTGG
Source organism: Phenylobacterium sp. (assembly GCA_035656795.1). GTDB lineage: Bacteria > Pseudomonadota > Alphaproteobacteria > Caulobacterales > Caulobacteraceae > Phenylobacterium. The sequence continues at coordinate 3,951 of DASRRU010000323.1, read as the reverse complement.
CCAGCGCGCGGCCGTGGGCGGTGAGCACGCCATCGGCGGTCAGGGCCTCCAGGCGGACCAGCAGCCCGCGGGCCTCGGCGAAGGCGGCGGCGGGCGGCGGGTCCAGGAAGGCCAGGCCGCTCGCGTCCTTGGCGCCCCAGCGTGCGAGGTCGAGCGCCAGACCCGAAAGGTCGGCGTCGAGGATTTCCGGATCGGCGTAGGCGGGCAGCGCCCGGGTCTCGGCCTCGTCCCACAGGCGATAGCAGACGCCCGGCTCGGTGCGCCCGGCGCGGCCGCGGCGCTGGTCGGCGGCGGCGCGCGAGACGCGCACGGTGGCCAGCCGGGTCAGGCCGCTGGCCGGATCGAAGCGGGGCACGCGGGCGACGCCGGCATCGATCACCACGCGGACGCCCTGGATGGTCAGACTGGTCTCGGCGATGGAGGTGGCCAGGACCACCTTGCGCGTCCCCGCCGGCGCCGGCCCGATGGCGCGGTCCTGGTCTCGGGGATCCAGCGCGCCGAACAGCGGGGCGATCTCGACGTTTGGGCGCCGCCGTTCGTTCAGCCGCTCGGCGGTGCGCAGGATCTCGCCCTGCCCCGGCAGGAAGACCAGCAGGGAGCCGGTCTGCTCGGCCAGGGCGCGCTCGACGGCGCGAACCGTGCGGTCCTCCAGGCGCAAGCGCTCGTCCCGACCGAGGTAGTGGGTCTCCACCGGCCAGGCTCGGCCCTGGCTCTCGATCACCGGAGTATCGGAGAGCAGGCGCGCCACCGCCGCGCCGTCGAGGGTCGCCGACATCACCAGGATGCGCAGGTCCTCGCGCAGTAGACCCTGCGCGTCGCGCGCCAGGGCAAGACCCAGGTCGGCGTCGAGGCTGCGTTCGTGGAACTCGTCGAAGATCACGCAGGCGACGCCCGCCAGCTCCGGGTCCCCCAGGATCATCCGCGTGAAGACGCCCTCGGTGACCACCTCGATGCGGGTGGCGGCCGAGACCTTCGACTGCATCCGCACCCGGAAGCCCACCGTCCGGCCGACCGGCTCGCCGAGCGTGGACGCCATCCGCTCGGCGGCGGCGCGGGCGGCCAGACGGCGGGGCTCCAGGACGATGATCTTGCCGTCCGCGACCCAGGGCTCGGCCAGGAGCTCCAGCGGAACCACCGTGGTCTTGCCGGCGCCCGGCGGGGCCACGAGCACGGCGGAGCTCCCCGCGCGGAGCGCGGCCTTCAGGGGCGGCAGGGCCTCCCGAATGGGCAGGTCGGGGATCGGCGGCATGAGGGCCTTTTAGAGCGCGCCGCCGCCGGTCTACGAGTCCCCAGTCTACGAATCCAAGTCGCCCTTGAGCGGCAGATCGACAAACGGCTCGGGCTCATGGCCGGTCACCACGATCCCGCGGCCCAGCTTCGAGGCCCGGATGCCGTAGAGGAAGTAGATCACGATCCCGACGGCCAGGTAGCCCAGGAAGAAGTTCCGGGTGGCCGGTGTCGACATCAGGCTCAGCAACAGCACGAGGCACATGATCGCGCCGAGGACCGGCACCACCGGATAGAGCGGCGTGCGGAACGGGCGCACCAGCCCTGGCTCGCTGACCCGCAGGTAGATGACCGTGATGCAGACCAGGGCGAAAGCCGCCAGCGAGCCGACGTTGGACAGGTCCGACAGGGCGTCCAGCGACAGGAAACCCGCCGCGCCCATGGCCAGGACGCCGACGATTATGGTGTTGATCCACGGCGTGCGGAAAGTCTTGTGCACCGCCGCCAGCGCCGTCGGCAGCAGGCCGTCTCGGCTCATGGTGTAGAAGATCCGCGTCTGGCCGTAGAGGAGCACCAGCATGACGCTGGAAAGCCCGGCGATCGCGCCGATCTTCACCAGCACTGAGAACCATTTCAGCCCCATCATATCGGTCGCCAGCGCGATCGTGGCCGGCACGTCCAGCAGGTTGTAGGGCACGATGCCCACCAGCACCGCCGAGGTCAGGATGTAGAGCACCGTGCAGATCACCAGGGCCCCCAGAATGCCGATCGGCATGTCCTTGGCCGGGTTGCGCGCCTCGGCGCCGGCGGTGGAGACCGCCTCGAAGCCCAGGTAAGCGAAGAAGATCACCGCCGCGCCGTGGATCACCCCGCCGACCCCGTACTTGTGGGAGGTGTCGCCGGTCACGACGGCGCTCAGGGCGCGGCCGATCTGATGCCACATGTCCATGTTCGTGCCCGGCGGCCGGGCGGGGATCTCGGCCGGCACCAGCGGCGACCACTGCGAGGGGTGCACGTAGCGGATGCCGATGATGATGAAGGCGATGACCACGGTCAGCTTGATGGCCACGATGATGTTGTTGACCGTCGCCGACTCGGTGACGCCGCGGATCAGCAACAAGGTCACCAGGCCCAGGATCACGATCGCCGGCAGGTTCACAACGCCGGTGGCGATCACCGCGCCGGTCATGTCCTTCACGGCCACCCCCGGGGCCGCGGTGAGCTCCGGCGGGATGATGATCCCCATGTCCCTCGCCAGGCTGACGAAATAGCCGGACCAGCCGAGCGCCACGGTGGAACCCGCCAGGCCGTATTCCAACAGCAGCAACAGGCCCATCACCCAGGCCGCCCCCTCGCCCATCGAGGCGTAGGTATAGCTGTAGGCCGAGCCGGAGACCGGCAGGGCCGAGGCGAGCTCGGCGTAGCAGAGGGCCACGAAGGCGCAGAGCAGGCCGGTGATAACGAAGGAGACCGTGATGCCCGGCCCCGCGAACTGCGCAGCCGCCCGGCCGGTCAGGACGAAGATGCCGGTGCCGATGATGCAGCCGATGCCCAGGAGCACCAGATTGAGCGCGCCCAGCGAGCGCTTGAGCTCCCCGTGTGCGTGCTCGGCCTGGATCTGGCCGACCGACTTGCGCAGGAAGATGCGCCCGATGCCCGAAGCGTTCGCCATCCGGCGGTTCTCCCCAATGTTGAGCAACCCACCCGTCACCCGCCGCGGCACGCTAGTCGTGCTGGCGTCTCTCGGCAATCACCGGTCTCTTAGACGGCGCAATCCGGGTCAATTCGTCAGGATCCGCCCAGGATTCCGGCGCCGCCTTCCTGCCGACGCCACAAGCTGCGGCGCAAACACTGCGCACCAGTTGACGCCGCAGAAGCACCACGCCACGGTCGCGGCAGTAAGTTGCTAGCGGCCATGGGGCCCGCTTGTTTGGAGGCCCTATGTGGCGAATTAAGTCGCTCGACGCCATTTTGGCGACGGCGGAAAAGAAGTCTTTGCACCGCTCACTTGGCCCGTTTCAGCTCACCATGCTGGGCATCGGCGCGGTCATTGGAACCGGAATTTTCGTGCTGACCGCGACCGCCGCCCAAAAGGCCGGTCCGGGCATGATGATCTCATTCGCGATCGCCGGCGCGGTCTGCGCGGTCGCGGCGCTCTGCTACTCGGAACTGGCCTCGATGGTGCCGGTGGCAGGGTCTGCCTACACCTATTCCTATGCCGTCATGGGCGAGGTCGTCGCCTGGCTGGTCGGCTGGGCGCTGATCATGGAATACGCCCTGGGGGCGAGCGCCGTTGCGGTCGGCTGGTCGGGTCACATTGTCGGCTTCATCCATGACGCCACCGGCGTAACCCTTCCCGCGATGCTGACGGTTGGGCCGTCGCAAGGCGGGCTGATCAACCTGCCTGCGGTGGTCATCGTCGCCGCGGTCACCTGGCTGCTGGTCATCGGCACCAAGGAGAGCGCGCGGGTCAACGCGGTGCTGGTGGCGGTAAAGCTCACCGCCCTGACGGCATTCGTCGTCGTCACCGTTCCGTTGATCTCGCACCACTCACAGAACTTCACGCCGCTGACCCCAAGGGGTTGGGGCAACCCCTTGGACGGCAGCGGTTCGGGCGTCCTGGGCGCAGCGGCCTCGATCTTCTTCGCCTATGTGGGCTTCGACGCGGTATCGACCGCGGCGGAGGAGACCCGCAATCCTCAGCGCAACGTGCCGATCGGCCTG
>DASRRU010000322.1:0-9904 GCA_035656795.1 Phenylobacterium sp. | reverse complement strand
CATGAACTACGAGCAGATGACCTCGCGCCTGGCGATCATGATGGGCGGTCGCGTCGCCGAGGAGCTGATCTTCGGCAAGGACAAGGTGACCTCCGGCGCCTCCAGCGACATCCAGGCCGCCACGGGCCTCGCCCGCAACATGGTCACCCGCTGGGGCTACTCCGACAAGCTGGGTCTGGTCTCCTATGGCGACAACCAGGAGGAGGTCTTCCTCGGCCACTCGGTGTCGCGCACCCAGAATGTCTCGGAAGAGACCGCCAACATCATCGACGCCGAGGTCAAGCGTCTGGTGCAGAACGGCTACACCGAGGCCAAGCGGATCCTCACCGAAAAGCTCGAGGACCTGCACACCCTCGCCAAGGCCCTGCTCGAGTACGAAACCCTGAGCGGCGACGAGATCATCGGCGCCCTGAAGGGCGTGGCCCCCAACCGCGAGGACGCCGACGCCAAGCGGCCGATGGGCCCCGCTGTGGCGGTGCCGATCTCGCCCAAGCCCGAGCCGGCGTAAGCTTGGCGACATTGAACTGATCAAGGGCGGCCACCGGCGACGGGGCCGCCCTTTTTCGTTATCCAGCGCAGCCATGACCCCGACCGCTTCCCAACCCGTACGCGTCATGGGCGTGCTGAACGTCACGCCGGATAGCTTTTCGGACGGCGGCCGGTTCGCCGACCTGGACGCCGCGATCCTGCAGGCCCGGCGCTTGATCATCGACGGCGCCGACATCCTCGATGTGGGTGGCGAGTCGACCCGCCCGGGCGCTGAGGCGGTTTCGGAAGCCGACGAGATCGGGCGTGTCGTCCCCCTGATCCGCGCCCTGCGCGCCGAGAGCGCGGTCCCGATCTCCGTCGACACGATGAAGCCCGCGGTGGCCCGCGCCGCCGTGCAGGCTGGGGCGACGATGTGGAACGATGTCACCGCCCTGCGGCATTCGCCCGACAGCCTGGCGATCGCCGCCGAGCTCGGCTGCGAGGTCGTGCTGATGCACATGCAGGGCGAGCCCGGGACCATGCAGGCCGAGCCGCACTACGGCGATGTCGTAGAGGAAGTGGCCGCCTTCCTGGCCAGGCGCGCCGCCGAGGCCATGGCCGCCGGGGTGGCTCAGGACCGCATCTGGCTCGATCCTGGCGTGGGCTTCGGCAAGCACCGGCTCCACCACAACCTGCCGCTCATCGCCGGCCTTTCGCGGATCGTGGCTCTAGGGTTTCCGGTGCTGCTGGGCGTGAGCCGCAAGAGCTTCATCGGCGCCCTCGACGAGGGGGCCGCGGCCGATCAGAGGCTGGGCGGCTCCATCGCCGCCGCCCTCGCTGGCGCGGCGGCCGGCGTGGCGGGGGTACGGGTCCACGACGTGCGTGAGACGGTCCAGGCGCTCCGCGTCTGGCGCGCGATCGCCCAGGCGAGCGAAGGTCAGTCCGACAGTTTGGGATAGTTCGGCGCGACCGCCTTCTCGCGGGCGACGATGGTGGCCCAGGTGGTGGCGCGGCCTTCGATGGCGTCGGCGACGCCCTCGATATGCGCATGCCAGCCGGCGCGCACGCCGCCGCCTCGCTTGCCCTTCGGGTCGAGTCCGGCGTGGGTCAGGGTCAGCCAGCAGCCGTCGCCGTCCGGCTCCAGTTCGAAGCTGACCACGGTGTCGCGGTCATCGAGCGGCCAAGTCCAGGCAAAGATCCGTGGCGGGTCATAGGCGACGACCTTGCCCTCCATGCTGTGGTTGGCGCTGGTCCAGGTGAAGCGAACCTTCCCGCCGACCCGCGGTTCGATCTCGGCCTCGGCCAGCCAGTCGGCGAGGCGCTCCGGCGTGGTGACGGCCGCCCAGACCTTCTCGATCGGCTTGGCATAGCGACGGCGGAAGACCACCTTCAGATCGTCATTGGCGACGGTCACCCGTCCAAGGTCTGCGTCCAGGGTGATGCTCACTGTTCTTTCTCCAAATGCTCATCGAGGGCGTTGAGGCGTTCGGCCCAGAAGCGGCGAAAGGGTTTCAGCCATTCGTCGAGTTCAGCCAGTTCGCCGGGTTCAAGGCGGTAGAGCCGCCGCTGGCCGTCCGGTCGCACGCTGACCAGCCCCGCCTCGCGCAACAGCTTCAGATGTTTCGAGACGCCGGGCTGGCTCAGGCCCGTGGCCTCAACCAGGGCCCCCGCGGGCCGTTCGCCGCCGCGCAACAGGTCCAGGATCTGGCGGCGGTTGGGTTCGGCGATGGCTTCGAAAGGCGTCATGCCTTTATATGCAGAGATAGAAATATAACCGTCAAGGAAAATTAATGGCGGATGCGGAATCAAGGGCGGCGCGCTATCGGAGGCCATGAGCTTCCTGGGCCGAGTGCTGATCATCGCAGGGTCCGACTCCGGCGGCGGCGCCGGGATCCAGGCGGATATCAAGACGGTCACCGCCCTGGGCGGCTATGCGGCGACGGCGATCACCGCGATCACGGTGCAGAACACCCTCGGCGTCAGCGCCGTCCATGCGCTCCCCGCGGAGCTCGTGGAGGCGCAGGGGCGCGCGGTGCTGGACGACATCGGAGCCGACGCCATCAAGACCGGCATGCTGGGCGGTCTTGAGGTGGTCGAGGCGGTCGCCCGTCTGCTGGACCATGCCGCGGGCGTTCTGGCGGTGGTCGATCCGGTGATGATCGCCAAGGGCGGGGCCTCGCTGCTCTCGCCGGCCGCCACTGGCGCAATGCGCAGCCTGCTGATCCCCCGCGCGGCCCTGCTGACCCCCAACGCCCCTGAAGCCGAGGCCCTGACCGGCGAGACGGTGGCCTCGAGCGACGATCTGCGCCGCGCTGGAGACGCCTTGTTGATGGCGGGCGCCAAGGCGGTGCTGATGAAGGGCGGCCATGTGCCGGGCCCGCGCGTGGTCGACATCCTGGTCACGCCGGACGGCGAAACGGTCTTCGAGACCGAGCGCCAGCAGACCCGCCACACCCACGGCACGGGCTGCACCCTGGCCTCGGCCTGCGCGGCCGGCCTGGCGCAGGGCCTGACGCTCACCGAGGCGGTCGCCCGCGCCTGGGCCTATGTGCAGGAGGCCATCGCCCGAGCGCCGGGCCTGGGCGCCGGCCACGGGCCGCTCGACCATGGCTGGCCTCTCAGGACGAACCTCCGAGGCAAGGCGTGAGCGGGAGCCTGGAGCAGCGCCTCGAGGCGATCGTGCGCAGCGGACCCACGCTGATGCAGGTGCTGGAGACGGCCCGCGGTCTCGACTTGCCCGATTGGCTGATCTTCTCCGGCGCGGTCTACCAGCGGGTGCTGAACCACCTGACCGGCCGCGACCTCGACTATGGGATCAAGGACTACGACCTCGGTTACTACGACGCCTCGGACATCAGTTATGAGGCCGAGGATCTGGTGATCCGCCGCGTGACCGGCGCCTTCGCGCCGCCGCTCGATGATCTCGTGGAGGTGCGCAATCAGGCCCGCGTGCACCTGTGGTTCGAGGGCAGGTTCGGCGAGCCCTACACACCCCTCGCCAATTCGTCCGAGGCGCTGGGGCGTTTCGTCAGTCCGCTCTTCGCCGTGGCTGTGCGATTGGAAGGGGACGGCCGCCTGACGATCCAGGCTCCGTTCGGGCTGGCCGACCTTTTCGCGCTCCGGCTGCGACCCAATCCCACGCGTCCGACAAACGGGTTCGCCCGCACTGCCGCCTCGGTGACCGCCCGCTGGCCGGAGCTAAGCGTAATCAATTAGCCAACTGGCTAATCACGTCTTGTCTAATTCCACGAGGCGGCTATCAGCACGCTTCGCCTTTGACGGGAGCTTCCCATGCGCCAGTGGACCATCGATGCCTTCGCCGCCGCCGCCTTCCGCGGCAATCAGGCCTGTGTGGTCGAGCCCATGGCCGCCTGGCCCGACGCGGCGTGGATGCAGGCGCTGGCGGCGGAGAACAACCAGGCCGAGACGGCCTTCCTGCTCAAAACGGCCGACCCTGCCCGTTTCGGCCTGCGCTGGTTCACCCCGGCGCTGGAGGTGCCGCTGTGCGGCCACGCCACCCTGGCCTCGAGCCATGTGCTGTTCTCGGAACTGGGCGTGGCGGCCGACAGGATCACCTTCGACACCAAGTCTGGCCCGCTCACCGTGCGCCGCGCGGGTGAGGGCTACGAGATGGACTTCCCCGCCCAGCCGCCGACCCAAGTCGCGACCCCGGACGGCCTGGCGCAGGCCCTGGGGGTCGAGCCTGTCGAGGTCTGGGCCTCGACCTATCTGGTCGTGATCCTGAAGGACGAGGCGCAGGTGCGCGCCTGTGCGCCTAACCTCGCAGCCCTGGAGGCGGTCTCCAGCAGCGCCACCGGCGGGCGCGGCAATGTCGGCGTGGCGGCCCTGGCAGACCCCGGCCAGGCCTATGACGTGGTCGACCGCTTCTTCGCCCCCGGCTCCGGTATCCCGGAGGATCCCGCGACCGGCTCGCTGCACACCATCCTGACGCCCCTGTTCGCCGACAAGCTGGGCCGTGCGCGGGCGAAGTTCCTGCAGGCCTATCCCGGCCGCGGTGGCGACCTCGACTGCGAACTCGCGGGCGACCGCGTGCTGCTGCGCGGCCAGGCGGTGACGGTCATAGATGGAACACTGCGCATCGCGCCCTGACGGCCGCACGAAAACGCCCCGGGGCCGTTTCCGTCCCCGGGGCGCTCCCGCACTCCAGGCTTGAAGAGGTTCGGTGGTCGCGTCACCTGCGCCCGTCGGAGCCTCACGCCCGGGTTCTGGCGCTCCAGACGCCATGTTTCCGAGAAGACCACGCCCCGCCTGACGCGGATCTGAAGCCCGTGTTATCCGCCGTTCATCTTGCGACGGGCGTCAGGCGACATGGCTGTCGGCGGCGGCGGGCGTGCGGCCGGAGGCGCCGGTGGCGGCATTGGTGAGCGCGCCGCTGATCGCCTCGTAGAGCTTGGCGATCTCGATCGGCTTGGCGACGTGGCCGTCCATCCCCGCGGCGATGTATTCTTCCACTTGGTGGGTCAGCGCATTGGCGGTGAGCGCCACGATCGGGGTTCGCTTGCGCTGCTCGGCAATCTCGGTGGCCCGGATCTGCCGGGCGGCCTCGATGCCGTCCATCACCGGCATCTGGATATCCATCAGCACCAGATCGTAGCCGCCGACCTGCCAGGCGTCGACCGCCTGCTTGCCGTCGGCCACGATGTCGATGTCGATACCGAGCGACTCCATCACCGCAGCCAGCACCTGCTGGTTGGTCGGATTGTCCTCGGCGGCGAGCAGCCGGATGTTGTGGTCGCTGTTGTCGTGGGCGGCCTCGATCTGGCCCGCGCCGACGGACTTGCCACGGGTGAGGGGCAATTCGACCGTGAAGGTCGAGCCCTCGCCCTCGCGGCTCTCCACCTTGATTGCGCCACCCATCATCTGGGTCAGTTCGCGGCAGATGGCGAGGCCCAGGCCTGTGCCGCCGAACCGGCGGGTGGCGGAGTTGTCGGCCTGGGTAAATTTCTCGAACAGGGCCGGCAGCTTCTCGGGCGCGATGCCGACGCCGCTGTCGCGAACCGTCAGGCGCAGCGTCTGCTTGCTGGGGTCCACGTCTACGGCGGCCTCGACCGAGCCTTGCGGCGTGAACTTCACCGCGTTGGACAACAGGTTGCCGACGATCTGGCGCAGGCGGTCGGCGTCGCCGCGCCACCAGCCCTTGGCCGCGTCACTGACTGTGAAGGCAAACTCCAGCCCCTTGGCCTGCGCCAGAACCTGGAAGGTCTCGGCGGTGGGCGACAAGCTAGCGGCTATATCGAAGTCCTCCGTCACCAGGCTGAGCTTGCCGGCCTCGATCTTTGACAGGTCGAGCACGTCGTTGAGCACCGCCAGCAGCAGGCTGCCCGACTGGCGGATGATCCCCAGGCGCTCGCGCTGGACATCGGCCAACTGGCCCATGGACATCACCTCGGCCATGGCCAGCACGCCGTTCAGCGGCGTGCGAATCTCGTGGCTCATGTTCGCGAGGAACTGGGTCTTCAGCACATTGGCGGCGTTCGCCGCGTCGCGGGCGTTCTCGAGGTCGCGCATGGCGGCCTTGAGGTCCTCCTCGCGCTCGCCCAGCTTGCCGAGCAAGTGGTTGAAGCTGGAGGTCAGGCCGCGGAACAGTTCGTCCTGCGCCTTGATCTCGATGGGCTCGAAGTTGCCGCCGGCGGCCACGCCGTGCATGGCGTCCGATAGACGCTGCACCGGGGCGATGACCCGGTGGGCCATTCCGCGCGCCAGGAACAGGGCCACGCCGACGCCGCCGAACAGCAGGGCGGCGGTCAGCGCGATGAATTGCGGCAGCAGCGCGCCCAAGGCCGGGCGGTGCACGCTGAGCGACAGTCGCCCGACCTTGTGGCCATTGGCGACGACGTCCGTCTCGATGACCTCGATCGGTCCGGGCGCCGCGGCGATTGACTGGGCGGGCGCCGGATAGACCGGCCGCTGAAAGCTCGCCAGGGCCGCGCCCTGCAGGTCGGTGAGCCTGGCGGCCTCGACATTCTTGCTGCCGGCCAGGGCCTGGATGGCCGCCTGGATGGAGGGTCTGTCGTCCCGGGCGATGGCCGGGGCTTCGGTGGTGGCGGTGATCCGCGCCAGGCCGGCGTACATCTGGTGCGATTGAGTGCGCGCCACGGCCCACTGCTGGAGCATGAAGGTCAGGCAGGCGGCCAGCAGCACCACAAGCGTCGTGACCAGACCCACGCCGGCGACACGAGCGTGGAAAGTTGCGGTCGGCGCTGTGCCAGGTATGCCGGTCGTCGTGGTCATGGGGCTCGCGTAGGGCCGCTCGGGACCTTTGCTGTAGCCCAACAATCCTAACGTTTCGCTTCCCGGCCGACACGTTGTCGCCCGCTGTCGGGCAACGCGGGTAGCCGAATCCGTTACCCGAAAGACACAGGCACAACTGTCCGGGGAGAAATTTATGGTTAACAACCCATGAATCGGTTGCGTGGAGCTTAACCTTATATTTACCGTGAATTGTGGTTGTTCACCTTGTTGGGGAATCCTTATGGAAAAAGCGTTTGTAGCGCAGCGAGTGGCCAAAAAGCTGTTCGTGACCGAAGCCGCCGTTGATGGCGCGCTGTCGGAAGCCGCGGAATTGATGAGCGAAGTGCTCACGGCGCGCAAAGACGTGAACACCTCCCTGGTGTTTGCCGACGACGTGCAAGTGAAGCTGATGGACGCCATGAAGGCCCTCAGCGAAGCCCGTACGGCTATGGTCGCCGTGCACAACGAACTCAACGAAGCTCAACTTCGCCTGGGCGTCCGCACGAAGATGGTCGTCGAGAAGCCGCTCGCGCTCGCGAAGTCGGCCGAAACCGTTCTTCGCCAAGCGGTCTAACGCTCCAAGCTTTCGATGTCTTAACTATTGCTGCACCCCTTAGCGATCTAAGGGGTGCAGTGCCATGTCCGCAGTAATCCTCGCCGACACCCTGCTGGTCTTCATTTTCTTGACGTGCTTGCTCGCCTTCGTGAAGGGCGGCGCGCCAGAACGCATTGGTGCGGCTGTCATTCTTGCGAACCTCGTGATCGGCGCGGCCAACGAAGCGCTGGGCCAGGATCAGCGGATCGTCCTCTGCATCGACGGGATGACCGCGCTCGTGCTTCTTACGGTGGCGGTGCGTTACGCTAGTTTCTGGCTTGGAGGCGTCATGCTGCTCTATGGCGTCCAGTTCGCCCTGCACGCCTTTTATTTTGTTCTGGAGCGTCCGCGGGACTCTCTCCATGTGGCCGTCAACAACGGCAACTTCCTCGCGATCGGTCTCTGCCTTGCCGCCGGCACGGCGATGAACTGGATGAGATCCCGGAACAAAACGGCCAGCCAATCAGGCGCCGCGCCATAGCGCTGCTCTAAGCCACACCTCAAAATCTCCTCTTGCGCTGCAACAAGAAGGAGGGCTTGTGGTCAGTGGGCCACGCCCTCCCAACGGGGCGCAGTCCATCTGTGAGGATGGGAGACATTGCTATGACGACGACCCCTAATCTAGCGGGGCCGAAGCCGGCCATGCGGCCGGCGCGCCCTGAATTTTCATCCGGCCCCTGCGCCAAGCGGCCCGGATGGACCCCCGAAAATCTGCGCAACGCTGTCCTGGGACGCTCACACCGGTCCAAGCTCGGCAAGGCGCGCCTGAAAGAGGCGATCGACCGCACCCGCGAAGTGCTGGAGGTCCCCGACGATTTCCTGATCGGCATCGTACCCGGCTCCGACACCGGAGCGGTGGAGATGGCCATGTGGTCGATGCTGGGCGCCCGGCCCGTGCAGCTGCTGGCCTTCGAAAGCTTCGGCAAGGACTGGGTGACCGACGTCACCAAGCAGCTGAAGATCGAGGCCGAGGTGCTGGACGCGCCCTACGGCGCGCTGCCGGACCTGACCAAGGTCCGCAAGGACGCCGACCTGGTGTTCACCTGGAATGGCACCACCTCGGGCGTGCGCGTGCCGAACGGCGACTTCATCGCGGCCGACCGCGAAGGCATCACCATCTGCGACGCCACCAGCGCCGCCTTCGCCCAGGATCTGGCCTGGGACAAGCTCGATGTGGTGACCTTCTCCTGGCAGAAGGCGCTGGGCGGCGAGGCCGCGCACGGCGTCCTGATCCTGTCGCCGCGCGCTGTCGCGCGACTTGAAAGCTACGTCCCGGCGTGGCCGATGCCGAAGCTCTTCCGCATGACCAAGGGCGGAAAAGTCACCCTCGACCTGTTCGAAGGCGCCACCATCAACACGCCGTCCATGCTGGCGGTGGAGGACGCCGTCGACGCTCTGAAGTGGGCGGCCTCGATCGGCGGACTGGCGGAGATGAAGCGCCGGGCGGACGCCAATCTCGGCGTACTGGAAGCCTGGGTGCAAAAGACTGCCTGGGTCGCGTTCCTGGCCGCCGATCCTTCGATCCGCTCCAACACCTCTGTGTGCCTCAAGGTCGTCGACCCGGCCGTGACCTCGCTGTCCGAGGACGCCCAGGCCGAGTTCGCCAAGAAACTGGCGAGCCTGCTGGAGAAGGAGGGCGTCGCCCTTGACGTGGGCGGCTACCGCGACGCGCCCCCGGGCCTGCGGATCTGGTGCGGGGCCACGGTCGAGGTCTCCGACCTCGACGCGCTGACGCCCTGGCTCGACTGGGCCTTCGCCGCCGTCTCGGCCGAACTCCAGGCCGCCTAGGACGAAAAGCCTCTCCCCTCGATGGGCAGAGGTTGGAGTGGGGTGAGCGCCGGGCGGCCGGAAATCAGCCCCGATCGGCGCCGACCTCGCTCTCGCCTCACCCCGCAGATCACTCCCCATCCCAACCCTTCCCCATCGAGGGGAAGGGCGACAAGGACCCCTCACATGCCCCGCGTTCTCATTGCAGACTCCCTGAGCCCCGCCGCCATCGACATCTTCAAGCAGCGCGGCGTCGACGCCGACGTGAAGACCGGTCTTTCCAAGGAAGACCTGATCAAGGTCATCGGCGACTACGACGGTCTGGTGGTCCGCTCCGACACCAAGCCCAACAAGGACGTCATCGCCGCGGCCACCCGGCTGAAGGTGATCGGCCGCGCTGGCATCGGCGTCGACAACATCGACATCCCCGCCGCCACCGCCGCCGGCATCGTGGTGATGAACACCCCCTTCGGCAACTCCATCACCACCGCCGAGCACGCCATCGCCATGATGTTCGCGCTCGCCCGCCAGATGCCCGCCGCCGATGTCTCCACCCAGGCCGGCAAGTGGGAGAAGAGCCGCTTCATGGGTGTCGAACTCTACGCCAAGACCCTCGGCCTGATCGGCGCCGGCAACATCGGCGGTATCGTCGCCGACCGGGCGCTGGGCCTGAAGATGAAGGTGGTGGCCTACGATCCCTTCCTGTCGCCGGAGCGCGCGGTGGAGCTGGGGGTCGAGAAGGTCGAGCTCGACGAACTGCTGGCCCGGGCGGACATCATCACCCTGCACACGCCGCTCACTGACAAGACCCGCAACATCCTG
>DASRRU010000321.1:0-2382 GCA_035656795.1 Phenylobacterium sp. | reverse complement strand
CCCGCTTCGTAGAGGGCCTGGGCGGCGGCAAGGTCTTGCACCACGTGGCCGAGGGACTTGTAGACGGTGATCTGATCCGGCGACTGGCGGCCCGGCAGGACGCCGTCCAGCACCTGGCCGATCTCGCCCACCACATGGCTGTCGCCAATCAGGCCGGCCTGTTTGGCGCGCAGGAACTCCGCCCCCTGCGCCAGCACGCCTTCGCGGTAGTCGGCGATGAAACGCGAGCGCACCACCAGGTCGTCATCGACCTCGACCGGCCCGGCAAAGCTTGAGCCCACCAGGTTCAGGTGCGTCCCCGGCTTCACCCAGGCGCCCCGAAGTATCGGCTCAGCGGCGCTGGTGACCGTGCAGATGATGTCGGCCTGGGTCACAGTGCTCTCCACGTCCGCATGGGCGGTCACCGGCAGGCCGAGTTCTGCGCCCAGCGCCGCTGCGAACGCCTCCGCGCGCTCTGCCGAGCGGCCCCAGACGGTGATGGCGCTCAGCGACCGCACCTTGGAGACGGCGCGGGCGTGGGTCAGGCCCTGCTCGCCGTAGCCCAGGACCGCCAGGCGCGAAGCGTCGGGCCGCGCCAGCGCGTCGGTGGCCACCGCGCTGGCCGCGGCGGTGCGGATCGCGGTGACCTCTCCGGCGTGCACGACGCAGATCGGCCCGCCGGTTTCGCCGTCGAACAGCACGACGACGCCCTGGTGCGACTGGACGCCCTTGGCGAAATTCCCCGGAAAGACGCTGATCAGCTTGGCGCCGAACATCGCCCGCTCGCCGAGCGCGCCGGGCATGATCCCGAACATCCGCCCGCCGCCCAGCGGGATGATCGAGCGCAGCAACTGGCGGGTTTCACCCCGGGACAACGCGATCATCGCCTGGCGCACCAGGGGCATGCAGACCTCGTAGGTCAGCCGCGCCGTCACCTCGTCCCGATCGATCACGCGCATGCTGGGTTCCCTCGAATCCGGCCTGGTGCGGCCAGGCTATTCTGAATCCGCAATCCTGTGGCAGGGGGCGGATTGCGATGGGTTCCCAAGCGGGAGCCTGGACCGGCCCACGCATCGCCGCCTCCATTTCAAGTAGATGCAAACCGGGCGAATTGACGCCACGATATTGCGGCAAATCAATCGGCGTATTCAATGCGCCGCCCATTTGTAATGTTATAACATATCGGTTGGTAATGTTATAACATAGACGAGGAACTCCGGCTCAGCTACCGAGTGCGAACGCGACTAACAAATCCTTCGAGCCAAGCACGCCCCACGATGTCCATTGCGGAACGTCTTTCGGCTGACCCGCAACGGCGGCGCATCAGGCCCTTGCTCGCGGCGCTGGGTGGCCTTGGCCTCGCCGCCTGCGCCGTAGGCCCTAATTTCAAGTCGCCCGCCCCGCCGAGCGTCGGCGGCTACACCGCCGAGCCGCTCTCCACGACCGCAGCGACTCCCGGCATGGCAAGCGGCGAGGCCCAGCGCTTCGCCAGCGGCGCCGACATCGCCGGCGACTGGTGGACGCTGTTCCACTCCCAGCCTCTCAATGACCTGGTGGCCCAGGCGCTCAGCGCCAACCACGACCTGAAAGCCGCCCAGGCGGCCCTGGCCGCCGCGCGCGAGACGACCCGGGCGCAAAGAGGCGCCTATTACCCGCAGGTCGCCGCCGGCTATTCGGCCACGCGGCAACTGCAGTCGGGCGCCCTCGCCCCGACTCCGGCCGACAACGCCACCCAGTTCGACCTCTTCACGCCGCAGGTGAGCGTCTCGTACGCCCCGGATGTGTTCGGCCTGACCCGACGGACCGTGGAATCCGCCAAGTCGCAGGAACAGTCGATCCGTTTCCAGATGATCGCGGCCCACCTGACGCTGACCAGCAATGTGGTGGTCGCCGCGATCCAGGACGCGGCCCTGCAGACCCAGATCGACGCCACACGCCAGTTGGTCGACATCGAGACCAAGAGCGTCGAAATCCTGAAATACCAGGCGGCCAAGGGCTATGCGAGCCGGATCGACGTCGCCGCCCAGGAGGCTCAGCTCGCCCAGGTCGCCGCGACCCTGCCGCCGCTCCTGAAACAGGCCGCCCAGCAGCACGACCTGCTGGCCAACCTGACCGGCCGGTTCCCGAGCCAAGCCAGCATCGCCAAGATCGACCTTGCCAGCCTGCAGCTGCCGACCGAATTGCCGGTGAGCCTGCCCTCGAAGCTGGTCGAACAGCGGCCGGACATCCGCCAGGCCGAGGCCAACCTGCACGCCGCCAGCGCTCAGATCGGCGTGGCCGAGGCCAACCGGTTCCCCAACATTCAGCTCACCGGTGTCGCCGGCAACACCGCCCTCGCGCTCAGCCAGGGGTTCACGCCGGCGACCAACTTCTGGGCGCTGGGCGCCGCCGCCACCGCCCCGA
>DASRRU010000320.1:0-6469 GCA_035656795.1 Phenylobacterium sp. | reverse complement strand
CCACCTGACGCTGCTGCCGTTCATCAAGACGGCCGGCGAGATGAAGACCAAGCCCACCCAGCACTCGGTGAAGGAGCTGCGCTCCATCGGCATCCAGCCGGACATCCTGCTCTGCCGCTGCGAGATGCCGATCCCGGAGGGTGAGCGGAAGAAACTGGGCCTGTTCTGCAACGTGCGGCCGAGCGCCGTCATCCAGGCGATGGACTCCGACAACATCTACGCCGTGCCGCTGGACTATCACGCCCAGGGTCTGGACGCCGAGGTGCTGGACGTCTTCGGGATGAAGGACGCCGCCCCGGCGCCTGACCTCACGCGATGGGAGGCGATCTCCCATACGCTGAGCCATCCGGACGGCGAGGTGAACATCGCCATCGTCGGCAAGTACACAGCACTCACCGACGCCTACAAATCCCTGATCGAGGCCCTGACGCACGGCGGCGTGGCCAACAACGTCCGCGTCAAGTTCGACTGGATCGAGGGCGAGGCCTTCGAGCGCGACGAGCAGATGATCGGCGAACGCCTGACCGGGGTGCATGGCGTCCTGGTCCCCGGCGCGTTCGGGGAGCGCGGCTCGGAGGGGATGATCCGCGCCGTGCAGTTCGCCCGCGAGCACGCCATCCCCTATTTCGGGATCTGCTTCGGCATGCAGATGGCGATGATCGAGGCGGCGCGGAACCTGGCCGGCATCCACCAGGCGTCCTCCACCGAGTTCGGCCCCACCTCGGAGCCCATTGTCGGGCTGATGACCGAGTGGGTGCGTGGCAACGAAAAGGAAGTCCGCGGCGAGGGCGGTGAGCTCGGCGGCACCATGCGTTGCGGCGCCTACGAGGCCGTTCTGACGCCCGGCAGCAAGGTGGCGGAAATCTACGGGACGCCGAGCATTTTCGAACGCCACCGCCATCGCTACGAGGTGAATATCGCCTATCGCGACGCCATCGAGCAGGCCGGCCTGAAGTTCACCGGCCTGTCGCCGGACGGCGTGCTGCCGGAGCTCTGCGAGCGCACCGACCATCCGTGGTTCGTGGGCGTCCAGTACCACCCGGAGCTGAAGAGCCGGCCCTTCGACCCCCATCCGCTGTTCGCCAGCTTCATCGGCGCCGCCCGCAACCGCAGCCGCCTGGTCTAGCTCCGGCGTCTTGACGCCTGGCGGCGGAGGTGGGCTCCTCAGGGCGCGCGGCGGCGGGGAGACCCAAGCGATGCTCGACCTGGTCCTGGCGATCGGCCACCACATCCTGGTGTTCAGCCTGTTCGGGGTGCTGTTCGCCGAGTTGGTGTTGATCAAGAAGGGCATCGACCTGGCGACCGTGGCCCGCGCGGGTCGCATCGACCTGATGTACGGCGTCCTGGCCGGGCTCATCGTCCTCGTTGGCTTTGCCCGGGCGGTGTTCGCCGCCAAGGGCTGGCTCTACTATTCGCATAACCTGTTCTTCCACCTGAAGCTCGGGACCTTCGTCGTCATCGGCCTGATGTCGATCGCGCCCACCGTGGCCTACATTCGCTGGCGCCGCGCCGGCGTCGCGCCCAGCGATGGTCAGGTGGCGGGCGTGCGCCGCTGGCTGTGGGCGGAAATGGCGCTTTTCGCCCTGCTGCCGGCCTTCGCCGCCGCCATGGCCCGCGGCTACGGCGAGTTCCCGGCCTAGCCGGTGGCGCCGCCCGACGATCTCCGCCGCATCGCCCTGGCCCTGCCGGAGGCCTACGAGGACCTTCACCGCCGCCGCCCGGCCTTCCGGGTCCGCAAGCGAATCTTCGCCATGCTCGGCGTGACCGGCAACGCAGCCCTGTTCCCAGACCTCGCCGCCGACGATATCGCGGTCGTCAAACTCGACAGAGAGGACCAGCTCAATATGGCCGCGGCCCATCCCGACGCGGTCTGGCCGACCGAGACCTACGGCCACCACGGCTGGACCTATGTCCGCCTGCTGCGGATCGACGAGGCGGCTCTGGCGACGGTGCTTCGCCTGGCCTGGATCCACGTGGCGCCGAAGTCCCTCCGCTCACGCTTGATCGGCGAAGGGGTTTGAGGCATAAGCCCCGGCTCACGTGGCGGCCCCGTTCGGCCGCCGCTCGCATTTCCACACCCGCGAGATACTCCGATGGCTGTTCCTAAACGCAAAACTTCGCCCTCGCGGCGGAACATGCGCCGCTCCCACCACGCGCTGGGCGCCAACTCCTTCGTCGAAGACAAGGAAACCGGCGAACTGAAGCGCCCGCACCACGTCGACCTGAAGACCGGCATGTACAAGGGCCGCCAGGTCCTGACGCCGAAGGAAGACTAGCCCTTTCAGGGCTTCGAGAAATTTGACGCCGGCCGCTTCCAAGCGGCCGGCGTTTTTCGTTCCTTCTGCCCGACTATCCCGGCGAAAGCCGGGATCCAAGCCGACTCGCGGACATTCGCCGGGGAGGGGGGGGAGGCCTACTGCGTGCGCCCCCGAGCCTGCACCGCCGCCCGGCGCGCCTCGACCATCTCTGGCGTGACCATGGCGTTGTGGATCACCGAGCGTTCGTGCTCCAGGGCCAGGCCGTCGCTCATCGACAGCGCGTAGCCGTCGTCGATCATCGCCTTGTAGGTCACCAGCATCTCGGCCTCGATGGAGGCCATCTCGCGCGCCAGCTTCAGCGCCGCGGGCATCAGTTCGGCGGGCTCGACCACTCGGTTCACCATTCCCCAGTCGTAGGCCTGTTGGGCGGACAGGAAGTTGCCGGTCAGCGACAGCTCCTTGGCGCGGTAGGGGCCGATCACGCGGGAAAGCTTCTGCGACAGGCCCCAGCCGGGCGTAATGCCCACCCGCGCGTGGGTGTCGGCGAAGCGGGCGTTGGTCGAGCAGATCAGCACGTCGCAGGCCAGCGCCACCTCGAACCCGCCGGTGATGGCCACGCCATTGATCGCGCCCACGATCGGCTTGGAGCAGGCCAGCACGGCGCGGGCGGGGTTCTCCGCCGGATCAGTGGCGTTGGCCGCGCCCATGCCCAGGGGATCGGTGGACAGTTCCTTCAGGTCCAGGCCCGCCGTGAACGCCCGCTCCCCGGCGCCGGTCAGGACGATCACCTTCACCGCTGGATCGGCCTCCAGCTCCACGAACGCCTGCTGCAGAGCCGCCCGCAGCGCCTTGGACAGCGCATTCATCGCCTCGGGGCGGTTGAGCGTGACGACCGCGACGGCGTCCTGGCGTTCGATAAGCAGCATAGGGGGCTCCGATTTTCGGGCATGAGCGAGATGGTCAGGGGGCAAGTCAAGTTGCCCCTGAGGCGGAAGCTGGCTAAGCCTCCCGCGCTCCCGAACACCAAAGGCCCTTCCATGACCGAGATCGTCGACATCACCGCCCGCGAGATCCTCGACAGCCGCGGCAATCCGACGGTGGAGGTCGATGTCGTCCTGGAAGACGGCTCGATGGGCCGCACGGCGGTGCCGTCGGGTGCGTCCACGGGCGCCCACGAGGCCGTGGAGAAGCGCGATGGCGACAAGAAACGCTATGGCGGCAAGGGCGTACTGGGCGCGGTCGATGCGGTGAACGGCGAGATCTACGACGCCCTGGCCGGCGCCGACGCCGAGGACCAGCGCCGGCTGGACCGGATGCTGATCGAGCTCGACGGCACGCCGAACAAGTCGCGGTTGGGCGCCAACGCCATCCTGGGGGTCAGCCTGGCCGCGGCCAAGGCGGCGGCCAGCTCATCGGCGCTTCCCCTCTACAAGTACGTGGGCGGGGTCTCGGCCCGGGTGCTGCCGACGCCGATGATGAACATCATCAATGGCGGGGCCCACGCCGACAATCCGATCGACATCCAGGAGTTCATGATCCTGCCGGTGGGCGCGGCCAGCTTCGCCGAGGGCTTGCGCATGGGTTCGGAGATCTTCCACGCGCTGAAGTCCAAGCTGCACGCCGCCGGCCACAACACCAACGTCGGCGACGAGGGCGGCTTCGCCCCCAACATCGGCTCGGCCGAGGAGGCGCTGACCTTCATCATGCAGGCGGGCGAGGCGGCGGGGTACAAGCCGGAAAAGGATTTCGTCCTAGGCCTCGACGCCGCGGCCACCGAGTTTTTCAAGGACGGCAAGTACGTCGTCGCCGGGGAGGGCCTGACCCTGGATCCCGCCGGCATGGTCGACTACCTGGCCAAGCTGGCGGCCGGCTTCCCGATCGTGACCATCGAGGACGGCTGCGCCGAGGACGACCTGGAGGGCTGGAAGCTCTTGACCGACAAGCTGGGCGGCAAGGTCCAGCTGGTGGGCGACGACCTGTTCGTGACCAATACCAAGCGCCTGGCCATGGGCATCGAGAAGGGCCTGGCGAATTCGATCCTGGTGAAGGTCAACCAGATCGGCACGCTGTCGGAAACCCTGGACGCCGTCGACCTGGCCCATCGCAACGCCTACACGGCCGTGATGAGCCACCGCTCGGGCGAGACCGAGGACACCACCATCGCCGACTTGGCCGTCGCCACCAATTGCGGGCAGATCAAGACGGGGTCACTGTCCCGCTCTGACCGAACGGCCAAGTACAACCAGCTCCTGCGCATCGAAGAAGAGCTGGGCGACCAGGCGGTCTACGCCGGCCGGAGCGCGCTGAAGCGCTGAGCGCCGGTGCGGGGAGCGCGCCATGACCTCGGCTTCGAGAACTGAGGCATTGCCCGCGGGCTCCGGCCTGCTGATCCTGGCGCTGTGCTTCCTGACCGCGCTCTGCGAGGGCTTCGACGTCCAGGCGGCCGGGGTCACTGGCGCCGGCGTCGCCCACGCTTTCCACGTGGCGCCGAAAGCGCTGGGCTGGTTCTTCAGCGCCAGCAACATCGGCCTGTTGGTCGGCGCCGCGGTGGGCGGACGGCTGTCGGACAGACTGGGCCGACGGGCTGTGCTGATCGCCTCGCTGGCGGTCTTCGGCGCCTTCTCCCTGGCCACGGCGACGGCCCAGGACCTCAACACGCTGACCCTGTTCCGCCTGCTGACCGGCCTTGGCCTCGGCGGCGCGCTGCCCAACGCGCTGGCCATCACTGCGGACTACGGCGGCCTGTCGCCGCGAAGCGGGCATATCGCCATCGGCTATTTCGGCATGCCGCTCGGCGGCGCCGTGGCCAGCGCCCTGACTGTGGTCCTGCCACCCGACCACTGGCGGGAGGTCTTCATCATGGGCGGCGTCAGCCCGCTGATCACCGCCGGGGCGGTTCTCGCCCTGATGCCTTCGGCGACGGGCGAGGTCGGCGCGAGGGCAGGGACCCGCGCAGCGACGCCCACGGGCGTCACGCTGGCCCTGTTCGGCGAGGGCCGTGCAGCGCGCACCGTGGCGCTTTGGTTGGGCTTCTTCCTGATGGCCCTGGCGCTGCATCTGATGCTGAACTGGCTGCCGCTGCTGCTGCAGGCCCAGGGCCTTTCCAAGAGCCAGGCCGCGCTCGCCCAGGTTGGCTTCAACCTTGGCGGCGCCGCCTGCGCGCTCGGCATCGGGATTCTGATGGACACAGCGTGGCGACGGCTCGCGATCGCAACGGCCGTCGTGACCTTGCCAGCGCTCCTGCTGGGATTGGCGGCTCTGCACGGACCGGCGATCATGGGCCTGGCGGTGATCCTCGGCGGGGCGGTCCTGGCGGTTCAGGTGGTCCTCTACGTCGTGGCGGGGGTTCTCTACCCGGCAGCCGTGCGCGGCACGGGCCTGGGCGTCAGCGTGGCTTTCAGCCGGGTGGGCTCTATCGCCGGCCCGGCCTTCGCCGCCATGCTCCTGGCCTCGGGCGGCAGCGCGGCCCAGGTGCTGACCGGCCTGCTGCCCATCGCCATCGTCGGCGGGATTTGTGTCCTGGCGTTGGGCTGGCGAGGGCCGGCCGAGGCGCGTGGTTAGCGACCCGTTAAGCACCCCTGAGCCATGGATTGCCCTCTGCCTCAGGGATTCGCCGTGCTCGCTCGCCTTCGCCCCTATCTGCCGACCGCGGCGCTGGCGTTCCTGATCTTCTACTTTGCGTTCCACGCCTTCACCGGCGACCGTGGCCTGCTCACCTCCAACCAGCGCGATGCGGCCCTGATCGCCAAGACCCGCGAACTCGCCCAGGTGCAGCGCCAGCGGCAGGATCTGGAAACCCGAGCGCGTCTGCTGCGTGACACCAGCCTTTCGGCCGATCTGTTGGAGGAAAGGGCGCGCTCCCTCCTAGGCTTCGCCGATCCGAGGGACTATGTGATCCGCATGAAGCCTTAGGGCCCCTCGCGGGTTTTCAAAGGTCTTGCGGACGGATCACGGAGATACGAATGGCGCGTGAGCAGGCCGGCGCGGCCGGTCGGCGGAAAGCCAACGGCGTCGACAACCACAAGCCCTTCCGGGCCGGCGGCGACGCCCCCAAGGACAGTGGCAAGGACGAACTGCTAAGGCACTATCGCGACATGTTGCTGATCCGCCGCTTCGAGGAGCGCGCGGGCCAGCTCTATGGCATGGGGCTGATCGGCGGTTTCTGCCATCTTTACATCGGCCAGGAAGCCATCGCCGTCGGTGTCCAGGCG
>DASRRU010000319.1:0-2687 GCA_035656795.1 Phenylobacterium sp. | reverse complement strand
TGCACATAGCCGAAGACCCAGGGCTTGCCGGCGAAGGCGCGGGCGCGTCGCCAGACGTCCGGGTAGCGGTCGTTGCCGATGTCGAGCACCATCACCCCGCCGTCGGGGACTTCGCTGAAATAGGCGGCGATCGCGGCCTCGTCCCAGAACTGCGGATCGGCTCCAAACAGCCAGCCCTGCATCACCCAGACCGCGTCGGGCCGGGCCTGGTGGAAGGCCGCATGGATCGCCTTGCCGTAGGCGGCGAGGCGCCTGGCCTTCAACGCGGGATCGACCTGGGCGGCCGCGGCCTTGCCGGCGCCTCCGTCGGCGAAGCCCGCGTTGCCGCCGCCTGTGCCGTCATCGGCGACCGGCGGCCGCATCTCGTTGAAGGAGTCGGCGAGGTAGTAGGTCCCAGGCCCGTAGGTCTCGGTGTAGAGCGCCAGGAACCGGGCGGCGAGCCTGGCGAACAGCGGATCGCGCGGGTCGAGCCAGTAGGTCTCGTGGAACCCGCCGCCGGCCGGCATGCGGTAGATGCGGGCTTCGCGGTGTTTGAGGGCGAAGGCCTTCGGGACGTAACCGCCGAACGCCGGCAGGATCGGGCTCATGCCGAGCCCGCGCATGGCGCCCAGAATCCGCCGCTGGAGCTCGCGTTTCTTGTCGATCCACGCCGCCGGCAGCGGGGCGCGGTAGCCCTCGATGTTGCCCATCCGCTGCCAGGGCGTGAAGGCCGGACCGGAGAAATAGCCGGCCAGCTCGGCCTCGCTGAGCCCGGCTTCGCGCCACAGGGCCCGCCAGACGAACTCCTGCCCCTCGAGCGCCAGCGGCATGTCGATCCCGTGGACCGCCATCCAGTCGATCTCGCGCCGCCAGCGCGGCCAGTCCCACCAGGGTGTGGTGTAGCCGTAGGTGCAGGGGTTGAGGTAGGCGCGATGCGCGAACGGGCTCTCGACGCGACCGCTCGCGCCATTGGCCCAGCGGGTGGGCAGGGCGACGCGGTCGCCCTCCCAGCTGACGTGGGCGGCGCCGGTCCGGCGCATCCAGGCGTAGGCGCCGCGCGCCAGGGCGATGGGGGTGTCGCCGCGGACCGAGAGGTTCCCGTGAGCGGTCTCGGCCGCGTACCAGGGCCGCGCGTCCGCGGAATCGGGGGCCAGGGTCAGCGCGATCTGCGCCGCGTCCGGCCCGAACAGGCGCGTCAGGACCGCCCTGGCCGCGGCGTCGCCCGGGTCACTGCGGCTGGCCCAAGCCGGCGCCGCCCCGGCGGCAACCGAGGCGGCCAAGGCCTGCGATAGGGCCTCACGGCGCGAAATAGACCCGGACATGCGTTCGTAACTTCGCCCCTGCCGACCACCGCAAGGTGCGCCGATTGCGAGCGGGCTCAAACCCCGCCGTCGCCGACCCGGCTGAGACCTTGCGAACGTCTCACTATTCTGCCGCGTCGAACGGTCCGGCGCCGGTCCGGAAGCTAAGCAGTGACCCATTGGGGCTCAAGCGAGTCGTTGACCCTTGAATGGCGCTTGGGGCGTCGGTCTCGATCCCAATCGGACCTTCCTAGCATGAAGATCAATGTGATCTCTGTCTGCCACCGCGCGGGGTGGAAAGCCTTGACGTTGCATGACACTGATTGCCGGGTGCGGGAGATCCAAATGCCAAACGCAGCGAGCGCAAGCTGGGCGGAACGGCTCCCGGTAAGCCTTACGGCGATCATAGGCGGTCTCGCGATCGCGCTCGTGGCGGCGAACGTCTGGCCCGTTCTGTTGATGACGCTCGGCGCTGCGCCCGCCACGGCTGTCGAGCTTCTTTTCCTTGCGGCCTACCTATGGTGGCTGACCGGGATTGCGCCCGGCCCCTGGAAGGCGCAGCGCGTTGACCTGGGTCGCGGAGGGCGCATCACCCGCGCCGGCCTTGTCTGGGGGCCTGTCGCGGCCATTGCCTTCGCCGTGACCGTCCATGCCTCCATCGTGCTGCTGTTTCGCTTCATCCCCTTTCCCGCCGAAGCCTTCCACGCCGGCTACGACTTCTCCTTCATTCCAACGCTGCAGCTTAAGTGGCTTGCCTGCATCGTATCGGCGCTTTCAGCCGGGGTCTGCGAGGAGATGGGATTCCGCGGCTATATGCAGAGGCCCATGGAAAAGCGGCGCGGACCGTGGGTCGCCATTCTGGTGTCGTCGCTGGTCTTCATGCTCGTTCACCTGAACAAGAGCTGGTCGCTCGCGGCCATGACGCCGATCGTGTTCGGCGCCGGCTTGATGCTCGGCGCGCTCGCCAGGGCGAGCAAGACGTTGGTCTTCTGCATCCTGGGCCACACGTTGATGGACGTTGGACTGTTTGCCTACTGGTGGACGCAGATTGCCGGTGTCTTCTCTCAGCGGCCCATTTCCGAAACGGGCCTCGACGTGATGTTCCTCGCGGAGTTGGCGATCTTCCTACTCGCGCTTGCGACATTCGTCGTGGCCGTCCGGCGATTGTCCGGCCTCGCAGGGGCCTATCCTAGTCCTCGGCCAGCGACCGGCTGACCAGTTCGAAGACGTTCTTCGACAGGCCCGGGCTGGCCAGTATCCGCTCCAGCTCGGCCTTCATCAGCGTCCCCAGCTCCGGCTTGTAGCGCCCCCAGCCGCCCAAGGGTTCGACCAGCCGGGCCGCGGTCATCGGGTTGAAGCTGTCGGTGGCCAGGATCTGGTCGGCGAGGAAGCGGTAGCCGGCGCCGC
>DASRRU010000318.1:0-3107 GCA_035656795.1 Phenylobacterium sp. | reverse complement strand
ACCGAGGCCGCCGGCCGCAAGGCTCTGACGGCGGACCGGGCCCACGTGGTCCTTGATCCTGGCACGCGCTCGATCGATCGGGATGGGATCCACTTCGCCGTCGACGCCCTGGCCAAGGGCTACATCGTCGACGCCGCACTCGAGGCTGCGGGCCGCGCGGCGCCGGGCGCATCGGGCATGATGTTGGACATCGGCGGCGACCTGCGCTGCCGGGGGGCGTCGGCCGATCCCTCGGGCTGGTGCGTGGGCCTCGCCAAGGCGTCTGACGCGGACAACGTCTCGCCGGCGCAGGCCGTGCGTGTGCGGAACAAGGCGGTGGCCACAAGTGGGCCCGGCGCGCGCGACTTCAAGATCGCCGGAGGCAGCATGAGCCACACCCTCGCCCCGGCGCTAGGCAGCCCCGCTGGCCGCCGCACGGTCACGGTCGTTGCCGACTGCGCCGCGACCGCCGACGGCCTGGCGACAGCGCTCAGCGTGGCGCCGACCGCCGAGGGTCTAGCCATGGCCGAGCGGGCCGGCGCGGACGGTCGTATCGTCGAAGCCGATGGGCGGGTGTGGACGACGGGCGGTTGGGACGGGCTCCTCGCATCCGCGATCCAGACCGCGCAGCAGGCGCCGCCACGCCTCTTCCGCGCGGCGGCGACGGCCAGCATCGCGCCTTGGCCGGCCGGATTCGAGGTCGGCATCGACTATGAGATCGCCAACGTCGCCGCCGGCCGTTACCGGCCGCCGTTCGTGGTTATCTGGATTGCCGACGCCCAGGGCCACACGGTGCGGACACTCTACCACCTCGGCAATCGGCCCAGGCGATACCTCGACAGCAACTATGCCTGGTGGAACGGCTTCAACGCCGATGGGAACGGACTGCAAAAGTTGGACAGCGTGACGCGTCCCAGCCGCGAGCCCGGCCGCTATACCGCCGTCTGGGACGGCAAGGACGACCGCGGCATGCCGGTCGGCCAGGGGCGCTATACGATCAATATCGAAATGACCCGCGAACACGGCGGTCACAGCCTGCAGACGATCCCCCTGGACCTTGGCCGCGCGCCGGTTTCCGGCTCGGCGAGCGGCCAGGGCGAATCCGGCTCCGCTGCGGCGCGCTACGGCCGGCCCGCCGCGTGAACGCCCCCGTACGCACGGAGACCTTGTCCCGGAAGAAGGTGAGACTGGACAGGGGCTCGGTGTTCCGCCTCTGCCGGATGCTCCACGCCTATCTGTCCGCCTTCGCCTTCATCGCCCTCTTCTTCTTCTCGGCGACCGGCATTCTCCTGAACCATCCGGAATGGTTCGAGAACTATCAGCCCGCGGAAAAGCCGATCGCCTTCGCCTTGTCGCCGGCCGAGCTGGCGGTCGCAAAGGCGAGCAAGGACCCTGGCCGCGCCTTGGCGGAACGTGCGGCGGCGAAGGCGCCGTTGGCCGGCGCCTTCGCCAGCGCGGACCTGGCCGGCCCGCAGGCCCTGGTGAGGTTGGAGGGCCCCAGAGGCTCAACCGACCTGACCATCGACCTGAAAACCGGCGCGGCTGCGGGCAAGGTCAGCCGGGCCAATCTGCTGGCTATCATCCAGGACCTCCATCGCGGCAAGAACAGCGGCGCTCCCTGGCGCTTCGTAATCGACGTCACGGCCTATATCGTGCTGGCCCTCTCGCTGATCGGCTATGTGCTGTTCTTCAGCCTCAGGTTCAGGCTGCGCACCAGCCTGGTCCTGACCGGCGTGAGCCTGCTCATCCTGACCGGAATTGCCGTCTGGCTGGTCCCCTGAATTGCTCACGGGTCGCAACCCCGCGCTTGGCGTCGACGGCGCCGGGAGGTCGGCGGGGGTGCAACCCCCGCCTTGGCTCAATGGTCGATTGTCTTTCGCACGACGGTCTTATCGCCGTTGGCTTCGGTATGGACTTTTTTGACGTAGTGGCCGTGACGCTTGATGACGGTCTTCGATCCGTCGTCGCGTTGGACGACCGTCTTCGACCGATCGCCATCGCTGCTCTGCTTGTGGATGACGGTCGTGGTGTCCTGCGCGTGTACGGTGGCGGCCGCGCCCAGCATCGCAACAGCCGCCATGGCCGCGAGTATCGGTCTCATCTAGATTCTCCATCGGGCCTGATGCCCGAACACCAACGGCTTCGGGGGCGGACCGATCCCTGGGGGTGGGCCAGACCATTGTGGCTGTCATGCAGACCTCACTGTCGAATGACGCGAGCGAACTGAATCGATGCTTGCGCGTTTCGATCCAGGCTTGACCATATCGAGCGGCGGGGATTGGCGGAGCGCATGAATTCGAGCCTTTTGGAGCAGGCGTCCCTCGACGCCGCGTCGGCGCAGCGTCGCTACACGACAGCGGCGATCTGGTTGCACTGGACGATCGCCACGCTCTTCCTGGGGCAGATCGCCCTCGGTTGGGTGATGAACGAGGTGCTGCCCGACCATACGCCCAACCAGCAACTGGCGGAGGCCATCCACATCTCGCTGGGATTGACGATCCTGCTGCTGGTGGCGGCGCGTATCGCCATCCGCCTGACCCACCGGCCGCCGTCCCTGCCGATGGACATGCCGCCGTGGGAGCGGCTGCTGTCCGGCCTGGTCCACCTGGCCTTCTACGTGCTGATGCTGGTGATGCCGTTGACCGGATGGGCGCTGGTCTCGCTGGGCAACCATCCCATCTCATTCTGGGGCCTGCCATGGCCTCACCTGCCCGGCGTTCATGCCGTCATGGGTGATCCGGCGCCCAAGGCGACCCGTCAGGCGCTCACACATGTCCACGTCTACATCATGATCTGGATCTTCTTCCTGAACTGGGCGCTGCACGTGGCGGGCGCGTTGAAGCATCAGTTCGATGGGCGCCCGGTTCTGTGGCGGATGACTTGGCTGAAGCCGCCGTCCGGGGCCAACTGATCCAGGTTCCAGCGAACGATGAGCACATGCCTGTCCTGAAGTATCGACTCCACGGCGACCGCCCCCCGCCTCAGCCGATCCAGCTCGCCATTCCAGGCTGGGGTGGCGCGCCACAACCTCGGGCGGACGGAAGCCATGAACAACCCTGGCACTGCACACCCTTCTCCGAGAGCGCGCGATATGGGCTGGAGGTGCTCTACCCGTTCGACGAGGAGTT
>DASRRU010000317.1:0-16509 GCA_035656795.1 Phenylobacterium sp. | reverse complement strand
CGCCGCTTTCGTGGAGAAGCCGGATCTGCCGACGGCCAGAACCTACGTCGCCGACCCCGCCTACAGTTGGAACGCCGGCATCTTCCTGTTTCGCCCCGACGCCTTCCTGGCGGAAGCGGAGCGGACCACGCCGGACCTGGTCGCCGCCGCGCGGACCGCTCTGGCGCAAGCCACGCGCGACGGCGACGTCATCCGCCTGGGCGAGGCTTTTCGCGCCGTACCCTCACTGCCGGTCGACGTGGCGGTGTTCGAGCGCACCGACAAGGCGATGGTGGTGTCGGCCGACGTCGGCTGGAGCGATGTGGGCGCCTATGACGCCCTATGGGCCGAGGGTGCGAAAGCGGCATCCGGCGATGTCTTGCAGGGGCCGGTGATCGCCGCCGACACCGCCAACAACCTGGTGATCTCCGACGGGCCGGTGGTGGTGCTGGCCGGGGTCGGGGACCTGGCCGTGGTGGTCGAGAACGGCGTTGTCCTGGTCACCCGCCGCGACGCGCCGGGCGCTGTGCGGGCGGCGGTAGAGGCGGTCAAGAAAGCCGGCCGCGAAGACCTCCTCTAGCTGCTGCATTGCAGCGCGAGCGGGGCGCCGTTAGGTTGCGCGCCTTTTCCGCCAGCCCTCCAGCTTGAACCCGGCCCGCCATGACCCTTGCCTTCGATGACATCCTCGCAGCCCGAGACCGGCTGCAGGGTCATATTGAACGCACGCCGTGCCGCCGGTCGCGCACCCTTTCGGAGATAACCGGGGCGGACGTTTGGGTGAAGTTCGAGAACCTGCAGTTCACCGCCGCCTACAAGGAGCGCGGGGCGCTCAACAAGCTGCTGCAGCTCAGCGAGACCGAGAAGAAGCGCGGCGTGATCGCGGCTTCCGCCGGCAACCACAGCCAGGGGCTGGCCTATCACGCCGCGCGCCTGGGCATCCCGGTGACCATCGTCATGCCGCGCGGCACGCCCTTCGTGAAGGTGCAGCAGACCCGCGCCCACGGCGCCGAGGTGGTGATCGACGGCGAGGGCTATGACGAGGCCTACGCCTTCGCCATGAAACTTCGCGATGAGCGCGACCTGGTGTTCGTCCACCCGTTCAACGACCTCGACGTCATGGCCGGCCAGGGCACGGTGGCGCTGGAGATGCTGGAGGACGCGCCGGACCTGGAGATCCTGCCGATTCCGATCGGCGGCGGCGGGCTGATCGCCGGCATGTCGACGGCGGCCAAGCACGTGAAGCCGGACATCAAGATCGTGGGCCTGGAGCCCGCCATGTACCCCTCGTTCACCACCCGGATGCGCGGGATGAACGCCGGCGCGGCCTCGGGGGGGGCGACCATCGCCGAAGGGATCGCGGTCAAGCAGGTGGGCGACCTCAGCTACTCCATCGCCCGGCCGCTCGTAGACGAGGTGCTGCTGGTCGAGGAGCCGTTTTTCGAGCGGGCCATCGCCCTCTACTGCAACGTCGAAAAGACGGTGACCGAGGGCGCGGGCGCCGGATCACTGGCGGCTCTGCTGGCCTTCCCCGAGAAGTTCCGCGGCAAGCGCTGCGGCCTGGTGATCACCGGCGGCAACATCGACACGCGCCTGCTGGCCTCGGTGCTGACCCGCGAGCTGGTCCGCGAACAGCGCATCGTCAGTCTACGGATCATTGGTGACGATCGGCCGGGTCTTTTGGGCACGGTCTCGGCGATCATCGGCCGGATGGGGGCCAACATCATCGAGGTGGCCCACAACCGCCTGGCGCTGGATGTCCCGGCCAAGGGCGCGGAGTTCGACATCCTGATCGAGACCCGCGACGCCCAGCACACCCAGGAAATCATGGACGCCCTGCGCGAGGCGGGCTACCCGCCTCGCGCCGTCTAAGCAAGAATGGGGCGAGGCGGGCTATCCGCCGCGCGCGGTCTAGAGAGGTTTCGACCATATGATCCGTGTTCTGACGATAGCCGTCGCAGCCCTGTCGCTCGCGGCCTGCCAACCGAAGACCCAGGCCGCCAAGGGCCCGCCGGACCAGAGTGTCGCCTCGGCCCAATTCCTGGCCAAGAACGCCAAGGAGCCGGGCGTTGTCGTCCTGCCGGACGGCCTGCAGTACAAGATTGTCCATTCCGGCCCCGCCACCGGCGCCAAGCCGCACCTCAACGACGAGGTGAAGGTCAACTATGAGGGCAAGCTGGTCGACGGCACCGTCTTCGACTCGTCCTACGAGCGCGGCCAGCCGGCCAGCATGCCGCTGAAGAACCTAGTCAAGGCCTGGCAGGAAGCCATCCAGCTGATGCGCCCGGGCGACGAGTGGATCCTCTACGTCCCGCCGGAGCTGGGCTACGGCTCCGAAGGCCAGGGCCCGATCCCGGGCAACGCGGCGCTGATCTTCCGCATCGAACTGATCGACTCTCTGCCCGGCCCGGGAACGGTGGAGCAGGGCTAAAGCGCCCGCTTCATCCCGACGTGGCTGCTGACAAATCCGAGCCTTTCATAGAATCGGTGGGCGTCGGTTCGGCTCGCGTGGCTCAGAAGCTCCATCTGTCGGCAACCGCGGCGGCGGGCCTCGTCCATGGCCCAGGTCATCAGGATTTCGCCCAGGCCCTGGCCGCGCAGGTCTGAGGCGACGCGGACCGCCGAGACCAAGGCCATTTCAGCGCCCCGGTTCGACAGGCCGGCGATGAAGGTGAGCTGCAGCGTGCCGACCGGCCGCCCCGACCCGTCCTCGGCGACCGCCAGCAGGGCGCGCGGGTTGGCGGCGATCTGGTCGAAGGCTTCGAGGTAGGCGGGCGCCGGCGGGTCGGAGACCACCTCTCGTCCTGCCCCCAGACCGTCGTCGGCCAGCAGGGCTACGATGGCGGCGACATCCTCGCGGCGGGCCGGCCGGACGCTGATCTTCGGGGCAGTCGCCATGTCCCTGACTAGCATGGCTTGAGATTCCTTTGAGGCCTTGCGGGCGCGGGTCTATGGGTTCCACCCATGAGCTTTTCCGGACCCGACCGCGACATCCTCGAGACCCTGATCGGGTTCGACACCACCTCGCGCCACTCCAACCTGGCGCTGATCGAATGGGTGGAGGCCTATCTCGACCGCCACGGCGTGCCGCACCGGCGCGTGCTGAACGCCGACGGGACCAAGTCGAACCTACTGGCGACCGTCGGGCCCAATATCGAGGGCGGCGCCGTGCTGTCGGGCCACACCGACGTGGTGCCGGTGGACGGCCAGCCGTGGAGCACCGACCCCTGGACCGTGGTGGAGCGCGACGGGCGCCTCTATGGCCGGGGAACCTGCGACATGAAGGGTTTCCTGGCCCTGGCCCTGGGCGCGGTTCCCGGCCTGATCGCGGCGAACCCGCGCCGGCCAGTGCACCTGGCCTTTTCCTATGACGAGGAGATCGGCTGCCTGGGGGCGCCGTCGATGATCGAGGTCATTGGGCGCGAGCTGCCCCGGCCCGCCTTCGTGGTGGTGGGCGAGCCCACCGACATGGTGGCGGCGAACGGCCACAAGGGCATCGCCAACTTCAAGGTCACAGTGACCGGCCGCGAGGCCCACTCCAGCCAGACCCAGCAAGGGGTCTCGGCGATCATGGAGGCGGTGAAGCTGATGGCTGCGTTGACCGAGCTTTCCGAGCAGCTGGAGCGCGACGCCGACCCCGCCTCGCCCTTCACGCCCAAATGGCCGACGCTGACCATCGGCCTAGTGAATGGCGGGACGGCGGGCAACATCCTGGCGCGGGAGTGCAAGTTCATCTTCGACCTGCGCGCGCCGCCGACGCTGGATCCCCTGGCGGTGCTGGCGCCCTTCGCGGCCCAGGTGCGGGCGATGGATGCGACCCTGAAGGCCCGTGCGCCGGAGGCCGGCGCCGTCATGGAGATGCTGTCGAACGTGCCGGGCTTTGCCCCGGAGCCGGACGGGGCCGCGGAGAGCTTCGCCCGGCGGCTGGCCGGCGACAACGGGCCGCCCAGGGCCGTCTCCTTCGCCACCGAGGCCGGGCAGTTCCAGCGGGCGGGGCTCTCCACCGTGCTTTGCGGGCCCGGCTCCATCGCCCAGGCCCACCAACCGGACGAATATGTGGAAGTCTCGCAGATGGAGCGCGGCCAGGCCTTCATGCGCCGGCTTACGGAGTGGGCCGCTTCCGCTGAATGAAGGCCCTGCGTAGGAACAGGTCCAACGGGTTCCAGGTCATAGCCCGCGCGATCGCCCAGGAGCCGACCTTGCGCGTGGCCTGAGCTTCGCGGCGAGCCTCCAGCGCCACACCGATGTGGCGGATGCCGGCGGCCAGGCCCTTGATCGGGGTCGCGACCTCGCCGCGCGTGGCATGGCGGGCGAACAGCACCACGGTCGCCGCGAGGTGCAGCGGCAAGGTCAGCCAGAACAGCACCGGCGGGGTGTCCTTCACGAAGACCCAGAAGCGGTTGCGGGTGCCGTGGAAGACCGCGAAGTCCGAGCGCCGCCCCCCCGTCGAGGCCGAGCCCACGTGGGCCACCACCGCATCCGGGACCAGCAGCGTCGGCTCCCCGATCAACCGCAGGCGATAGCCCAGGTCGACGTCCTCACAGTAGCAGAACAGGCGCTCGTCGAAGCCGCCCAGCCCCAGGAACAGCTCGCGGTCGATCATCATCGCCCCGCCGCAGGCCGAGAACACCCAGCCGGGCGCGATCAAACCGGGGTCCTTGTGGGTGTAGCCGCCCCGGAATGGGTAGCCGGCCAGCGCCATGACATCGCCCAGACCGTCGAGGCGCGTGGGGTCCTCGGCCATCAGCTGGCGGGAGGTGAAGCAGTGGACGGCGGGATTGGCCCTGGTCGCCGCCACCAGGCGCTCCAACCAGGCCGGTTCGGCATAGGCGTCGGGGTTGAGGAGGGCCAGCCAGCGGCCGGCGGCGGCTTTCGCGCCCTGGTTCACGGCGGCGGCGAAGCCCAGGTTGTCGGCGTTTTCAATCAGCCTGAGGGTGGGGTCGGCGACGACCGCGGCCTGGGCGGTTCGGTCGCTCGATGCGTTGTCGACCAGCAGCACTTCATAGTCGGTGAAGGTCTGGGCCTTCAGCGCCGCCAGGCACCGCTCAAGCGTCGGGCCGCTTTCGTACACCACCACCACGACGCTGACCGCCGGGACCGCAACCTCCGAGGGCTTGCCATTCGCCGCGGCGCGCGCCATCCGAGAGATCACTCCAACGTTTCCGAGCCGACATGACGACGATCACGCCCCTGGCCCTCGCCGAGGTTCTGCATATCACGCCCAAGCGGCATGGCGATGCGCGTGGCTGGTTCGCCGAGACCTGGAGCCACAAGGCGCTGTTGTCCGCCGGCGTGGACACCCAGTTCGTCCAGGACAACCAGGCCTTCAACGCGCGTAAGGG
This sequence comes from Phenylobacterium sp., assembly GCA_035656795.1. Classification (GTDB taxonomy): domain Bacteria; phylum Pseudomonadota; class Alphaproteobacteria; order Caulobacterales; family Caulobacteraceae; genus Phenylobacterium. The sequence goes on along the minus strand of DASRRU010000317.1, from coordinate 11,191 downwards.
CACCGTGCGTGGCCTGCATTTCCAGAAGGCTCCGCACGCCCAGGGCAAACTGGTGCGGGTGCTGAAGGGGGCGATCTTCGATGTCGCCGTCGACATCCGGCCGGGCTCGTCGACCTACGGCCGCTGGGTCGGTGCGACGCTCACCGCCGAGACCGGCGAGCAGCTCTGGGTGCCGCGCGGCTTCGCCCACGGCTACATGACGCTGAGCGACGACACCGAGCTCTTCTACAAGGTCGATGGCGACTACGCGCCCCAGCTTGAGGGCGGCCTGATCTGGAACGACCCCGACATCGGCATTGAATGGCCGCTGGATGTGGCGCCGGTGCTGTCGGAAAAGGACAAGGTGCTGCCGCGGCTGAAGGACATGCCTACCGCTCAATTTTAATCCGCTCATCTCCGCGAAAGCGGGGACTCGAGGAGTGGGGTTCTGACCACTCAGCCAGGACCCCGGCATCGATCTCGCGGCTTGCGCCTTTAAGGCGTTGGAACGCCTCCGAGCTCAGCAATCGCCCCAGCGCCCAAACCGCTGCGCCCCGCACCACTGGCGAGGGATCACCCAGCAACCGCTCCGCCTCCGCCGCCAATGCCGCCGCCCCCGAATTGCCGATCGCGTAGAGCACATTGCGCACAAAGCGGTCGCGGCCAATGCGCTTGACGGGGCTCTTGGCGAAGAGAGCGCGGAACTGGGCGTCGTCCAGGCGCGCGAGGTCGGCGAGGGACGGGGCGCGTAGAGCTTCGCGGGCCTGCAGCTTCTGCTCAGCCGCGACCGCGGCGAACTTGTTCCAGGGGCAGACGGCCAGACAATCGTCGCAGCCGTAGATGCGATTGCCTAACGCCTCGCGGAACTCGCGCGGGATCGGGCCTTTCAGCTCGATGGTCAGGTAGGAGATGCAGCGGCGCGCGTCGAGCTGGTAGGGCGCGGGAAAGGCCTTGGTCGGGCAGACGTCGAGGCAGGCCCGGCAGGAGCCGCAGTGGTCGGGCTCGGCGGCGTCGGGCGTCAAGTCGAGCGTCGTCAGGATCGAGCCCAGGAACAGCCAGGAGCCGAATTCGCGGGAGACCAGGTTGGTGTGCTTGCCCTGCCAGCCGACGCCCGCCTGCTCGGCCAGCGGCTTTTCCAGGAGCGGGGCGGTGTCGACGAACACCTTCAGCTCGCCGCCGAACCGGGCCTGCAGCCAGCGGGCCAACGCCTTCAGGCGGGCCTTGATCAGCTCATGGTAGTCGTCGCCCTGGGCGTAGACGCTGATCGCCGCCCGGTCCCGCTCGACCAAGACGGACAGCGGATCGTGGTCGGGGCCATAGTTCACCCCCAGCACGATGGCCGAGCGGGCGTCGCCCCACATGGCGCGCGGATGGGCCCTGCGCTCGCGCGTGTCGGCCAGCCAGTCCATCTCGCCATGCCGGCCGGCCTCGACGAATTCACCGAGCCGGGCCGATGCCGGCCAGGGCGTGGTGACCGTAGTGAAGCGGCAGGTATCGAAACCGAGCTTAAGAGCCTCCTCCCTGATTTGAGATTCCGGGAGGACCAGGTCTTCAGAGGCGTCAGAAGTCGAGATCGTCATAGTGTTTGGCGGGCGTCAGACCCGGCCAGCGGTCGGCCAGCAGCGGCCGGAAACAGGGCCGGGACTTCAGCTTCATGTACCAGGTCTTCACCGCAGGGAAGTCCGCCCAGGGCATGTCGCCGCAATAGTCGATCACCGACAGGTGCGCGGCGGCGGCGAAATCGGCCAGCGACAGCCGCCGCCCCGCCAGCCACTCGCGTTCCTGCAGCAGCTTGTCGATATAGTAGAGATGGTTCTTCAGCCCGTCGCGCCCCTGGCGCAGGTTGGCGAGGTCCGGTGCGCCGAGGCCCAGCAGCCTCTTCTCCATCTTCTCGTGCAGGATATAGCCGCCGGCCTCGTATTCGAACTTGCGATCGAACCAGGTGAGCAGACGCCGCGCCTCGGCCCGTTCGGCGGCGTCGCGCCCGAGCAGCGGCGGCTCCGGCACGGTCTCTTCCAGGTGGTCGAGGATGGCGCGCGCCTCGCACAGCACCAGGTGGCGGCCCAGGTCGGTGTCCGTCTCCTCCAGCACGGGGATCATCCCCGACGGATTCAGCGCCGTGAGATCCTTGGGCCGCTCCCAGTAACGGACCTGCACGTCCGTGAAGGCCAGCCGCTTTTCGCCCAGCACCAGGCGGACCTGGCGCGAGGCGGGGTCGAGCGGGAAGTGATGCAGGATACGTTCGAGGCTCATGTCCGGCTAACGCGCAGCGGGCGCATTCAATCTAAGGGCGGTTCGTTGGCCCCAATGGAGGCCGCACCCCTTAAGGGGCCGTTTACTACGCTTTTGAAATGTGGGCCTCGGCGAAGGCCCCGCCGTGCGGTTCGGCGCGGCCGCGAGGGTCGGCGTGGATGATGATGTCGGCCGAGGGGAAGGCGTTCAGCACCCGGTTTTCCGCCGCCACGATCACCTGGTGAGCCGCTTCCAAGGTCAATTCGGGGTCGAGGTCGACGTGCATCTGGATGTGGACGTAAGGCCCTGCCGCACGCGTGCGCAGCTGGTGGACGTCGGTCAGGCGGCGGTCCTCAGTCATCAGCTCGACGATGCGGGCGCGCACCTCATCCGGCAGCTCGTGATCCATAAGCTGACCGGAGGCTTCCCGGAACACGCCCACCGCCCCCCAGAGCAGCAAGGCCGCGATGGCCAGAGCGGCGATGGCGTCGAGCCGCGCGATCCCCCACCAGGCGGTGGCCGCGATGCCGATCAGGGCGATGACATTGGAGGCGAGATCCGCCGCGTAGTGGGCACGGTCGCCGGACACCGCCACGGACGAGGTTCGCTTGAGCACCCGGCCCTGAGCCACAAGCAGGAGACCGGTCAGTACGATCGAGACCGCCATCACCGCCACCGCCCACGCGCCCTGCTGAATCGGTCGCGGCGTGATCAGGTCGACGATCGCCTGCTGGGCGATGAGCGCCGCCGAGGCGAACACCAGTCCGGCCTGCAGAAGGCTCGCGAACCCCTCCGCCTTGCCGTGCCCATAGCGGTGCTCCGCGTCGGGCGGGGTCACGGCGAACCGGACCGCATAGAAGGTGGTCAACGACGCCAGCAGGTCGAGGCCGGAATCGGCGGTGGACGCCAGCAGCGCCAGCGAGCCGGAGGCCAGCCAGGCGGCGATCTTGATCGCCACCAGCACTGCCGCGGTCGCCACCGAATAGAGCGTCACCCGCCGGGTGAGGGCGGCGGTCTCCTGCGCGGTCAGGCCATGGACGTCGTTCATGGTCCACACCTACCACTTCCCTTCCCAAGATGGGGAGGGTGGGGGCTAAGCCGCGACCCTCGGCGCCGGACCCACATAGCGGGACTGGGGACGGATCAGGCGGCCACCGGCGAGCTGTTCGCGGGCGTGGGCGATCCACCCCGAGACGCGGCCGGCGGCGAAGACGCAGGTGAAAGCCGAGGGCGGAAAGACCAGGGCCTCCAGCAACAGCGCCGTATAGAACTCGACATTGGTCTGCAGCGACCGGTCGGGCTTGCGCGCCTTCAGTATGGCCAGCGCCGCAGCTTCGACGGCTTCGGCGAACGCCAGGCGGCCGGGCATGGTGTTGGAGCCCTCGGTCAGTTTCCTCACCGCGGCCTTAAGCGCATCGGCGCGCGGGTCGCGCACCCGGTAGACACGGTGGCCGAAGCCCATCAGCCGGTCCCCGCGGTCGAGCGCATCTTCAAGCCAGGCGCGGGCGTTTTCCGGCCGGTCGATGGCGTCCAGCATGTCGATAATCGGGCCCGGCGCGCCGCCGTGCAGCGGCCCCTTCAATGCGCTGATGCCGCCCAGCACCGCTGAGGTGAGGCCCGCCCGGGTCGAGGCGATCACTCTGGCGGCAAAGGTCGAGGCGTTCAGACCGTGGTCGCTGACCGTCACCAGATAGGTGTCAAGCGCGTCGACCTCCGCGCGGGTCGCGGGAGCGCCACGCAGCATCCGCAGGGTGTCGGCGGCATGGCTGAGCGCCAGGTCGGGTCTGACCGGCGCATCGCCGGCCTGGGCGCGGACCACCGCGGCGGTGAACACGGCCGGCGCGGCCACCAGGCGCAGGGCGACGTTCAAATCGTCGCCATCGGCAAGGCGGGCGGTCAGGGCGCGCATGGCCTCGATGGGGGAGCGGTCCAACAGGCCGGTATCGAGGGCCGAAACCTCGGCGAACACCTCCAGGCGCGCAGCCGCCAGGGCGGGGCCGAGATCGGCCGGCAGACTGTCGAAGAAGCCGTCCCAGAGCAGGCGGGTGACCTGCTCATAGGTGGTGCGTCCCGCCAGCTCGTCCAGGGAACGACCACGGATGATCAGCCGCCCGGCTTGGCCGTCGACCTCCGACAGCACGGTGTCCGCGGCGACGACGTCTTCCAATCCATCCGACATGGCGGTCTCCAGTTCCGGCTTGCTAAGGGGTCAGAAATGCCTGCAGACTGCCATCGTCAATCTTGATCAATATAATCAACCTATGGCCGTCACAGCCGACTGGATCGCCGCCGAGGAAGCCCGGGACCGCCTGGGCGTGCGTCCGCAGACGCTCTACGCCTATGTGAGCCGCGGGCGGGTTCAGGTGCGCGCCGACCCGCACGATCCGCGCCGCAGCCTCTATCGCGCCGCCGACATCGCCGCGCTCGCCCAGCGCAAGTCGCGCAGCCGCAAGGTCTCAGACGTTGCGGCCGGCGCCATCGCCTGGGGCGAGCCGGTGCTGGCCTCGGAGATCACCACCGTCTCCGGCGGGCGGCTGTTCTACCGGGGGCGCGACGCCATCCGCCTGTCCGACACCGAGACCCTGGAGTCAGTCGCGCGGCTGCTGCGTGGCGGCCACGGGGCGGCGCTGAAGCGCACGGAACGGCCCGAGCCACCCAAGCATCCGGACATGCGCACGCGGGCCTATATGGCCCTGGCGCTGCGCGCGGGGTCCGACCCGCCGGCGCGGGGGCGCCACCCGCTGGTGCTGGCGGTGGAGGCGGCGACCTTGCTGGACGTGCTCACCGACGCGGTGGCGGGTGAAGCCTGGGGCGGGGCGATCCACAACCGGCTGGCCCTGGCCTGGGGCGTCGGCCCCGGCGGGCCCGGCGCGGATCTGATCCGGCGCATCCTGGTGCTGGTGGCCGACCACGAGTTGAACGCCTCGGCCTTCGCAGCAAGGGTGGCGGCCTCGACCGGAGCCTCTCTGTCGGCCTCGGCGCTGGCGGGGCTGGCAACGCTGTCGGGACCGCGCCACGGCGGGGCGACGGCGGCGGTGCGGACCTTTGCGGCCGAGGCCGCCCAGCTTGGCCCGCGCCAGGCCATCGCCAACCGGCTGGTGGAGGACCGCCTGCTGCCGGGCTTCGGACACATGCTCTACCCGGACGACGATCCGCGGGCCGCGGCGCTGCTGGAACGGTTCACCCCGCCGCCGGATCTCCTGGCGCTGCAGACGGCGGTGAAGGCGGTGACGGGCCTGGCGCCCAACGTCGACTTCACCCTGGTGGCCGGCTGCGAGGCGCTGAAGCTGCCGGCGGACGCACCCTACGCTCTGTTCGCGGTCGCCCGCTGCGCCGGCTGGATCGCCCATGCCATCGAGCAGGGCCAGGCCGACACCCTGATCCGACCACGGGCCAGGTACATCGGGCCGGAGCCGGAGTGATCAGGACTCGTAGAATTCTTTCCGCGCCGCCAGGAGGGCGCGGACCAGCGCTTTCTCGCCCTCATCGATGAACGGGTTCCAGACGTCAAAGATCAGGATGACCCGCAGCGCGTCGGCGTCGTTCCAGGCCTCGTGCTCGATGGTGTCGTCGAACACCCAGGCCTGGTCCATCTTCCAGTCGCGGGTCTCATTGCCCACTCGGAACCGCGCGGGCCCAGGCAGGATCAGCGGCAGGTGACAGAGCAGGCGCACATTGGTCGAGCCGGTGTGCGGCGGGATGTGGGTCCTGGCGTCGAGGGCCGAGAACATGGCGGTCGGCGCATAGCCCGGCTGGTCGGAGAGCGGCAGGGTCTCCAGCAGCGCCGTGGTTTTCGGGCAAACCCGGCAGGCGTCTTCCTGGCGTACGCCGTCGCGCCACAGGTGCAGCGAGCTCCAGCGCGGCGAGTGGTTCAGCTCGCCCCACTGGTTGACCGGGACGCCCTTCGGATAGGCGATGTAGGGGGCGAAGTCGTTCTTGGCGGCCTCCAGCGCACCTTGCAGCTCGCCACGGATGGTGTCGGTGGCCGCCTCCAGTTCGGCGAGCCAGGGGAACAATGCGCGGTCGTAGAACGGGATCGCCGGCAGCCGCGGATAGTGCAGCAGCAGCGGTTCCTGGGCGTAGACCTTGGTCCGCCCGGAGAAGATGCCGAGGCTCTCGTCGAACCGCCTGCGGGTGGCGTCGGAGACTTCGGTCTTCACCGCATCAGTGTGGGCCTTCAGGTGCGCCTCCAGCGCCTCGCGGGTCCTGGCCACCACGTCGCGGGCGCGGGCCGTGGGCGCGCGCAACGCCGGTGGCAGCTCGTCTTCCGGCGGGGCGATGGTCAGCGCGTTCTTGTAGATCGCCGCGGCCGCCCGCTCGCCGCCGGTGCGTTCGATGAGCGCGCCCTTCGACAGCAGGGCCACGAAATCATAGGGGTCGAGGCTAAGCGCCTCTTCGAGGGCCGAAAGCGCGCCGGGCAGGTCGCCCAGGGCCCGACTGACCATGGCGCGCTGCATCTTCAGCGCCTTGTCGGCAGGCGCCGCGCGCTCGGCCTCCCGCAGCAGGGCCAAGGCGCCCTGCCGGTCTCCCCGTTGCAGCGCCGCCTGCACCGCGGCGGTCATGTCCGGTGGGCGGCTATCCGCCGAAGTCATGCCACAAATCCCCCAAGACGATGGCCTGCGGATGGATATACACCGCCAAGGTGCGCGGCGAGGGCAGAATGACGGTAAACGCCTTCTTCACTCTAGTTCCGCATTCCTAAACGTAAGCGTCGGGGGGAGCGTCATGGCGGACTGGATCTACGCGATCATCCTTGGGGTCGTGGAAGGCCTCACGGAGTTCATTCCAGTCTCGTCGACAGGCATGCTGCTCCTGACCAAGAAGGCGCTCGGCCTGCCGGACGGCTTCTGGGACACCTTCACCGTTCTGATCCAGCTGGGCGCCATCCTGGCGGTCGTGGTGCTCTACTTCGGGCGGCTGTGGAGTGTGGTGATCCGCCTGCCCTACGACGCCCGGGCCCAGAAATTCGCACTTAGCGTCATCGTGGCCTTTATCCCCGCGGCGATCGCCGGCCTGCTGCTGCACGACGTCATCAAGCAGGTGCTGTTCGAGAGCCCCAAGGTAATCTGCATCGCCCTGATCCTGGGCGGCTTCGTCCTGTTGCTGATCGACCGCTTCGCACCCTATCCGACCCGCCAGGACCCGCTGGCCCTGCCGCTTGGCACCTCGCTGGTCATCGGCCTCTTTCAATGCCTGGCCCTGATGCCCGGCGTTTCACGCTCGGGCGCCACCATCGTCGGCTCCATGCTGATGGGGGTCGAAAAGCGCGCGGCGGCTGAATTCTCCTTCTTTCTGGCCATACCGGTGATGGCCGGCGCCTTCGTAGTCGACGGCTGGAAGAGCCGCCACGACATCATGAACGTCGGCCACGCCGGCCTGGTCGCCGTGGGCTTCGTGGTCTCGTTCCTGGTGGCGCTGGGGGTGATCCGGGCCATGCTGACCATCGTCACGCGCCGCGGCTACGCCCCGTTCGGCTGGCTCAGGATCGCCATCGGCGGGATCGGCCTAGCGCTCCTGATGGTGCGCTAAGGCGCTCACGGGGCGGCGCGAGCCCCAAAACTCCGCTTGAGCCCTTGGCGCTGGGGGGCTACCGCCAGCCCCCATGTCGTCCCAACCCACATTGCACGGCCTGTCGGCCCAGGCGCGCGAGGCCAAGAGCTGGCCGTTCGAGCAGGCGCGCCTACTCCTGCAGCGCATCGTCCGCCTGCGCCTGACCGACCCCGAGCGCGATCTGGCGGCTACGCTGTTCGCGCAAGGCAAGTTCTCGGAAGCCGTGGCGACCCTGCCGGCGCTGATCCCGCCGGTGATCTTCCAGTGCGGCTACGGCGCCTCTGGCCTGCCGCACATGGGCACCTTCGGCGAGGCGGCGCGGCCGACCATGGTGCGCAACGCCTTCCGCGCGCTCACCGAGGACGCGATCCCCACCCAGCTGATCGTCTATTCCGACGACATGGACGGGTTCCGCAAGATCCCCGACAACGTGCCGAACAAGGCGATGCTGGAGGAGGACCGCGACAAGCCGGTCACCTCCGTGCGCGATCCGTTCGGCGAGTACGAGAGCTTCGGGGCGCACAACAACGCCCGCCTGCGCGCCTTCCTCGATGGCTTTGGCTTCGACTACACCTTCATGTCGTCCACCGAGACCTACAAGTCCGGCCGGCTGGACGAGGTCCTGCTGCGCATCCTGGCGCGGTTCGACGCGGTGCAGGCGATCATGCTGCCCACCCTGGGCGAGGAGCGGCGCGCGACCTATTCGCCGTTCCTGCCGATCAGCCCGAAGTCCGGCCGTGTCCTGCAGGCCGCCACGCTCAGCCGCGACGTCGCCAAGGGCACGATCACCTACGAGGACGAGGACGGGACGATCACCGAGACGCCGGTCACCGGCGGCCACGTGAAGCTGCAGTGGCGGCCCGACTGGGCGGCGCGCTGGGTGGCGCTGGGCGTCGACTTCGAGGCTTCGGGCAAGGATCTCGTCGACAGCGTACGGGTGTCCAACAAGATCGTCCGGGCCTTGGGCGGCGAGCCGCCGGAGGCCTTCCACTTCGAACTGTTCATGGACGAGAACAACCAGAAGATCTCCAAGTCCAAGGGCAACGGCCTGAGCATGGAGGAATGGCTGCGCTACGGCACGCCGGAGAGCCTCGCCTACTACATGTACCAGTCGCCGAAGTCGGCGAAGCGGCTCTATTTCGACGTCATCCCCAAGGCGACGGACGAGTACCTTCAGCAGCTCGATGCGTTCAATCGCGCGCGGGCTGACGGGGCCAATACGCCCCCCATCGACAATCCGGCCTGGCACGTGCACCGCGGCGCGCCGCCGGAGCGCGGCGCGCCGGTGAGCTTCTCGCTGCTGCTGAACCTGGTCTCCGCCGCCGACGCCTCGACCAAGGACATCCTGTGGGCCTTCGTCGAGCGCTATATCCCCGGCGCCACCCCGGCCAGCGAGCCCGTGCTGGACCAGCTCGCCGGCTACGCGATCAACTACTACGAGGACTTCGTGAAGCCCGCGAAGAAGTTCCGCGCGCCCACGGACCAGGAACGCGCGGCCATGCAGGCGCTACTCGCCAAGCTGCGGGCCCTGCCGGCCGGCGCGGACGCCGAGGCCATCCAGAACGAGGTCTTCGAGGTCGGCAAGGACGCCGGCTTCGAGCCGCTGCGCGCCTGGTTCTCGGCGCTCTACGAGGTGCTGCTGGGCCAGAGCCAGGGCCCGCGGTTCGGGTCGTTCGTGGCGATCTTCGGCGTCGAGCGGACAGTGGCCCTGATCGAGCGGGCGCTGGCGGGGGAACTGGTCGCGGCCTGAGGGTCAACCCAAGGCCGCGGATGACGGTCGTTGCACCTTAGAAATCCCCGTCGTCGTCCTCGCCGATGGGCATGCCGGGTGGGGTTTCGGGGCGCCATTTGGTGTCGGCCAGGAGGCGCTTGAGTTCGTCCTTGTCTTCCAGCAGGGCCGCCAGGTGCAGGCGGTGGGCGCGCTCGGCGGGATCGGTTCCGGGCGAGGACTTCAGCTTGGCGGCGAGGTCGGCCAGGGCCTGATCGATCTCTGAGGCCGCGCCGGAGGATGTTGCGGGTTGGCGGGCGGCGTAGGCCAGCTGCAGCACCGTGCGGGTCTGGGTGCGGCGCGCGATCTCGGCGTAGCGGCCGGTCGCAGGCGCGAAGGCGGCGTCGAGCATCCTGGCAGTCACCTCGCCGACGCCGGGTTCGCTGGCGTCGCGGCGGTGCTGGTCGACCAGGCGGTTGAGGCGCGGCGAGGCGGTGAGCGCGTCGACGACGACGCCCGCGCCCACGTCGGCAGCGGCTAGGCTGTCGTAGACCGGCCCGCCGGCAGTGGGGATGATCTCGATGGCGGTCTGCCGATCCGGCCGACCTGACTGGCCGGAGGAGAGCAGCGGGATCAGCCGTTCCGGCGTGTCGAGGGCCTCAGGCGTGATCGCGGCGAGCAGCGAGGTCAGCGCCGCGCGCTGGCGGTCGGCGGCCACGACCTTGGCGGCGGCGTTGGCGTCGCCCTTCACGCCATAGCCGTAGTCGACGCCGCCCACCGACTTGGCGGCGGCCTCCACCTGGTAGCGGTGCAGCAGGTAGATCGGCACGAACTTGCGGCGCAGCGCCTCCAGCGCCTCGCCGGGGCGTAGCGCCTTTTCGCCGAACTGGTCGAGCGCGGCCTTGCGCACCGCCATCATCCGGTCGAGCTCGGCGATGGGGTCGACGCCATCGTCCCAGATCGCCCCGTCGGGGTGGCCGGAATCCACCGGCCGGGCGTCGGTGTCCTGCACGAAGCGCAGCTTCTCGGCCGCCGCCTTGGCCTTGGCGGCCAGGGCTTTCTCGCCGGCTTCGCCCTTCGGCATGTCGGAATACATCCAGTCGACGAGGAACCTGTCCCAGTCGCCGATGTCCGTCCCGTAGGCGTCGGAGAGGTCGATCTTGCCATTGGTCAGCTTCACCCGCGGCGGCGGGTAGTCCATCACCGAGGTGCGGCCTTGCGTCGAGGCGCCGAAGTTGTGCGCGAAGCCCAGGGTGTGGCCGACCTCATGCGCCGAGAGTTCCCGCAGGCGGGTGATCGAGACCTGCACCGGATCGTTGCCGCCGCCCTTGCCGTCCTGATCGGCGCCCACCAGACCCTCGAAGATCAGCATGTCCTGACGGACCCGAAGGGCGCCCAGGAGCACCGAGCCCTTGACGATCTCGCCCGTGCGCGGGTCGGTGATCGAGGCGCCGTAGGACCAGCCGCGGGTGGCGCGGTCGACCCAGTTGATGACGTTGTAGCGGACGTCCAGAGGGTCGGCGCCCTCCGGCATGATCTCAACGCGATAGGCGTCCTTGAAGCCGGCGGCTTCGAAGGCCTTGGCCCACCAGCTCGCGCCGTCGCGCAGAGCCGAGCGCACCGGTTCCGGCGCGGCGCGATCGACGTAGAAGACGATGGGTTTCCTGACCGGCGAGACGGCCTTCGTCGGGTCGGTCTTCTCCAGCCGGAAGCGGTGGGCGA
>DASRRU010000316.1:0-2886 GCA_035656795.1 Phenylobacterium sp. | reverse complement strand
ACGACGGACTGGCCAGCAGGCGCTGGATCAACGCCAGGTCCGCGGCGGAGGTCGCGGGCGAGATGCGGGTGACGAAAGCCGACAGCGTCGGGTCCTGCAAAGCGTTCTGCAGATTGGCGCCCACGGGCTGCTCGATGCGGTTCTTGAACGAAATGTCGAAGCCGGTGGCGCTCAGCTTCAGCCCGGGGATCCGCGCCGGCTGCCAGTCGAAGCCGAGCGTCCAGGACTTGGCCGTTTCTGGCGTGAGATCCGGATTGCCGCCGGACAAGGTCAGGCTGAGGAGGTGACCGGCGCCCAGCGCCAGCATCTGCGAATTGTACTCGGCGGGGCTGGCGAGTTCCCGCAGCGCCGGCGCGCGGAAGGAGGTGCCGTAGGTGGCCCGGACCTGCAGGTCCTGCAGCGGCGACCACAACAGGCCGAATTTCGGGTTCGCGGTGACGCCGAAGGAATCGTAGTGCTCCACCCGGCCCGCCAGCGACAGTTCGAGGCGTTGGAACCCCGGGCGGGCGTTCTCTGCGCCGAACAGCGGCACCTGCAGCTCCGCGAACGCCGCCGTCACGGTTCGGCTGAGATCGAGGCTGGAGATGAGCTGTGGCGTCGGCGTCGCGACCTCGACGAGGTTGGTGGTGACAAAGCCTTCCCGCCGTGCCTGGACGCCGGCGGCCACCTGGATATCGCCGCCCGGCAAGTTCCAGACGGGCCCGTCCGCCTGGAGGTTGAAGGTCATGACCTGGTCGCGGCCACGCGTCAGCACGCTGCCGGAACTGATCCGCGCGGCGACCTTGGCGTTGGCGCCGCCGGGGATGCCGTCGAATGGGTTGAAGTAGCCGTCGACCGCCGGATTGTAGGCCACCGCCGGGTTGGGCGGCGCATTGCCCAGCGCTTCATTGAGGATCAGTTGGCTGACGATGCCGTCGCCGTGGGTCACGTCGCGTTGTTCGGCGAAGGCCGCGTAAGCTTCGGCGCGCCAGGCATGCGCCAGCTTCAAGGTCGCCGAGAGCGTGGCCGCCACCGCATTGGAGTCGCCGACGACGACGGGGTTCGGCGCCTCACCGCCAAAGTTGTAGGCGATCCGCTCCGACGCGGCGCCGGTCGGCGAGACGAAGTAAGGATTTGCGCCGGTGACGGTGAAAGTCGCCTGCGCCGGCACATTGATATCCTTGTAGCGCCGGCTGCTGGCGCGGACATCGGCAGACACCTCGAGATTGCCGAGGCCCTGGTGGGCGGCCAGATAGATGGAATTGAGCGTCTGGTCCGGCAGGATGTCGGCGCCCTGCCGCTGGTTGAACAGGTTGGGCGCGCCGGCGATGAACTGGCTGGGCGTCAGGCCTATGCCGTTCTGGCCGGCCGGGATCGCGAAGCCGGGGACAAGCGCCTTGGTCACCGGGTCGGTGACCAGGATGTTACCGGGAAACGACGTGGTCAGCCGTTCGTCGGTCCCGCCGAGCGCACGCAGGTCGGCGGTGGCGGCGAATGGACGATCGGCGCCCGGCAGATCGTCCTGATGCCGCAGCTCATAGGAGACGATGAAGCCGCCGTTTTCCCACCTCCGGCCGAAGGTCTGGTCGAGCTGGCCCTGGGTGCGGCCGCCCTGGGTGGCGGCGCCGCCGAGCAGCCGGGTTTCGGCGCCGTCGTAGTCGCGCTTCATGATGAAGTTGACGACGCCGGCCACGGCGTCCGAACCGTAGATGGCCGAGGCGCCATCCTCCAGCACCTCGACCCGATCGAGGGCCCCAGACGGGATGGTCGAAATGTCGACGAAGTCGGCGAAGGTGCCGGACCCGGCGATCCGGTGGCCGTTCATCAGCATCAGGGTGGCGTTGTTGCCCAGGCCCCGCAGGTTCAGGCCCGACGAGAAGGACCCGTTCCGCGAGAGCGGGTCACCGCCCGTTCCGAACGACTCACTGGCGCCTCCGCCGAAGTTCGACGGAATGGCGCGCACGGCGTCGGCCACCGTGGTCTGACCGCTGCGCTCAAGGTCGTCGTGCGACAGGGTCACCAGGGGCGATGCGATCGGGACGTTCCGCAGGTTAGACCCGGTGACGGTGACCGCATCGACGGTGACGACCGGCGCGACGTTGGGAACGCTTTGGGTCGGAAGCTCGGGCGCGCCTGTCGCGTCGTCAGCGCCGAAAGGGCGCCCGACCGCCGTGGGCTCCAGGGCGGCGCGCGGCGCTTCCAGCACAAGGACGTTCGGCCCGGTCCGCCGGACGGTGATGCCCGTGCCGTCGAGCAGCCGATGCAGCGCATCTTCGGCCGTATAGTCGCCGTGCAGGGCCGCCGCGCGCCGCCTGGCGACCAGGTCGGCGGTATAGAGCACCTGCTGATGGGTCTGGCCGGCGATGGCGGCGAGCGCATTGTCCAGCGAGCCCGCCGGCACGTCGATGGTGACGACGGCCGAGGCCGCGGCTGCGGGCGCGGGCGCGCTCAGTGCGGCGGCCACGATCCAGATGGAACTGGCGAGAAGAAGATTCCGAAAGCGCCCCGGCGTACGGTCGGTCCGATCCATGGTGTTCCCCCGACGCCCGAGCCGGCCCGCCGACATGGCAGGGCTTCTGGTTTTTTCGCTGGCGTCAGGGGGTTGACGCGTCAGCCGGCCGAAACGCGAACTGGGGAAAGCCAAAATATTCTAGGAGGGGCTGGACGGCGTCCGCGCCCGCAGGATCGTTCCGCCCCGGTCGGGGACGGCTTCGAGATCGAACAGCGCCGTTACCGCCGACAGGAAGGCCCGCGAATCGCCCGTGTCGAAGACACCGTTGACCCGGACGGACTGGACCCGCGCGTCGTCGAGCACGATCTTCGCGCGGCTATAGCGGTTGACCTCCTCGACCGCGGTCGCCAGCGGCGTCTCGCGGAACCGGAGGCGACCTGTGGTCCAGCTGGTGG
>DASRRU010000315.1:0-10821 GCA_035656795.1 Phenylobacterium sp. | reverse complement strand
GGCCGAAGTGCTGGTCACCGGCATCAAGGTGGTGGACTTACTCTGCCCCTACACCAAGGGCGGCAAGATCGGCCTGTTCGGCGGCGCCGGCGTCGGCAAGACCGTGACCATGCAGGAGCTGATCAACAACATCGCCAAGGCGCATGGCGGCGTGTCGGTGTTCGCGGGCGTGGGCGAGCGGACGCGCGAGGGCAACGACCTCTATCACGAGATGATCGAGTCCAACGTGAACCTGCCGGGCGGTGGCGAGGGCTCCAAATGCGCGCTCGTCTACGGCCAGATGAACGAGCCTCCGGGCGCGCGGGCCCGCGTGGCCCTGACCGGCCTGGCCCAGGCGGAGTACTTCCGCGATGAAGAAGGCAAGGACGTCCTGCTCTTCATCGACAACATCTTCCGCTTCACGCAAGCCGGCGCGGAAGTGTCGGCTCTGCTCGGCCGTATCCCCTCGGCCGTGGGCTATCAGCCGACGCTGGCCACGGAAATGGGCAACCTGCAGGAGCGGATCGCATCGACCAACAAGGGTTCGATCACCTCGGTGCAGGCCATCTACGTGCCCGCCGACGACATGACCGACCCCGCGCCGGCCACTTCCTTCGCCCACTTGGACGCGACCACGGTGCTTAGCCGCGACATCGCCGCCCAGGCCATCTTCCCGGCCGTGGACCCGTTGGACTCCACCAGCCGGATCATGGACCCGCTGGTGATCGGCGAGGAGCACTACAATGTCGCGCGCCGCGTGCAGGAGACGCTGCAGGCCTACAAGGCGCTGAAGGACATCATCGCCATCCTGGGGATGGACGAGCTGTCGGAAGAGGACAAGCTGACGGTCGCCCGCGCCCGCAAGATCTCCAAGTTCCTGTCGCAGCCGTTCCACGTGGCCGAGCAGTTTACCAATATGCCGGGCATCTTCGTTTCCCTGGAAGACACCATCCGCTCGTTCAAGGCGGTGGTGGACGGCGAGTACGACCACCTGCCGGAGGCCGCCTTCTACAACGTCGGCACCATCGAGGACGCAGTCCGCAAGGCCGAAACCCTGGCGGCGGAAGCCTCAGCCTGATGGCCGACAAGCTCCACTTTTCCCTGGTCTCCCCGGAGCGCGAGCTGTTCTCCGGGCTCGTGGACCAGGTCGACGCGCCGGGCTCCGAGGGCGACTTCGGGGTCCTGGCCGGCCATGCCCCGTTCATGACGGCGCTGCGCGAAGGCCCGGTCACGGTGCATCATGACGGCCAGATCACCGTCTACGACGTGCGCGGCGGCTTTGCCGATGTCACGCCGGACGGCTTCACCGTGCTCGCCGAGCACGCGATTGAGGCCGCCTGAATTATACTTGTAATTTTTCGGGCGGGATGTCTTGCTTCCGGCGCCTTGGTCCCGTTTTATGACGCGCTGAAATGTCAGGGGAACTCTTAAGATGCGTACCGCCGTCCTCGCCAGCCTGATCGCCGCCACGGCCCTGGCGTCCGTGGCCCAGGCCCAGACGCCTGCCGCCCCGCCGGCTCCAGCGACTCCCTCGGCTCCGGCGACGGCTCCGGAGGGGCAGCCCGCCGCGACCCCGCCGGCGGCGCCTGACGCCACGGCGACTCCAGCGACTCCCGCCGCCGAGGCCCCGCCCAGCCTGCCCACCAGCGGCAATGGCGCGGTCATCCTTTCGGTGATCGAGAAGATCTGCGTGCCGCTGGTCCGCGGCGGAAACCTGGACGACATCGCCAAGGCGAACTCGGCGGCCATGGGCTTGAAAAAGAACCGCCGCGACAACACCTGGACCATGCCGCTGGACCCCGCCAACAAGGATACCAACATCACCATCGAGCCGACGGGCTCCAACAAGGATGTCTGCCGCGCCGAGGTTCACTACGCCCTGAACGACGACAAGCCGATCGTCGGCGCGATCAACATCTGGTCGTTCCTGCACCAGCCGGAACTGATCCTGCAGGCCAACTATGTGGCCGTGGACCCGGATGGCGTGAAGCGCGTGCGGAAGTCTTGGGAGCATTTCGACGCCGCAAACTCCACGGCGGTGAACTTCTCCACCTGGACCAAGCCGGACGACAGCTCGCTGAACGCCAAATATTCGACCGGCGAGCTGTTCTACCAGGAACGCAAGCTCGGATGAGCTGGACCGACGCCGCGGGTCTCGCCGGCGTCGCGATGATCCTGGTGGCCTACGCCGGCGCGGCGCTGGGGCGGCTGAACCCTCAGGGGCTCTGGTCGCTCACCGCCAATTTCGTGGGCGCCTGCGGAATCCTGGCCTCGCTGCTGCTGGCCAACTTCAACCTGTCATCGACGGTGATGGAGGGAGCCTGGGCGGCGGTGGCGCTGATCGGGCTCGGGCGGCTGGCGCTCAAGCGGCGAGGCTGAGCTCTTCGGCGAGCCAATTCAGCGCCGTCTCCGCCACCGCATCCCAGCCGGGCTCGCCCACCAGCCAGTGGCTCATCCCCGGCATGATCTTGAACTCCGCGCCGATCCGGTCGGCGATGGAGCGGGCCGTGGCCGGCGAATGCACGACGTCGCCCTGGCCACTGATCACCAGGGCTGGCGCGTCGATGGCGCCGGGCCCGACACTGGTGGTCATGAAGGGATCCAGCCACCAGTTCAGCGTCTCGCGCACCGCCATGGCGCTTTCGGGCCGCAACCTCTCCACCGCCGCCTCGCGCTCGGCCTTGCCCATGCGGTCGAGGCTATAGGCGCGCATCAGGCCGCGATCCGGCGACAGTGCGCCGGAGGAGAAGGGGCCAATCATTTGCACGCCGAAAGCCGTCGCGGCCTCCTCAAGGCTGGAGCCCACCACCCCCCACGGCGGCGAGGGCGCGAGCAGGACCAGAGCCTTGATTGGCGCGCGCCGCGCGGCCAACTGGGCCACCAGCCCGCCCATGGAATGGCCCAGCAGCACCGGCGGCTCGGGCTGCTCGGCGCAGAGGCGAGCGATGTCGGCGGCGTAGTCGGACATGGAGACGCCGACCACGGCGCTGCTCTGCGCCCCGACCTGGTGGCCCCGCAGATCCGGGGCGATCACCTCAAAGCCCGCAGCCTCGAATGGGTCACGGAATTGCTCGAACGCCCAGCCGCCGCAGAAAGCGCCGTGCACCATCACAATTGCGGTCATTCCACCCCACGCGGCGCGGCGAAGCGTCCAAAGGCGTCCACCACGCGTTCGTAGGCGGCTCGTTTGAAGGGCACGATCAACTCCGCGGCCTCGTCGAGGAAGGCCCAGCGCCAGGCGTCGAACTCCGGGGGGCTGTGGGCGTCAAGCTTGAAATCCTTATCCTGTCCATCGAAGCGGAAGGCGAACCACACCTGCTTCTGCCCCTTCCAGCCGCGCAGGGCCTTGGACCCTCCGTGGCCGGGGGGGAAATCGTAGGCCACCCAATCCTTGGTGCAGGCGAGGCAGTCGGCCGCCACCGCACCGGTCTCCTCGGCGAGCTCGCGCCGGGCGGCGGCTTCTAGCTCTTCGCCGGGATCGACGCCGCCTTGCGGGAACTGCCAGTTGTGCGGACCGGGCGTGCTGGCGCGCCGGCCTAGCCACACTCGGCCGTCCTGGTGGAACAGGACGACGCCCACGTTCGGGCGATAGAGCTCAAGGTCCTGGGTCATGCGCCCGGATCTTCTAGAGCATCTGCCGTTGCGATTGAATTGAAACGGTGCGGCGGCGCTGGCTTAGTGGGCGAAGGCTGACGCCGGGGTGAGCTGGAAGCCGCGATCACTCAGCGACCGCGACCACTGTGCGACTTTTTCCAGCGTCACCGGATAGGCGAAGCCCGCGCCCATCGCCTGGCCGCGCTGCAGGGCGCCGGCCTCGAGCGCCACGAGCTGCTGGTCGATGGCGGCCTGGTTGAGCTGGTCGTCGATCATCCGTTCGGCCGAGGCGCGCATCACGCCCTTGCCGCCGCGACGGGACGCCGAGCCGTCGTCGACGAAAGCCACACCGCGCCCGTGGAGCGCGGCTGAGAAGGTCTGGTAGGCCCCGTCGGAGGCCAGGAATTTGGAGCCCAGGTAGTTGGTGACGCCGAAGTAGCCGGTGGCGCGCGACAGCACCCACTCCAGCTTCTTGACCGTTTCGGGGGCCTGGCCATTGGCCATCAGGGTATAGGGGCCGGGGTCGTTGTCCGGATAGTCCACGGGCTCCATGGGCGTCTCGAGCAGCACCTCGTGGCCGTGGGCGCGGGCCATGTCGATCCAGCCCTGCAGGCCCTCGGCGTAGGGGCTGAAGGACAGGCTCACCTCGGCAGGCAGGGTCTCGATCGCCTGCTGGGTGGCCCGCGCGTTCAGGCCCAGCCCGCCGATCACCAGGGCCACCCTTGGCCGCCCGTTGGAGGCGAATGGCCGGCGGTAGGCCTCGAACGGCGTGCGCCCGCCAGGGGCGATGATCGGCAGCGGCCCGGCGGGCCCTGGGGCGAAGAAGCCGGCGATAGGCGCCACGGGCAGGGGCGCGCCGGGCGGCGGCGGGGGCAGGAGCCTGTCAGGGTGGCTCAGGGCGCCGGAGGTCAGGGGCGCAAGCGGGCGCTCCGACAGGCGGATCACGTCCTGACTGACGCGGGCGGGGCCGTGCTGGGGGCTCAGCGTCTCCCGCCAACCCTGCGGGGCGCGGGCGAGCACGCCGGACAGGGAGACGCGCACCACGCCGGCGGCGGGAGCGCCCGGACCCAGCGCCTTGACGACGCCGAAGGCGGCGCCGGCCAGCAGCAGGGTCGCGGCGGCAAGACCGACATAGCGATGGGTCACCAGGCCGACGAGTTGCGCGCGTCCGACAGTCGGAACGGACAGGCGGGGAAGTGCGATGGTGGCCACAGCGCGGGTGCTCCTCGGTGAGGAGAGTCCCAAAACAGGGTTAACGGAGACTTCTCATCGCCCGAAAAAGGGGCGCAGCCTTCAGACTGCAGCGGCGCGCGCCGCGCCGCCGCGCGCAGTGCGCCGCCGAGGGCGCCAAAGCCCCGGCTCATCACGCCAGGCCGTGGCCTCAGGTCGTAGGTCCGAAACCTCCCGCCGAGTTCTACGGCTTGGGCGCGGGAGGCTTCACTTCGGCGACCTTGGCCTTCGATAGGATGCCGGCCAGGCGCGCGGTGGGCGCGGCGAGCTTCGGCGTGGCCGCGACCGAGCCGTACTTCAGCACGTCCTCCGCCCGCGCCAACTGGAAGTCCTTCTTGGCGTCGAAACCTTCCGGAGGCGCCTCGGCAGGGGTGTGGGCGGCCTTGCGGACCTTCCCCTCGTCCGCGTTCAGCGCGTTCTTGAAGGAAGCTTCCGAGAAGCCGAAGGCGCGGTTGGCGATCTCCTGCGCCTCGTCCTTCGTGGCCGCGACCTCCAGGTCCGGCTCGATGCCGGTCTTCTGGATCGAGCGGCCGGAGGGCGTGTAGTAACGCGCCGTGGTGAGCTTCAAGGCGCCGTCCATGCCGCCGCGCAACGGAATCACCGTCTGCACGGAGCCCTTGCCGAAGCTGGTGAGGCCGACGATCGCGGCGCGCTTGCGGTCCTGCAAGGCGCCGGCGACGATCTCGGCGGCCGAGGCGGTGCCCGAATCGATCAGCACCACCATCGGCAGGCCATTGGTAATGTCGCCCGGGCGGGCGTTGTAGCGCTCCACGTCACGCGGATCGCGGCCGCGCTGGCTCACGATTTCGCCGCCCTGCAGGAACAGGTCGGAGATGCCGACCGCCTGGTCGAGCAAGCCGCCGGGATTGCGGCGAAGATCCAGGATCAGCCCCTTCATGTGGGGGTTCTTGGCCTTGATCTCATTGAAGGCGGCAGTGGCCTCGTCGGTGGTCTTCTCGTTGAAGCCGGAGACCCGCAGGATCCCGTAGTCGCCGTCGAGCTTCGCCACGGCGGTCTTCTGCTTGATGATCTCGCGCTGCAGCTTGACGTCGAACGGGTCGGACTTCTCGCGCGCGATGGTCAGGGTGACCGTCTCGCCGGCCTTGCCGCGCATCTGCTTGACCGCGTCGGTGACCGACAGGCCCAGCACGCTTTCGCCGTTGACGGCGGTGATGTAGTCGCCGGGCTTCAGTCCCGCCTTGGCGGCGGGGGTGTCGTCGATCGGCGAGATGATCTTCACCACGCCGTCTTCGGTGGTGACTTCCAGGCCCAGGCCGCCGTACTCGCCACGCGTCTGGTCGCGCATGTCGTCGAAGCCCTCGGGGTCGAGGTAGCTGGAGTGCGGGTCGAGCGAGGTCAGCATGCCGTCGAGGGCGGCATGGATCAGCTTGGTGTCGTCCACCGGGGCCACGTACTGGCGTTCGACGATGTCCAGCACGTCGCCGAACAGGCCCAGCATGCGGTAGGTGTTGGCCTTGGGCGTGGCCGCGGCCATGGCGTGCTGGCTGACGTAGGCCATGGAGCCCGCGCCGAGCACGAACGCCGAAACGCCGATCAGGAGGTACTTCTTCATCGCCTACCGTAGGCTCCCTGGCGGGCCCGCCCACACTGGACAGACGTCCGCTTGATGATGCGCGGTCCACTCTCGAGCGGACCCTGCATGAAAGCCCACTCAGCCCGCCTTGTTCAGCCAGCGCCCCGGATCGACAGGAACGCCTTGTTCTCGAACCTCCAGGTAGAGTTCCCTGGGGGCCTTTGCACCCTTCTCGCCCGTATCTGGCGATTGTCGGCCATCAGGCATGAATCCGACAGGTTCTCCCGCCGCGACAGATTGCCCGACCGAAACCGAGGTGCGGTCAAGACCAGCAAGCACCAAATGGTATCCACCCGCCAGTCTTAAGATCAAGATCACGCCCCATCCCTTCACGGGGCCTGCATATTGTACGTAGCCCGTGCCAGGGCTGGCGACACGGGCCCCGCCGGCGGCGGCGAAGGTGATGCCGTTGGCCCGGCCGCCACTGGCCAGGGCCTCGCCGAACCGCCGCACGATCGGGCCAGTGGATGGAATAGAGAGGCTTTGAGGCGGGGTGATGGCCGCTTCTAGGGCGCGTGGCGCCCCTGGCGCCAGCGGGCCGCGCAGAGCCAGCGGGCCTTGCGGCGGGGGCGTGGCGTCGGCGCGCGCGCTGTCGTGGGTGAACAGGGCCTCGCTTTCGACGGCGGCCAGCCGGCGCTGCCGCATCATCTCGCCAGCCTCTTGGGCGTAGCCGCTGGCGCGCGCCTGCAGGTCCGGCGTCATGGCCTTGACCAGGATCGCGGCGCGTACGGCGTTCTTGGCGTCTCTGGGGCTGACCAGCAGGGCCGGCGGCGGGTCGCGCTTCAGAATTTCCAGCACCGACAACAGCCGGGCAAGCTGGCCCATGTTGCGGGTCTGCTCGACGGAAAGCTGGGTTTCCTCGACGTTCAGCCGGGCCAGGCGCCCGCCGGTGGCGGCCACGGCGACCGCGCCCCCGACAGCGACAGCGGCGAGGGCGGCCAGGGTGGCGGGCAGGATCAGGGCGCGGTGCATTCAGTCGCGATGATAGGGTGATCCGGCCAGGATGGTCACCGCCCGATAGACCTGCTCGGCCAGCATGGCGCGGGCGAGCGCGTGCGGCCAGGTCTGCGGCCCGAAGGCGAGTTTGCCGTTGGCCGCCGCCAGCACCTCGCGGTCCAGCCCGTCGGCGCCGCCGATCACGAACACCAGCCGACGCACGCCACGGTCGCGGAGCGTCGCGATCTCCTCGGCGAAGGCGCGCGAGGGGCGCGCCGGGCCATGTTCATCGCAGGCGATGACATGCGCATCGCTGAGATGCGGCCTCAGCACTTCGGCCTCGGCGGCCTTCCCCGGCTTGCGGCTTTCCACCTCGATCACCTCCACCGGGCCCAGACCCAGGGACCGGCCGGCGTTAGTCGCGCGCTCCACATAGGTCTTCACCAGCTCGGTCTCCGCGGAGCGCGCCAGCCTGCCGACGGCGAGGAGGGTAATCCTCAAACCTGCGGACCCTTGGGCGCCGATTTGGCGGTCTTGGCGGCGGGCGTCTTCAGGTGCTGCGCCGGCTTGACCGGCTGCGGCGGCGCCGGCGCAGCCTCATCCCAGGCCTGCATCAGGCTGATGACCAGCTGGCTGAGCGAGGTCGCCGCCACCGCGGCCCATTTGTTGGCGCGATCGCAGACCAGCCGCGTCGAGGCCTCCGCCTCGCTGCCTGGCGGGGTCGGGCTCCAGGCGTCGTCGGCGTTGTTCTTCTGGATCACCAGGTCGCCGAACCGGGAATAGACGGAGAAGCTCTTCCAGCGGACCCTGCGCGCGGCGCAGTCGTATTCGTTGAGGGTGCGCACATAGCCCGGCTGCTGCGGGCCGCCGGAGACCAGGGTCTTCTGCACGGTGACGCTGTAGGCGCGGCGCAGGCTGTCGCCGCCCGGCAAGGTCTCGATGGCGGCCGGATCCATCACGGTGATGGCGTCAGGCTGGGCGCGCACCATGGCGTAGGACGCTGCGCCAGCGGCGGGCGCGATGCACGCGCCGACGGCGGCCAGTGGCAGGATCAGCCAAACTCGCGGGGCCATCGCCGTCGTCTCGCTCCACCAGTTCCGCGCAAGGACTTCGCGCCGGCCGATAATGCCCAGGTTACTTCGGGCTGACCGTAAGAATGTAGCAACGGTCTCGGCGCGTAGTTTCGCGAAGGGTCCGAATCCTCATTCGGACATAGCAGAATTGGGAGACAATCCGTGAAACTCGTCACCTTGGCGCTCGCCACCGCGGCGCTCGCCATGTCCGCAGCCGTGGCCTCAGCGCAGCCGGCGCCCCGCCACCACCGCCACCCCGTGGCGCATCATCGGGCGCAACACGTGGTGCATCACGGGCCGCGGCGCCACGTAGTTCATCACGTGCATCACCACCATCACCACCAGCCCTGAGGACCTAAGCTCGACCCGCCGCCCGGACGGGGACCGCCTAAGGCTTCGAGCCGGGCGTGCCCGGGGCGGCGGGCGCCGGCGGCGGCTCCTCGTGGGTCCAGCTGCCAGGCGCGCCCGGGAACACCACCGGGCTTTCCCAACCGTCGGCGCTCAACGCGCTGACCCCGAAGTACCAGTCGTCGATGTTGACGTCCTTCAGCACCGCCTGGCCGGTGGGCGCAGCCGCCCGGCTGAAGCGCCACTGTGGCTCGGTGGTGGCGCGCCACCAGAGGCGGTAGCGTTGCGCGTCGGCCGCCGGCTGCCACTTCACCGTCGTATCGGCCGAGACCGCGCCGGAGATGTCCACGTGGGTCGGCGGGGCCGGCGCCATGGCCATGGAGGCCATGGTGATGACGTTCACCCGAGTGACATTGGCCAGGTAGGCAAAGTCGACGCCCTCGATCACGTCGCCGTACTTGATCCCGTTCGCGGAGCGAAGATCCTGGTGCTGGCGGTTGTAGTTCTCGTTGGCCTCAGTGACGCGCACGGCGGGGAAGCCCGCCTTGATCATCTCGGTCTGGTCGCCGCCGCGGCCGAAGCGGTCGGTGCGGTAGACCATGGTCACCTTGAAGTTGCCCAGATAGGTCCCGGCCAGACCCTCCATGTAGCGGGCGATCTGGCGCGAGGGTGAGTCCACCTCGCCGCCGTTGTAGCGGCGCCGGTCGGCCTCGGCGGGGGTCTCGACGCTCTTGGTGCCCTCGGAGAAGACCCGCACGCGGGTGGTCTCGCGCACGCCGTTGATGCCCTCGGAGTTGCCGATGATGTCGTTGTTGAGGTCGGCTTCCACCCGCCAGCCCTGCTTGGTGGCGTAGTCGGCCAGCACATGGCCGCCGTTGAGCCCCTGCTCCTCGCCGGACAGCACCGCGAACACCAGGGTGGCGGGGAATTTGTGCTTCGAAAGGATCCGGGCCGCTTCGATCACCGCAGCGGTTCCCGAGGCGTCGTCGTTGGCCCCCGGCGCGTCGGACGTGAAGTTCTGGACGTCGGTGACGCGGCTGTCGATGTGACCGGAGATGACGATTACCCGGTTGGGATCGGTGCTCCCCTTCTGGATCGCCAGAACGTCCATCACTTCGGTGGGGTTAGGGATCCGGCGGCCGGTGAACACCTCCGATGGTGTCTCGACGGTCAGGCAACCGCCGCAGTCCTTGGACATAGCCGCGAACTGCGAGGCCACCCAACGCCGCGCAGCTCCGATGCCGCGGGTGTCCGACTTGGTGTCGGAGAGCGTGTGGCGGGTGCCGAAGGACACCAGCTTGGCGATGGTCGCGTGCTCCTGGTCGGGCGAGACCTCGGCGGCCAGGGTGTGGAGCAAAGCGTGCTCGGTGGGCGAGGGTTGGGCCGATGCTGCGGTGGCGGCGAGGGCTAAGGCGGCGGCGAGGGCGAGGATGGGACGCAAGGCGAGGGAACTCCGGACTTGAGGCGCGAGACCTTCGCCGTACTGCCCGGCCGGCGCAAGGGGAGGCGCGCCAAAGGTGGGTTGTGTTCTGGCGGGCGCCGCCCGACTGTCTTCAAAAATAGAGGCCTCGGAGGTCGGAATGCGGTGCTGGATCGGGTTGGCGGCGACGACCCTGAGCCTGGCGCTCGCGGGTGTGGCCTCGGCCGCCGCTCTCAAGGGCGAGTGCCCGGACGGCTATGTGGTCCACGCCGGGCTCAACGTCGATTTCCCGCACGCCGGCGCCAGGCGCGCCTTCCTGGTCTATCCGCCGGAGGGCGCGACGGGCCCCGCGCCGGTGTTCGTGCCGCTGACCGGTTCGGTGGAATCGACCACGGACAACCTCACGGTGGCGCGCAGTGGGGCGACCTCGCTGATGGCCAAGCAGGGCTTCCTGGTGATCGGGCCGGTTCGCGAGTGCGCGATCCAGGATCCCGGCCTCAAGGCCGGGGCCTGCAACGGCCCTGGCCACGACGGCTGGACCTGGAACCCCTGGCATGAGGGTCGCGCCGCGGGGCCGGCGGGTGACCCGTTCAAGACCGACGAGGGCTCGGACTCCACCTTCCTGATCGCGGCGGTGAAATGCGCGG
>DASRRU010000314.1:0-16060 GCA_035656795.1 Phenylobacterium sp. | reverse complement strand
CCGAACGTTCGGCGCAGGGTCGCCTGGACCTCGTCGTCGCCCAGTCCCCATTTCAGCCGGCCCGGCTTGTCGAAGGCCTGGATCAGGGCGACGTTGGGGTCCTCGCCCTGGAACTTCGCCTCGGGCGACTGGTCGACGTCGAAGTGGCTGAAGCGGGCGTCGCCACTGACCCGGGTCTTGGGATCGAGATCATAGTCCAGGCTGGCGTGGGCGGCCCATCGGTCGACGTGACCCGACCCGTGGTTCTCCGTCTGGCTCGTACTGAGCACATGCCCCTGGCCATCAAGGAGCTCGCGACTATCCAAGCCGTCGCCGCTTTGCGGGTCGTATCGGCCGTTGAGGTCACCCGAGACCGTCAGCTTCTCGGAATTGTACGATCCGGTGACTCCGACCTGACGGCGCCCCTCATTTCCGAGGGTCGCCCGCACCGATCCCGAGGCGCCCGGCTTGCGGGCCTTCTTGCGGATCAGGTTGATGATTCCCGCGGCCCCCTCAGGCGAAAATTCAGCGGACGGGTTGGTGATAACCTCGACCCGCTCGATGGAATCCGCCGGCAAGGCCTGCAGCGCCTGAGCCGCCGAGGCGCCCTTGAACTGCCCGGACGGCTTGCCGTCCAGCAGGATGGTGACGTTCGTATCGCCGCGCAGGGAGACGTTGCCTTGCGGGTCCACCTCGACGGAGGGGATGTTGCGCAGCGCATCACTGATCGAACCCGTCGTGGTCTGCAGATCCGACGCGATGCCGTAGCTCTTGCGGTCGATGTCGCTGCGAAACCCTTGAGCGGAGGCGCCGACGACCGTGACGGCCTCAACCGTTCGTCCGTCCTGCGGCTTGACCGTCGCGGCGGGTTTCGCAGGCGGTGTTGACGGGGCCTGTTCCTGCGCCTGCGCGACAAGCGCCGCGCTTGCCAGCATCGCCCCCAGAGTAACGCCCGTCCGATGCTGCATGGATCCCCCGAACCGTTTCGAGGGAACAAAACTACATTCGTAATTCAAATGAAACTACAAATGTGATTTCGAACTCAGCGGGCGACGCTGGCCCGGGCGCGCTGGAGATGGGCGCGGCGGGGTTCGGCCTCGCCCTCGTCGTTGAGGGCTGCCAGCAGGGCGGCCTTAAGCGCATTGCCCTTGCGCGCGTCCGTCACTTTCTCGCCCTTCGGCCCGGTCACATAGAAGGCGTCGACGGCGCGCTCGCCGTAACCGTCGATGTGCGCCGACAGGATCGAGAGGCCCGCGTCGGCGATGGTGCGGGCGAGCGCCGCCAGCAGGCCCGGACGGTCGCGCCCAGACGCTTCGACCACGGTAGATGTTTCCGACGCGTCATTGTCGAGCATCACCGCCGGCTCGATGGAAAAGGCTGCCGAGCGGCCCAGGTCGCCGATCCGGCGCGGCTCGTGCGCGACCGGCTCGCCGCGGGCGGCCGCCTCCAGGTTCTCCACCAGGCGTGAGAGTGAGCGCGGATTGTCGATCCCGTAGGGCTGGCCGGCGGCATCCTGCAGGTAGAAGACATCCAAGGCCTGGCCGGCGCGCGAGGTGAAGACCCGTGCGCCCAGCACGTTGGCGCCAGCCCCGGTGATGGCGCCCGCCAGATCCACGAACAGCCGCTCGCGGTCGATGGCGGCCACCGCCACTTCGGCGGCGTTGCGGTCGCTCCGCACCCGACCTTCCGCCGCCGCGCCTTCGCCCGCGCGGCGCGACAGCGCGGCGTGGGCCAGCACCTCGGCCTCGCTGAAGGCCGAGAAATAGGCGTCCTCCATGGCGTCGGCCCAGGCTTCGGAGGCAGGGTCGGCCTTGGCCACACGCACCCGGGCGTCGTAGGCGGCGTTCTCGTGATAGCGCCTGAGCGCCGCGGCGGTGTCGGAGCCGCGCCCGCCGCGGAAGATGGCTTCCGTCGCCCCATAGAGCTCGCGCAGCAGCTGACCCTTCCAGCCGTTCCAGACACCCGGACCCACCGCGCGGATATCGGCCACGGTCAGCACCAAGAGCAGCCGCAGCCGCTCCGGCGTCTCGACGATTTTCGCGAAGTCACTGACCGTGCGAGGGTCGGCGATGTCACGCTTCTGGGCCGTGTCGCTCATCACCAGGTGGTGCTCGACGATCCAGGCCACCAGCTCGATCTTGGATCGCTCCAGGCCGAGCCGTTCGCAGGCCGCCCGCGCCGCCCGGGCGCCCGCCTTCTCCTGGCCGCCGGCCCCGCCCTTGCCGGTGTCGTGCAGCAGCATGGCCAGGAAGAGCGCCTCGCGGTCGACGATCAGCGGCATGACAGTGGTGGAGAGCGGATGCTCCTCGACGAAGCGCCCGGCGGCGATGTCGGCGATCACACCGACCGCCCGCAGTGTGTGCTCGTCCACCGTATAGGAGTGATACATGTTGAACTGCATCTGGGCGACGATCCGCCCGAACTCCGGCAGGTAGCGGCCGAGCACGCCGGCGTCGGTCATCAGGGTGAGCGTCCGCTGTGGGTCGCGACCGCGGGCGAGGATCGACAGAAACACGGTCGCCGCCTGGCTGTCGCGCCGCACCGCCGAGGTAATGAGGGCCGCTAGGCGGGTCGCTGCGGTGAAGGCGTCGGGGTGCAGGTCGAGGTTGCGCTCGTCCGCGATCTTGAACAGGCGCAGCAGGTTGATCGGATCGCGTTCGAAGATCTCCGGGCCGTCGATGTTCAGCCGCCCGCCGATCTCGTGGAATCCCGGCACGTCCAGACGGGTGCGCTTGGGCCGGCGCGCGGGCAACAGGCGTGACAGGCCGCGCGGGGCGGTCTTGACGCGTTCGGCCTCGAGCTTGGCGGCGAAGACGCGGGTGAGCGCGCCCACCTCCTTGGCGATCAGGAAGTAGCGCCGCATGAAGCGCTCGACGGCAGGGTTGTCGGCGCGGTCGCCGTAGCCCATCCGCTGGGCGATCTCCGGCTGCAGGTCGAAGGTCAGGCGCTCTTCTGGCCGGCCGGTGGTGAAGTGCAGGTGCGCGCGCACCGCCCAGAGGAAGTCGAAGGCCTGGATGAAGGCGCGCACCTCGCGGCGCTCGAACATCTCAAGCTGCATGACCTTCTCGATGGACTGGCCGGGGTGCAGGTACTGAGCGATCCAGAACAGGGTGTTGAGGTCGCGTAAGCCTCCCTTGCCCTCCTTGATGTTGGGCTCGACCATGTAGCGGCTGGCGCCGGCGCGGGCGTGGCGCTCGTCGCGTTCCTTGAGCTTGGCGGCGACAAACTCGGCGCCGGTGCCCTTGACCACCTCGTGCTGGAAGCGTCGCACCAATTCGTCAGCCAGTTTTTCGTCGCCGATCAGCCGGCGCGCTTCCAGGATCGAGGTGCGGATGGTGAAATCTTCGCGAGAGAGCTTCACGCACTCTTCGACCGTCCTGGAAGCATGTCCGACTTTGAAGCCCAGGTCCCATAGGGCGTAGAGCATGTATTCGATGACGCTCTCGGCGTGGGCGGTCTGCTTGTAGGGGCGCACGAACAGCAGATCGATATCGGAGTAGGGTGCGAGCGTGCCTCGCCCGTAGCCGCCGACGGCCATGAGCGCCAATCTCTCGCCCTCTGTCGGATTGCGGGCGCGGAAGACGTGGACCGTCGTGAAATCCCAGAGCGCCGTGATCACCTCATCGGTGACTCCGGAGATCAGCCGGGCAGTCTCAATGCCACCGGCCCCGTTCTCCAGCCGCTCCTTGGCGATCATCCGGCCGCGGAACAGGGCGGCCTTGAGGATCTCCAGCGCCGCCTTGCGCTGCGCTGGCCCGTCGCCGGCCTCCAGCGCCGCGGCCGATAAGAGGGCGCGCAGCCGCACGCCATCGACGACGTATTCCAGGCGAGTGGGTTTGAGGCGGGGAGGCATGCGTCATAGAGATATAGGCGAGTTATTGCCGCCATGCTTCCCTGTCGTGCACTCGGCGGCGGGGTCAGGCCAGCGAGAGCAGGCGCAGCAGAACCAGAGCCACGACGCCCAGCATCAGGAGCGACAGGGTTACCGTCGCCGCCGCCCGCGGACCCACCTTGGCCATGGCCGGCAGATCGACCGCCAGGCCCAGGGCCGCCATGGCCACGACCGTCAGGCCGCCCGTTGCGGTCGCCGCGGGGGCCAGCAGCACGGTCGGCAGCAGGCCTGCCGACCTGGCGGCGATCAGCGCCAGGAAGGCTACGATGAACCAGGGGACGAGATGATGGAGTCGCGGCGCGCGACGCGCCGAGCCGGCGGTACGATTGGTCAGGGAAATCGCCAGCACCACCGGGCCCAACATCAGCACCCGCACCAGCTTCACCACCGCTCCGACCTGGGCTGACAAGGAGCTGACCGGCGCGGTGGCGGCCAACACCTGGGGCACGGCGTAGACCGTGAGGCCGGCCAGCACGCCAAAGGCATGGGGCGACAGATGCAGGCTGATCGCCAGCACAGGCAGGAGCAGCACCACGACGACGCCGAGCACGGCGGTGAAGGCGATGGAGGCGGCCACGTCGTCGCCGTCCGCGTCGATCACAGGGGCGATGGCGGCGATCGCGGAGTTGCCGCAGATGGCGTTTCCGCAGGCGATCAGCAGCGACATCTTGTGCGGCATCCGCAAGAGGCGACCCAGTGAATAACTGCCGACGATGGCCAGGCCAACCACGACCGGCACGCCCAGCAACAGGGCCGGGCCGAGGCGCAGGATGGCGGACCCGCTGATCGTGGCGCCCAGGAGGACGACCGCCACCTCCAGCACCGTCTTGGCGCTGAAGGCGATGCCGGCCTGCCAGCGCTCGCCCGGCGTCCAGACCGCCCGCACCGCGGCGCCGATAAGGATCGCCAGCACCAGGGCCTCCAGCCACGCCCGGCCGAACAGATGCGTCTCAAGCGCCTGGGCGAGATAGGCGGCCGCGGCGATGGTGACACAGAGCAACAAGCCCGGCAGCCGGCTCCATGAGAGTCGCGGACGGGTGAGCGGAGCGGGGAGGGCGGAGACGGTCATGACCCCGTTCTGAGCCGCCGGCATTCACAATTCCAACGACTTCTTTTTCGAGAATTGATCAGCTAAATTGATCTAACCATGACGCTGGAACAGCTGCGCATCTTCGTTGAAGTCGCCGAGCGGCAGCACATGACCCGGGCCGCCGAGGCGCTTGGGCTTACCCAATCGGCGGTGAGCGCCGCCATCGCGGCCCTCGAAGGCCGCTACGGGACGAAGCTGTTCGACCGTGTCGGCCGGGGCATCGGCCTCTCGCAGGCCGGCCTCGCCTTCCTGCCCGAGGCCAAGGCGGTGCTCAGCCATGCCGAGACCGCGGTGGGCGCGCTTGAAGACCTGACCGCCCTGCGCCGGGGCCACCTCACCCTGGCGGCCAGCCAGACGGTCGCCAGCTACTGGCTTCCCGCCCGAATGGCCCAATTCGCCAAGGCCCACCCCGGAATCAACCTGCGCATGATCACCGCCAACACGGCCGGAGCGGCCGAGGCGGTCCGGACGGGGGGGGCCGATCTCGGCTTCGTCGAAGGCGAGGTGGACTCCGACGCTCTCCGCAGCACGCCGGTGGCGATAGACCGTATCAATCTCTACGCCGCGCCGGATCATCCGCTGGCCAGGCGCGCGACACGCGTACAGCCGAGTGATCTTCGCGCCGCCGTCTGGGCGCTTCGCGAGCCCGGCTCAGGCACGCGGGCGCATTTCCAGCAGGCTTTGGCGGCGGCGGGCGTGGCTCTCGACGAGCTGACCGTCCGTCTGGAACTGCCCTCGAACGAGGCGGCGCTGGCCGCCGCCGCGGCGGGAGGGCTGGTCACCGCCGTCTCCGACCTGGCCGCCGCCCCCCTGGTGGCGACCGGGCGAGTTGTCCGGCTTGTCTTCGAGGCCCCGGAACGCGCTTTCGCCCTGCTCACCCACCGCCAGCGCAACAGCAGCCGCGCCGCCCAAGCCTTCGTCGCCGAACTGTAGCCCGGGGCTCAGCCGGGCAGAGCATCGGCGCGCCGAAATCTAGGCCTTGAGCCGCCAGCCGGTGCGGAAGATCTGCCAGACCACCGTCAGGCAGATCAGCATGAAGACCAGCGTCATGCCGAGACTTGCGCCGACGCCCACGTCGGAGACCCCGTAGAAGCTCCAGCGGAAGCCACTCACCAGATAGACCACCGGGTTGAAGAGCGCGATCTTGGCCCAGAGGCCCGGCAGCATGGAGATCGAGTAGAAGCTGCCGCCCAGATAGGTCAGCGGCATGATCACCATCAGGGGCACGATCTGCAGCTTCTCGAAGCCGTCGGCCCAGACGCCCAATATGAAGCCGAACAGGCTGAAGGTCAGCGACGTCAGCACCAGGAAGGCCAAGGCCCAGAGCGGATGGGCGATGCTGTAGGGTACGAAGAGCCGCGCCGTGGCCATGATGATCACGCCCAGCATGATCGACTTGGACGCAGCCGCGCCCACATAGCCCATCAGCACCTCAAGGGCCGAAACCGGCGCCGACAGCATCTCGTAGATCGTCCCCGACCACTTGGGCATGTAAATGCCGAACGAGCCGTTCGAGACGCTCTCGGTCAGGATCGACAGCATGATCAGGCCCGGCACGATGAAGGCCGCGTAGGTCACCCCGTCGATGGCCGCCATTCGCCGCCCGATCGCCGCCCCGAAGACGATGAAATAGAGCGAGGTGGTCAGCACGGGGGCGGCGATCGATTGCACCACCGTGCGGAAGGTGCGCGCCATCTCGAAGCGGTAGATCGCCTTCACGGCGTAGAGGTTTAGCCCGATCATGACCGCGTGCTCACCAGGCTGACGAAGATCTCTTCCAGCGAGCTTTGCTGGGTCTGCAGGTCCTTGAAGTCGACGCCGCGCTTGGAGAGTTCGCGCAGCAGCTCGGCGATACCGGTGGTCTCCGCCTGGGCGTCGAAGGTGTAGACGAGGTCGGCCCCGTCGTTGGCCAGGGCCAGGTCGTAGCCGGCGAGGCCTTCGGGCGCCGCCTTCAGCGGCTCCTGCAGGTGCAACGTCAGCTGCTTCTTGCCGAGCTTGCGCATGAGTTCGGACTTTTCCTCGACCAGGATCAGCTCGCCCTTGGAGATCACCCCGATACGGTCGGCCATCTCCTCGGCCTCCTCGATGTAGTGGGTGGTCAGGATGATGGTGACGCCGCTCTCGCGAAGCTTGCGGACCATTTCCCACATGTCGCGGCGCAGCTCGACGTCGACACCGGCGGTGGGCTCGTCGAGAAACAGGATCTGCGGCTCATGGCTGAGCGCCTTGGCGATCATCACGCGCCGCTTCATGCCGCCGGAGAGCGCCATGATCTTGGCGTCCTTCTTGTCCCAGAGGCTGAGGTCGCGCAGGACCTTCTCAATATAGGCCGGGTTGGCCGGCTTGCCGAACAGGCCGCGGCTGAAGTTGACGGTGGCCCAGACCGTTTCGAACGCATCGGTGCTGAGCTCCTGCGGCACCAGGCCGATCAGCCGGCGCGCAGCGCGGTAGTCGCGCACCACGTCATGGCCGTCGGCGAGCACGCGGCCCGCGGTCGGGTTCACCAGGCCGCAGGTGATGCCGATGAGCGTGGTCTTGCCGGCGCCGTTGGGGCCCAGGAGCGCGAATATCTCGCCCTTCTCGATCGTCAGGCTGACGGTCTTCAGCGCCTGAAAGCCGCCGGCGTAAGTCTTCGACAGGCCCTCAATGGAAATGATCGGCTGTGGCATGCGTCCCCCGGGGCCCCGCAGATAGGGCCCAAAGGACGTTTCGGCTAGGCCGGTGGCGACATGACCTCGGGCAAAAGCGCCAGGGCGCGAGCCGCCCAGTCGCCGCCACCTGTCCGCGAGGCGCCCAGGACCGGGGTGCGGCCCGCGTGCTCGGCCACCAGGTCCAGGCTCGCGGCGAAGCTGGGCGCGTCCGGATGGCCGTCCTCGCTCACCACGATGCAGGCGACCGTCTGGCCACGGGCGCGCAGCACCTCCAGCGCCGTGAGCGTGTGGCTCATGGCCCCCAGATAGCTGCCGCCCACCAGGACCACCGGCAGGCGCAGAGCGAGCATCAGGTCGAGGCCGGTGGCGCCGTCGGCCAGCGGCGACATCAGTCCGCCGACGCCCTCGACGACGAAGAGGTCGGCTTGAGTGGCCGCGAGCCGCTCGGCGCAGAGATCCGCGATCGCGCGGGGCGGCAAGTCGCGGCCCTCCATCCGCGCAGCCATGGGCGGCGCGAGCGGAGCCGTGAACCGCCAGGGGGTGATCCGGTCGAGCTCAGGTTCGGTCGCCGGACGTGCGAGCGCGGCCAGCAGGCGGCCAGGGTCGCTTTCGCTCCAATCGGCAGGGTCGAAGCCGCTGGCGACGGGCTTCAGGGCGTCGACGCTGAGCCCAGCCGCCCCGGCCGCGCGGATCAGGGCGCAGGCCACGAAAGTCTTGCCGATGTCGGTGTGCGCGCCGGCGACGAAGACCTGCCGTCCGGTCATCGGGCGAGCCATAGGCGCACCGCCTCGGCCAGGCGATCTACAGCCTCGTCCGGGTGGTCGGCGCAGAAGGCGACCCGCAGTCGCGCCGTGCGCGGCGGCACGGTCGGCGGGCGGATCGCTGCGACCAGAAAGCCCCGCGCCTCCAGGCCGGCCGAAGCGGCGAGCGCCACCTCGGCGGCGCCCAGGACCACGGCCACCACGGCGCTCTGCGCCTCCGGCAGGTTCAGGCGCCCAGTGAATCGGCGCGCCTGACGCAGGGGCGCGGCCACGCGGTCCGGCTCGGCCGCGATGATGTCCAGCGCCGCCAGCGCGGCGGCCACGCAGGCCGGAGGAAGGCCGGTCGTGTAGACCACCGTGCGGGCGCGCATCTTGATGAAGTCGATCACCGGCCGCGCCGCGCAGACATATGCGCCATAGCTACCGATGGCCTTCGACAGGGTGCCCATCTGTAGGTCGATGTGGGCTTGGGGGAACAGGCTCGCCGAGCCGACGCCGCCGCCGACCACGCCAAGACCATGGGCGTCGTCGACCATCAACCAGGCGTCGTGGCGGCGCGCCACGTCCGACAACCGGTCCAGGGGCGCGATGTCGCCATCCATGGAAAACACCCCGTCGGTGGCGATCAGGACGTGTCCCGCCGCCCCGCGCGCCGCCGCCAGCCGGACCTCCAGGTCATCGACGTCGTTGTGGCGGAAGCCGATGACCTCGGCGCCCGAGAGCCGCGCGCCGCTCCAGATGCAGGCGTGGGCCAACTCATCGACCATCACCAGGTCGCCGACCCCGACCAGGGTCGGGATCACACCCATGTTGGCGAGATACCCCGAACCGAAGACGCAGGCCGCCTCGGCGCCCTTCAGCGCGGCGAGCCGAGCTTCCAGCACCTCGAACAGAGGATGATCTCCGGTCACCAGGCGTGAGGCGCCCGCGCCCGCGCCGTAGGTCTCGATCGCTGCGGCGGCCGCCGCCTTGACCGCCGGGTGATGCGACAGGCCCAGGTAGTCGTTGCAGGAGAACGACATCAGCCGGCGCCCGTCGCGCTCCACCCAGACGCCGTCCAGCCGATGGGTCGGCCGCAGGGTCCGGTCGAGGCTGAGCGCCGCAAGGCCGTCGATTTTCGCTTGCGCGTGGCGGGCAAGGGTGTCGTTCACGGCGTCCCTATGCCCCAGGTCGCGATGCGCCGAAAGCGCCGCGCGTGGGGCGCTCGTCGGAAGGCGTCGATGACCGATCAATCGTCCCATGATCCCTTGTGGCTGGTCCGAGGTGCGCCGCACGTCTGGCGGCCGTATTGCCAGATGAAGACCACAGCGCCTCCGCTGGCGGTGGCGCGGACGGAGGGCGCGCGCCTGATCTTGGCGGATGGCCGCGAACTGGTGGACGGGATCGCCTCCTGGTGGACCGCCTGCCATGGCTATAACCATCCCCATATCCGCGCCGCGGTGCAGACCCAGCTCGAGACCGCGCCGCACATGATGTTCGGCGGCCTGGCCCACGCGCCGGCCTATGACCTCGCCGCGCGCCTGGCAGGTTTGCTGCCGGGCGACCTCGATCATGTGTTCTTCGCCGAGTCCGGGTCGGTGGCGGTGGAGATCGCGATGAAGATGGCGATCCAGTACTGGATCAACCGCGGCGCGCGGGGTCGCACGCGGTTCGTGGCGTTCCGCGGCGGCTATCACGGCGACACCCTCGCCACGATGACGGTCTGCGATCCCGAGGAAGGGATGCACAGCCTGTTTTCGGGCGTGATGCCGGCGCAGCACATCGCCGACTTGCCGACCGACGAGGCCTCGGAAGCCACGCTCGATCGGCTGCTGGTGGAGAAGGGCGCGGAGATCGCCGCGATCATCGTTGAGCCGCGGGTGCAGGGCGCGGGCGGCATGCTGTTCCACGACGACGAGACGCTGCGGCGGCTGCGGTGGCTGGCCGATGCCCATGATGTCCTGCTGATCTTTGACGAGATCTTCGTGGGGCTGGGACGCACCGGGGATCTGTTCGCCTGCGAGGGGGCAGGTGTGGTTCCCGACATCGTGACCCTATCCAAGGCGCTGACCGGCGGGACCCTGCCTTTGTCGGCAGCGATCGCCACGCACAAGATATTCGAGGCCTTCTGGTCGGATGATGCGGGCGCCGCGCTGATGCACGGACCGACCTACATGGGAAATCCCCTGGCCTGCGCGGCGGCCAACGCCTCGCTGGACCTCTTCGAGACCGGGACCTGGCGTGCGGACGTGACGCGCATCGCCGGCGCGCTGGAGGCGGGCCTTAGGCCCTGCCGCGCCGCGCCGGGCGTGGTCGACGTCCGTATCCGGGGGGCGATCGGCGTGGTCGAGTTCGATCGCGCCGTGCCGGTCCAGGACTGGTGCCGGCGCTTCGCCGAGGCCGGCGCCTGGATCCGGCCGATGGGCAAGGTGGTCTATCTGACTCCCGCCTACGTCACTTCGGACGCGGAGATGGAGTTGTTGACCCGCGCCGTGCGGAGCGTCGTCTTCTAGGCGTGAGTTGGCCGCACGCTCATCGGCCGCATCTTCAGGTCGGCCAGGAGGCTATCGTCAGAAGTGCGCCCCGGGTTGTTGGTCGTGAGCAGGCGCGCGCCGACGAAGATCGAATTAGCGCCGGCCAGGAAGCAGAGGCTCTGCAGTTCCCTCGACATGTGCTCGCGGCCGGCGGCGATGCGCACCACCGATTTCGGGCAGACCAGCCGCGCGACCGCGATCATGCGCACGAACTCCAGGCCGTCCACCGGCTCGGAGCCGCCGAGCGGCGTGCCGGGGATCGGCATCAGGTCGTTGATCGGCAGGCTTTCCGGATGGTTGGGCAGGATCGCCAACTGGTGCAACAGCCCCGCGCGGTCGGCCCGCGTCTCGCCCATCCCGACGATCCCGCCGCAGCAGGTCGACATGCCGGCCTCGCGCACGGCCGCCAGCGTGTCCAGCCGGTCCTGATAGGTCCGCGTGGTGACGACCTTGTCGTAGTAGTCGGGCCCGGTGTCGAGGTTGTGATTGTAGTAGTCGAGCCCGGCCGCCTTCAGGGCCCCGGCCTGGTCGGGCGTCAGCATGCCGAGCGTCGCGCAGGTCTCCAGGCCCAACGCCTTCACGCCGGCGATCATGGCGGTGAGCTTGGGCAGGTCGCGGTCTTTCACGTCGCGCCAGGCCGCGCCCATGCAGAACCGCTGCGCGCCGCCGGCGCGGGCCTCGGCGGCCTGGGCGATGACCGCGTCGGGCTCCATCAGCTTCGAGGCGGTGGTCGCCGTCTTGAAGTGCTGCGACTGGCTGCAGTAGCCGCAGTCCTCCGGACAGCCTCCGGTCTTGACGGATAGTAGCTGGGAGAGCTGAAGTTCGGATGGATCGAACCACCGCCGATGAACCTCCGCCGCACGGAACACGAGTTCGGTGAAGGGAACCTCGAACAGCGCCTCGATCTCAGCCAGGGTCCAATCGTGGCGCGGTTGCCCAGGATCAAAGACGCCACCTGCCGGGTTGAATATGGGTGCGTTCACAGTGGCCTCCGGGGCGATGGCGGGCTGCCGACATAGCTTGACCCCACGGGAGGCGGCAACAGGTGACGGTGATGGCGAGCTACGGAGCGGAGGGCCCAGATCGCGAGATTGAGTTGAAATTCGCTTGTGGGCCGGAAGACTTGGCTGTCGTCCTGGCCGCGGCGCCCGCCGGCGACGACGAGACCCGCGAGCTGATCAGCGTCTATTTCGACACCGCCGACCTGGTCTTGCAGAAGGCCGGGGCGTCGTTGCGGGTGCGCGAGCACAAGGGCCGTCGCATGCAGACCCTCAAGCGCGGACGAGGCTTCATTCGAGAGGAGCATGAGGCGCCGATAGATGGCCTGGCGCCCGATCCGGCCTTGGAGCCCCTGCCGTCGCTTCTGCCGCACGGCGCCGATCTGCGGCCCGCCTTCAACGTGCGAGTCAGCCGCCGTCAACGGACCATTCGGTACAAAGGCGCTTTGATCGAGATGGCGCTTGACCAGGGCGAGGTCTGCGGCGGCGAGCGAAAGAGCCCGATCTGCGAAGTGGAGCTGGAGTTGAAGGCCGGCGAGCCGACCATGCTCTTCGCCCTCGCCCGGGAGCTGTCCGCGGCCGCGCCGCTCTACCTGGCTTTCGACAGCAAGGCCGCGCTGGGCCAGGCGCTGGTGGCGGGCGAACCGCCGGCGGCGATCAAGGGGGGCCATGTCCAGCTCGACGGCGAAGCCTCGGCCGGCGTGGCGTTCCAGGCGGTGGCCCGCAGCGCTCTGGCGCAGATCGCCGCCAACGCCGCGTTGCTGCGCAAGACCCCTTCAGCCGAAGGCGTGCACCAGTTGCGGGTAGGCGTGCGGCGTTTGCGCAGCGCGCTCACCACCTTCAAGCCGATCCTTGAGGACGAGGGTCTGGAGACGCTGAAGACCGATCTGAAATGGTTGTCACGCAACTGCGAGCGGGCGCGAAGCCTCGACGTCTTCGCCGAAGAAACCCTGCGGCCCGCGGAGGTGGCGGACGTTCAGCCGGCGGGTCTGGCCGCGCTGCGCGACGCCATCGATCTCGCCCGGCGCGCGGCCTGGGCGCATGCCGCGGAGGCCTCGACGTCCGAGCGGTTCCGCGCCCTGATGATCGACGCGGCGGCCTGGGTCGAGACCGGCGACTGGCGTGGCCAGCCCGGCGCCGACGCGCCGATCCAGCCCTTTGCCCGCCGCGCGCTCAAGCGCCACCTGAAGACCCTGGAGAAGCGGGGTCGCGCCGCCCGTGGTGGTGACGACCTGTCGCGCCATCACCTGCGTATCGAGGCGAAGAAGCTGCGATACGCCGCCGAGGGGTTCACCGACCTCTATGGCGAAAAGCGGGTGCGCCGCCACCTGCGCCACCTGCGAGATCTTCAAGAATCGCTGGGCGAGCTCAACGACCTGGTCACCGCCACGCCGCTGATCGCCGCGCTTGGGCTGCCGTCCGACGCCGCCTTCGCGGCCGGCGAGTTGGTGGGGATGAAGGCCGCGCACAAGCCGCAGCTGATCGCCCGCGCGGAAAAGGCGCTGGATCGGCTGGCGGCGGCTGAGCCGTTCTGGACCCGACAGCCGTCCCGGTTCGGCACATAAAGAAATCCTTATATGATTTCTTGCACCCTGCGGAGTGCGCGGCTATAGAGCCGCCAAACCAGCGCCCGGCGTTTCCCGCGGGCCCGACATCTCCCGAAGGACCGGAAATGACCGACTACGTCGTCAAGGACATCGCGCTCGCCGCCTGGGGCCGCAAGGAACTCGACATCGCCGAGACCGAGATGCCCGGCCTGATGGCCGTGCGCGCCGAGTTCGGCAAGGACCAGCCGCTGAAGGGCGCCCGGATCGCCGGCTCCCTGCATATGACCATCCAGACCGGCGTGCTGATCGAGACCCTGCAGGCGCTGGGCGCCGATGTCCGCTGGGCCTCGTGCAACATCTTCTCGACCCAGGACCACGCCGCAGCCGCCATCGCGGTGACCGGCACTCCGGTCTTCGCGATCAAGGGCGAGACCCTGATCGAGTACTGGGAATACGCTCACAAGATCTTCGAATGGTCGGACGGCGGCTATCCGAACCTGATTCTCGACGACGGCGGCGACGCCACCCTGCTCTGCGTCCTGGGCCCCAAAGCCGAGAAGGACCCCAGCGTCCTCAACAACCCGCAGAACGAAGAGGAAGAAGCCCTCTATGCGGTGATGAAGCGCTACCTCAAGGAGAAGCCCGGCTTCTATTCGGCGATCCGCGACTCCATCAAGGGCGTGTCGGAAGAGACCACCACGGGCGTCCACCGGCTTTACCAGATGGCCGAGCGTGGCGAGCTGCCGTTCCCGGCGATCAACGTCAACGACAGCGTCACCAAGTCGAAGTTCGACAATCTCTACGGCTGCCGCGAGAGCCTGGTGGACGCCATCCGCCGCGGCACAGACGTCATGCTGGCCGGCAAGACCGCCGTGGTCCTGGGCTATGGCGACGTGGGCAAGGGCTCGGCCGCCAGCCTGCGTAACGGCGGCGCGCGGGTGATGGTCACCGAAGTCGACCCGATCTGCGCCCTGCAGGCGGCGATGGAAGGCTATGAGGTCGTGACCGTCGAGGACGTGGCCGCCAAGGCCGACATCTTCGTCACCGCCACCGGCAACAAGGACGTGCTCACCGTCGAGCACATGCGGGCGATGAAGAACAACGCCATCGTCTGCAACATCGGCCACTTCGATAGCGAAATTCAGATCGCGGGCCTGCGCAACTTCAAGTGGGACGAGATCAAGCCGCAGGTCCACCACGTGGAATTCCCGGACGGCAAGAAGATCATCGTCCTCAGCGAGGGCCGGCTGGTGAACCTCGGCAACGCCACCGGCCACCCGAGCTTCGTGATGAGCGCCAGCTTCACCAACCAGACCCTGGCCCAGATCGAACTTTGGACCCAGGGGCCCAAGTACCAGACCCAGGTCTACACCCTGCCCAAGCACCTCGACGAAAAGGTCGCCATGCTGCACCTGGGCAAGCTGGGGGCGAAGCTGACCACGCTGTCCAAGGACCAGGCCGACTACATCGGGGTCACGCCCCAGGGCCCGTTCAAGCCGGACCACTACCGCTACTAGCGCGCATCCCACTCAGGTTGGGTCAATCTGAGCGGAGGCGAGGGGCTCCAGATCCAACGGGTCTGGGGCTGCGCCCAACCGCGGGTTGCGATAAACACCCATGGTGGCGCTCGCCCTGATTCTATCCTCGTTCGTCGCGGCCAGCCGGATCGGAGGGGCGGCGCAGCAGTATGTGCTGGCGGCGCACCGGATCGATCCGGTGCTGGTGCCGACGGTGATGATGGGCCGCAACCCCGCACGCGGTTCCGGCGGCCAGGCGACCCCGCCGGAACTGTTCGCGCGGATGCTGGCCGACGTGGAGGCCGACGCCCTGTTCGGGATGGTCGACCTGGTGATCACCGGCCACTTCTCCTCGGCCGAACAGGTGGAGATCGCCGCCGACGCCCTGGCGCGCATCCAGGCGGCTTCGTCGCGCGCCCCCGTGGTGGTGGTCGACCCGATCTTTGGCGACGCGCCGAAGGGGCTCTATGTGAAGCCGGAGGTCGCCCGCGCGGTGGCTGACCGGCTCGTCCCGCTGGCCGACTGGATCACGCCAAACCTCTGGGAGCTGGCGCATTTGACGGGGGCCGAGCCCGCGGATGCGCTTGCCGCGATCGCCGTCGCCCGCCAGCTTGGCAAGCCTGCCCTGATCACCTCCAGCCCCGCCGGGCCCGATGAGATCGGCCTGCTGCTGGTCGAGGCCGAGACGGCTACGCTCTTCGCCCATCCGCGCCTGCCCCAGGCTCCCCACGGCACCGGCGACCTGGTTGCCGCCAGCTTTGGCGCGGGCCTGGTGGAGGGCCTGACGCCCTACGCCGCCGCCGAACGCGCCGCTCGCGCCGCCAGCGAGGCGGTGAGCGCCGCTCAGGACTGGGCCGCGCCGGACCTGCCGATCATTGCACTCGGCGAGCGGCTGGTGCGTCCGACCGCGCCCTTGCGTATAGAGCGGCTCTGACCAAGGCGATCGGGAGTCTGGGCATGCCGCGACCGGCGGCCTCCATGCGGGTGAACGGCCGCGTCCAGGGCGTGGGCTACCGCTGGTGGGCGGTGCAGACCGCGCGGGGCCTCGGCCTGGCGGGCTGGGTGCGCAACCGCGCCAACGGCTCCGTGGAAATCCTGGCGATCGGTGAGGC
>DASRRU010000313.1:0-5148 GCA_035656795.1 Phenylobacterium sp. | reverse complement strand
TAGCGCCTTGCCGTCCGCGCCGAGTTCGACGACGCCGTAGCGCTCGGGGTCCTGAACCAGGTACCCGAACACCGTCGCGCCCGTCTTGCGCGCGTCCGCCGCCTGCAGCGAGCGGGTGAAGTTCTGGCCGAAAAAGATATTGTCGCCCAGCACCATGACGCTGGGGCCGCCGGCGATGAATTCCTCGCCAAGGATATAGGCCTGGGCCAGGCCGTCGGGGCTGGGCTGCACCACATATTCAAACTTCACGCCATAGCGCGAGCCGTCTCCGAGCAGGCGCTTGAATGCCGCCTGGTCATCGGGCGTGGTGATGATCAGGATCTCGCGCACGCCGGCCAGCAGCAGCACCGACAGCGGATAGTAGATCATCGGTTTGTCGTAGACCGGCAGCAGCTGCTTGGAGACCGCAAGGGTCAGCGGATGCAGCCGGGTGCCGGAACCACCGGCCAGGATAACGCCGCGTCTCATGCCGCCGACCTCTGTTGCGATTGAAGTTCCGCCACGATCTCGGCCAACGCTTCGCGCCAGGGCCTGGGCGTGACCCCGAAGGTGCGTTCCAGTTGGCCGGTGTCTAGCGTGCCGCGCAGGGGACGCTGCGCAGGCGCCGGCCAGTCGGCTGTGGCGGCGGCGCCCACGCTCGGCGCGGCCTCGCCCAGCGCCAGGTCGAAGACGCCCTCGGCGAAGCCCTTCCAGCTCACTTCGCCCGCGTTGGCGAAGTGATGAACGCCGAACACGGGTTCGCCGGCCTTGGCCGTCGTCAGGCGCTCGGCCTGGCTCAGGATGAAGCGGGCCAGATCGCGGGCCGAGGTCGGGCGGCCGAACTGGTCGGCGACCACCTTCAGCGGTTTCCCCTCGCCGGCCAGCCGCAGCATGGCCTTGACGAAGTTCTTGCCGTGGCTGGACACTACCCAGGAGGTGCGCAGGATCAGGCTGCGCGGGTGAGCCGCCAGGATCGCGCGCTCGCCCTTGAGCTTGGAGGCGCCATAGACGTTCAGCGGCGCCGGGGCGTCGGTCTCGACATAGGGCGCGCCCTTCAGGCCATCGAAGACATAGTCCGTGGAGATCTGCACCAGGGGCGGGCCGTCGACGCCCAGGGCCCCAGCGATCGCCGCAGGTGTTTCGGCATTGATCCGGAACGCCAGGTCCGGCTCGCTCTCGGCAAGGTCGACTGCCGTATAGGCCGCCGCCAGAACGACGAGGTCAGCTCTGGCGCTGCTTACCTGTTGGACGACCGCCTGCGGGTTGGCGAAGTCGGCGTCGGCGCGGGACAGGGCGGTGATCTCGACGTCGAAGTCTTTGGCCTGCGCCAGCAGCTCACGGGCCAGTTGCCCGGTTGCGCCGAACTGCAGGATGCGCAGGGTCATGCCTTGACCAGGCCCAACCGCTCCGACTGGAAGCCGCGCTGGCGGATGCCCTCCACCCAGTCGGGGTTGTCGACGTACCAGCGCACGGTGTCCTCAAGACCGGCAAGCAGCGGCATGCGCGGCTTCCAGCCCAGTTCCGTCTCCAGCTTGGATGCATCGATGGCGTAGCGGAAGTCATGGCCCGGTCGGTCGGTGACAAAAGCGATCTTGTCGGCATGGGCGGTATTGGCGGGGGCCATCCGGTCCAGATGCTCGCACAGCATGCGGATCACCTCGATGTTGCGCTTCGTGGCGTCCCCGCCAATGCAATAGGTCTCGCCCAACCGGCCCCTTTGCAGGACCAGCAGGAGCGCCTCGGCGTGATCGTCCACGTGTAACCAGTCGCGCACCTGGCGGCCGTCGCCGTACACCGGGATCGACTTGCCCTCGAGCGCGCGGGTGATCACCGTCGGGATCAGCTTCTCGGGGAATTGGAAGGGGCCGTAGTTGTTCGAGCAGTTGGTCAGCACCACCGGCATGCCGTAGGTGCGATGCCACGCGCGCGCCAGATGGTCGGCGCCGGCCTTGCTCGACGAATAGGGCGAATTGGGATCGTAGGGCGTGGCCTCGGTGAATTCACCGTCCTCGCCAAGCGCGCCGAAAACCTCGTCGGTCGAGACGTGATGGAAGCGGAACGCCGGCTTCTTGTCGTCCGGCAGCGCGTTCCAGTGGGCGCGGGCGGCCTCCAGCAGGACGGCGGTGCCCATCACGTTGGTGCGGACAAAATCCAGGGGCCCCTCGATGGCCCGGTCGTTGTGGCTCTCGGCGGCCAGGTGCATCACCGCATCGGGCCTGTGGCGGGCGAAGATCGCACGCACCACGGCCTCATCGCAGATGTCGGCCTGCTCGAAGGCGTAGCCCGGGTTCTCAGCGACGCTGGAGACGTTCTCGAGGTTGGCCGAATAGGTCAGCTTGTCGAGGTTCACCACCTGATGGCCATCGGCGATCGCCCGCCGCACCACCGCCGAACCGATGAACCCTGCTCCGCCGGTAATCAGAATCTTCATGCGGGCCTTCTGAGATCAAACGGCGCCTAGGGCGGCCCCAGCATTGGGTAAACCCGAAACATGAGCGCCGTCTTACAGCGATACCGCAAGCGCTCAACCCCTTGCAGGGGGCCGGACGCCGCCTCGCGGGGTTCAGATCGCCGCCGCCAGCCTCTTGTCCCGGGCGATCGAGCTGGCCGCGGCCAGGTGGGCGATGATGGCGATAACGATCACCGGCGCCAGCGAGGCATAGCCGACCAGCAGGGAATGATCGCCGAAGTGCGGCTTGGCCATGTCGCTGATCTTGCCCAGGAAGATCGGGCCGCCGCCCAGGCCGATCAGGTTCAGGACGAACAGCAGCATGGCGCCGGCCATGGTCCGCTGGCCGGGCGGCACGGCGTTCTGGACGACGGCCAGGGCGGGCGCGAGGTACATGTTGTTGAGCAGCGCCGGCACGGCGATGAACATCAGGGCGATCTGCCAGGTAGGCGCCCAGATAAGACCAGCCAGGGCCGGCAGGGTCACGGTGAAGGCCAGCGCGGGGATCCAGGCATACCAGCGTCGATCCCAATGGCTCAGCCTGTCGGCCAGCCAGCCGGC
This sequence comes from Phenylobacterium sp., assembly GCA_035656795.1. Lineage (GTDB taxonomy): Bacteria > Pseudomonadota > Alphaproteobacteria > Caulobacterales > Caulobacteraceae > Phenylobacterium. Next base: position 2,159 of record DASRRU010000313.1, on the reverse strand, counting down.
GCCGAACGTCCCGACCACGCCCGTTCCGCCGATCACCAGGCTGTAGTAGGCGGAGACTTCCTTCAGGCTGGCCCCCTTGACCCGCATCAGCATCGGGGCGTTCCAGTTGAGCATCGCGTAGCCGACAAAGGCTGACAGGCCGCAGGCGATGGCCACGTAGAGCAGGGTCCGATTGGTCACGAAGGCCTTGATCACGTCGAAGGCCGGCGGGGCCGGCGCATGGGCGTCCGCGCCGAGGGCCATCTCATCCAGCCCGCCACGCTTGGGTTCGCGCACGATCAGCAGCATCAGAAGCGCCAGCGCCACGCCGGGCAGGCCCACCGCGAAGAAGGCGATCCGCCAGCCGTGGGCCGCCGCCACGGCGCCCCCGAAGGCCACGCCCAGCATGGAGCCCAGCGGCACGCCCAAAGAATAGAGCGCCAAGCCGGTGCCCCGCTCCTTGGCCGGGAAATAGTCGGAGATCAGCGAATAGGACGGGGGCGACCCGCCCGCCTCGCCCGCGCCCACCATGATCCGCGCGAACGCCAGCTGGACGAAATTGTTCGCCAGGCCGCAGCCCGCGGTGAACAGGCTCCAGATGCCGCAGGCGGCCGCCATGATCCAGACACGCTTGAACCGGTCGGAGAGCCACGCCACCGGAATCCCGAAGGTCGTATAGAAGAGGGCGAAGGTCAGCCCACCCAACGCGCCCAGGGCGGTGTCGCTCAGTCCCAGGTCTTTGCGGATCGGCTCGGCCAGGGTCGACATGATCTGCCGATCCATGAAGTTGAACGTGTAGACGACGGCCAGGAGGCCTACGACCAGATAGCGGTAGCCGGTCCCCGCCTTGGGCGTGGTGGTGGTCGCAGCCGTCATCTGAGCTCCCAGAGCTTGGGACGCCCGACGCCAGCGCCTGACTTATGCAGGCTGCCGCTCGAACGTCCGGTACGTTTCCCCTGCCCGCATGTTGCATGGGCCCTCGGGGATCGCCAAGCACGGAGCTGTAACGGCCGCGAAACATGCGGCCGCGAGGGCGCCACGTGAAATCGGGGCCAATCAGCTGTCCGGCAGGGCGAGTCCCAGAATGGCATCGTGGCGACCCCGCCAGGAGTTGGCGCGGATGAACGCCTGGCGTTCGGCCTCCTTCATCGGCCCGATCGCGAGCGCCTTCTCGACGCCGGCTGCGAAGTCGCCGCCTTCTGGCACCAGCACCACATGGCCGTGGATCCCGCGCACCGGGGCGATGTCGGTGGTGGCGATGGGCCGGCCCGCCGCGCAGTACTCGTAGAGCTTCAAGGGGCTCATCGACTCCGTAAGCGGGTTGCGCAGATGGGGCATGATACAGACGTCGACACTGCGGGTTAGGCCGGCGATCAAGCGGCGCGGCAAGGGGTCGCGAACCTGGACGCCGGGAATTTGACTCAGCCGATGAGCGACCTCAGGGTGGGCAACCGGCCCGACGAAGAGCAATGTGCCTTCGGGATAGCGTTGAGCCACCTGACGCACCGCGGCCAGATCCAGGCGGCTGTGGATTGCGCCGGTGTAAAGGATCGTCGGTCGCGGCAGGGCCTGAAGCCAGTCCGGAACGCTCCACGGCTCCTGCCATTCCTCCGGCACGACGCCGTTCGGCACCACCAGGCCCTGGCCCATCGGATTCAGGATATCCAACAGGTGTTGCGACACCGCGCAGACGCGATGCCCGCGACGGCGGATCTCTGAATAGGCGTGCACGTAGTCGGGCCACCAGCGGGTGTGGCCGTCATAGGCCGCCCAGTCGTCGAAAGCGTAATAGGTGACAGGCCCCGCCCAATCGAGCGTCCCGTAGGCGGCGTAGAACGGATTGGTGGTGATGACCGCGGGATCCCGCAAACCCAGGTCTCTTGCGCTCTGGCGCAGTCGAAGATCGTAGTCCGCATAGGATCGGCGCAGGGTGGCCTCACCTATGCCGTCTTGCCGGCGCAATCGAAATGGAGAGACGACACCGGTGGGATACGGTCGCTCGGGCAGTGGCTCAGGCCGTCGCCCCTGCAGCCTGCGAAGGAATTGAGTCAGCCCCATGCGGAATGGATCGGCCAGAAGGAGGCCCCCCACCTCCTCATGCTTCAGCAGGGTCGCCACCAGGCGATCAGGGGTCATATATTGCCGTCGGTGCGAGTCCGTCCAGGTCTCGTGCCAGAAGG
>DASRRU010000312.1:0-12807 GCA_035656795.1 Phenylobacterium sp. | reverse complement strand
TCTCGTGGCGACCATCTGCCAGCGGGTTCGCCGTCGCGTCCGCCTCAAGGAGATGGCCAACATCGTGGAGCAGCGCCGCGGCGATCAGGCTGTCGTTGGCCCCCGCCAACGTCGCCAGCTGCGCACATTGAAGAGCGTGCTCCAGTTGGGAGACGCCCTCGCCGTAGTGGCGGCCGCCGCGACGTTCGAAAAGCTCGAAAATCGACTCGATCGTTGCGTGGCTCATTCGGGAGCGCCTTTAGAGGCCGTCGCCGGCGGGCGCCTGAAGGTCGCCACTCCGCACCGCTAAATCAAGACGGTTGATTGTCGAGTCGTCCGCCGATCGAATAATCACCAAAAGCTACTGGGAATCATTGCTGATATGATCAGCCTGCGGACGGATCTCAATAAGAAGTCCACGGACATATATTCATTTATCTGAAACGCCAGTGTCACCTAGATTTCATGACGCCCCCCTAGACACAATTCCTGAGGCGCAGCCGGAAAGGGCCGCGCCTCTATATTTTGGGGGCTGGTTTTCAGTGTGCGTGGCGGGGCGGTACGGCTCTGCGAACGTACGTCTGTGCGGCCCCGTGGGCGACCATCGAGGGCACAGTCATGAAAACCAGATACATCGTTTCCTGCGCGGTGGCCGCCATTCTGAGTGGCGGACCGGGCGTCGCAATGGCGGCTGACGCAGCAGTGGATGCGGCGGCCGCAAGTGCTTCGGCGGGCCCCTCGATCGAGGAAGTGATCGTGACCGCCCAGCGGCGCGACCAGTCGGCCGAAACCGTGCCTATGACCATCCAGGCGTTTTCCGGCGCGGCGCTGGCCGCCCGGAACATCACGACCTTCGATGACCTGCTCAGAATCACGCCGAACATCGAGTTCGCGAAGAACGGCCCGGGTCAGGGCAACATCTTCATGCGCGGCCTGAGCGCCGGCTTCGCCGGCGGCCAGTCGAGCGCGACCGTCGGCAACTTCCCGAACGTGGCGGTCTACCTGGACGACCAGTCCATGCAGTTCCCTGGGCGCAACGTCGACCTCTACTACGCCGACATGTCGCGCGTGGAAGTCCTGGAGGGTCCGCAGGGCACCCTGTTCGGCGGCGGCGCCGAGGCCGGCGCGGTGCGCTACATCACCAACAAGCCGAAGATGAACACCTACGAGGGCAACGTCGACGCGAGCTACGGCGTGCAGAGCCACGGCGACCCGAGCACGAGCTTCGTCGCCATGCTCAACCTGCCGGTGCTCACCGACCGGCTGGCCGTGCGCGCGGTGATCTACAGCGATCACCAGGGCGGCTACATCGACAACGTCCCCTCGACCTTCACGCGATCGAACCAGGACAACAACGCCTACTTCGGGATCAAGCCTACGAACGGCATCTGCCCCAACGGCTTGCCGGCCGGCACGCAAACCGGCCACTGCACTCTCCCGGGCACGGCCCAGGCAAACAATTACGCCTTGGCTCAGAAGAACTTCAATCCCGTCACCCATGACGGCGCGCGCCTGTCGGCGCTCTACGACTTCAACAACGACTGGGACGTCCTGATCACGGAAAGCTTCCAGAATATGGATGCGGAGGGCCAGTCGAGCACCCTGCCGGTCGGCTCCGACTTCCAGCCGCTCAAGCCGCTCGAAACGACGGTCTTCACGCCGACCTACGACAAGGATCGCTTCGTCAATTCGGCCTGGACTGTGAATGGCAAGGTTGGGGATCTGAAGCTGATCTATACCGGCGGATACATGACCCGCCACATCAACCAGCAGGTGGACTACACCAACTATTCCCGCACGCTTTACGGGCAATATTATGAATGCACCGGCGGCACATCGGGCTTCCTAGGCAAGGGGACGCCGCTAAACTGCAATTCCCCGGTCACCAGCTGGCACGACCAGGTGCGCAACACGCACATGAGCCACGAAATTCGCCTGAGCACCCCCGACAACTGGCGCTTCCGCGTCATGGGGGGCGTGTTCTACGAGCAGTTCCGCATCAACGACACCATGGATTTCAACTACAAGACCATTCCCGCCTGCAGCCAGGGCAGCAACCTCGCCACCGCCTTGGCCGGCGGCGCGCCCTGCCTCGGCAATGTCGAGCCCTTCCCGGGGTCGACGACCAACGCACCGGGCCCCCGTTCCGACAACACCGGCTTCGGCGAGCAGGTGCAGCGCGGCTATGACCAGACGGCGCTGTTCGGATCGGTCGACTACGACATCATCCCCGAGGTCCTGACCGTCACCGCCGGCACGCGGTACTACGACTACACCGAGAACGAGACGGGGTCGGTCTACTCGACCAACTCGGCCTGCCTGGATGTGCTCACTTGCGGGCACAACACCAACATCAACGCCGAGAACCTCCACGCCAAATACACCGGCTTCAAGAGCCACTTCGGCCTCACCTGGAAGCCGATGGAAAACACCCTGCTGTACTACACGTTCTCGCAGGGCTTCCGCCCCGGCGGCTTCAGCCGTTCCGCGCGCGACAAGGCGCCGGACGCCAATGGCGTGCCGCAATACAAGACGCCGCTGGCCTATACGCCCGACACCCTGACCAACAACGAAATCGGCTTGAAGAAGGAGTTCTTCGACCGGCGGCTGCAACTGAACCTGTCGGCCTACTACATGCAGTGGGACAACGTGCAGATCGCGCTCTACCAGCCGTGCTGCCTCGGCAACACCACGTTCCTGGTCAACGGGCCGAGCTATGTGATCAAGGGCGTCGAGGCCCAGTTCACGGCGCGGATCACCGAGCAGTTCACCCTGGATGGGTCGGCCACCTACAACGACAACACCCAGTCGAATTCGCCCTGCCTGACCGACAACGAGCCGAAATCCCCGAACCTCGGCCACTGCATCACCGAGATCAACGGAAAGCCGTTCGTGAACCCGTTCGGCGTGCAGGGCGGGGTCTCAGCCTACTCGCCCACGTTCCAGGGCAACCTGCACGGGCGTTACGACTGGGAAGTCGCCAGCTTCAAGGCCTTTGCTTCCGCCGACGTCAGCTATGTGGGCAAGATGTTCACCCAGCCGGCCAACTACACGCCCGGCGACGCGCCGAGCGAATCTCCCATCCCGGACACGACCTATCTTCGCTACGAACTGCCGGCCTACACCACGTTCGGCGCGGCCATCGGCGTCAGCAAGGACAAGTGGACTCTACAGCTGGTGGGCCAGAACCTCGGCAACTCCCACGCTTCGACCTTCACCAGCACCGCCCAGTTCATCAAGGCGGAGGTGCCGCTGCGCCCGAGGCAGGTCAGCATTCGGATCACCGAAGCGTTCTAAAGGCTGACATCCGCCGGCTCGAATGGGAGAAAGGGGTGGCCGTGCGCGGCCACCCCGCTCTGTTTTGGAATCCATGCCCAACAACGCCGACCTTCCGCAGGCCTCCGCCGTTGAACGCGAGGTCATCCGATTGCGGCGGCTGCAGCAGGATGGCGGCCATCAGGAGGCGCTGAGCGGCGCCGAGGCGCGGCTGGTCGATCTGCCGGAAAACCGCGACCTGCTGCTGATCGCTGCGACCAGCCTGCGTCACCTGCGCCGTGTGCCCGATGCCATGGCGATGCTGGAACGGCTTGAGCGCCTGCATCCTGCCTACAGCCGCCTGCATCAGGAGCGCGGCCTGTGCTACGTGCAGCTGAAGGATGCGCCGAACGCGATCGACGCCCTGCTGCTGGCGGTGAACATCAACCCAGCCCTGCCGGCGAGCTGGAGCATGCTGGAGCGGCTCTACGGCATGGTCGCAGACGTGGCCAACGCCACGACCGCGGCCGACCATGTGGCGACGCTCAAGAACCTCCCGCCGGACGTCGTCGCCGCGACCCGTTTCTTTTCCGACGGTGAGCTGGCCCCCGCCGAACAGATCATCCGGGCCTTCCTGCTGCGGGAGGGAGACCATCCGGACGCCATGCGCCTGCTGGCCCGCATCGCATTGGCTCATGACGTCCTGGACGAGGCCGAGATCCTGCTGGCGGCGGTCTTGGCCATCGCGCCTGAGTATCGCGCGGCGCGCTACAACTACGCCGAGACGCTGATCAAACGGCAGAAGCACGCCGAGGCGACCGATCAGGTTGAGGTGCTGCTGGCCGCGGAGCCTTCAAACGCGGACTACCTCACCCTGGCGGCGACGGTGGCGGTGGGCCTTGGCCAGCACGAGCGGGCGATCGCGATCTATCGCGACATGCTGCGGGATCAGCCGCAGTCATGGGACGTGCCCCTGTGGATGGGACATGCGCTCAAGACCATCGGCCTGGTTCCGGAGGCGATCGAGTCCTATCGCGCGGCCGCGATGGCCCGACCCAACTTCGGCGACGCCTACTGGAGCCTCGCCAATCTCAAGCTCTACCGGTTCACCGACGATGAGATCGCCCGGATGCGCGCGGAGGAGGGGGCGCCGACCACCGGACTCGTGGACCGATACCACCTGTGCTTCGCGCTCGGGAAAGCCTTCGAGGATCGCGGAGAGGCCGCGGCGTCCTGGCAGCACTACGAGCGTGGCAACGCCCTGAAGCGCTCCGAAAGCCACTACCGCCCGGAGCTCCTCGAGACCAACACGCGGCGGCAGATCGAGGCGTGCACGCAGGCGTTCTTCGAAGACCGAAGGGGCTGGGGCGAGCCCGCGCGCGACCCGATCTTCATCCTCGGCCTGCCTCGCTCGGGCTCGACCCTCCTGGAACAGATCCTTGCCTCGCACTCGCAGGTGGAGGGGACCCAGGAATTGTCGGACGTCCAGCGCATCGTGCTGGAGCTTCAGGGCCAGGACCCCGACCCCGACGACCCCCGCTATCCGGCGGTCATGGCCGAGATGAACGCAGCGGACTTCGCCAGCCTGGGCGCGCGGTATCTGGCGGACACCGCCGCCTACCGGACCGGGCGGGCCATCTTCATCGACAAGATGCCGAACAATTTCCGGCACATCGGCCTGATCCACCTGATGCTGCCCAACGCGCGGATCATCGACGCGCGGCGCGAGCCGATGGCGTGCTGCTTCTCGAACCTCAAGCAACTGTTCGCCCAGGGGCAGGAGTTCACCTACAGCTTCGAGGATATCGCCAGGTACTACCGAACCTATCTGGAGCTGATGGCGCACTGGAACACGGTGCTGCCAGGGCGCGTCCTGCGGGTGCTGCATGAGGACGTGGTCGACGACCTGGAGGGCAGCGTGCGCCGCATCCTCGACCACTGCGGCCTGCCGTTCGAGCCCGCGTGCGTCGAGTTCCACAAGACCTCGCGCAGTGTGCGCACGCCAAGCTCGGAGCAGGTGCGCCAGCCGATTTTCCGCGACGGCCTGGACCAGTGGAAGGCCTACGAACCCTGGCTGGATCCGCTCAAGGCTGCGCTGGGCGACGCTCTCGTCGGCTACCGCGCCTAGCGACCGGCCAGCGCCGCGGGAAGGTCGGCCACGCTGTCGATGACCAGGTCCGCGCCGGCCGCAGCGAGGGCGGCCCGCGCCGCGGCCAGCTTCGCCTCGCGGGTGGTCGCCTCGAGCGCCTGATAGGCGTCGAGCGACAGGCCGACGCTGTTGCCGGAGGCGGCGACGCCGATGGTGTAGCAACCGGCCGCACGGCCTTCGGCGATCCCCGCCTCGGCGTCGTCGACCTTGACCACGCGGCTCAGCGGCCAGACGCCCAGCTCGGCGCAGGCCTTGTAGATCATCAAGGGCGAGGGCCGGCCCTGCGGGGTCTCGTTGGCGCAGACCAGATGATCGGGCGCGTAGCCCTGTTGGGCGGCGCGGGCGAGGACCGGAGCCATCATTTCGCGGGTGTAGCCGGTGGACGAGGCGATCCTGAAGCCGCGGGCGCGCAGCGCCGCCACGGTGTCGGCGGCGCCGGGGATCAGCTGGGAGGCGGTGGCTGCGGCCTCGCGCATCAGCGGGCCCAGGTCCTCCATCAGCGCCGCAACGTCCGAGGCGTCGGCGGGCCGGCCCTGGGCTGCGAGCCACGCTGAGGCAACCTCCGGCCGGGCCAGCAGGGCGCGGACGTGGTCGGCCTTGGCTATGCCCATGTCAGCGCGCGCCGCGGCTTCTTCGATGGCGACTCCGCGCCGGGCGAAGGCCTCGACGAAGGCGGTGATCGGCGCGCAGCAGCCGAAGTCGACCATGGTGCCGGCCCAGTCGAAGATCACCAGGTCGTACGTCTCGCCGGTCCGGTCGGTCACGTCGCTGGTCCTTCGTTCATGAGGTCGGCCACCACCTCCTCGCCGAGCGCGAAGCCGGTGGAGGCGCCGGCGCCGGTGGTGACCATGGCAAGGCGCACGCCTGGCATGGGCGTGTCGATCAGCACCGTGCGGTCCTGCGCCGAGGCGTAGGTGCCGGTCCAGCGTTCGATTACAGGCGAGGGCGGCTGGCCGAAGACAGCGGCGTATTCGGCGAGGATCAGGTCGTCGACCGCTTGGTGCGAGAAGGGATCGGGGGTCGCGGCGTAGTGGTGGCTGTCGCCGACCACCAGGCTGCCGTCGGCGCTTTGCACCACGATCAGGTGGACGCCGTTGGCGAGGTGACCTGGCTGTTCGGCGGCGAGGCGGGCCGCCAGGGGCTTGGCCTCCGGCAGGGCGGCGTAGCCGGCGTAGCGGGCGAGGCCCAGGTCGGACATCACCGCCGCCGGCAACCGGAACCCGGGGTCGGCGAGGCGCAGCATCTGCAGCTTGCAGCGGGTCACGCCGGCGGCGGCGACGCGATCGGGGAACAGGCTGAAAAGGTCGTCGCCCGGGCAGACGCTGATGGCCGCGGCCTGGACCGGGCCATGGGTCGTGACGACCTTGCCGGTCTCGACCGATAGCGCCGCGGCGCCCCAAAGGAAGGTCACGCCATGCTTGGCGGCGAGCCACGCGGCCAGGCGCGGAATGGCCTGGCGCGATTCCACGCGCAGTTCGTGCGGGCTCCAGAGCGCGGCCAGCAGGCCCTGGCCCGCCAGGTGCGGATGATCGCGGCGCGCCTCGCCGGCGGCCAGCAGGCGGCAGCCTTCGCCCATCTCGGTCCTAAGAAAGGTCTCGAGAACCGCGACGGCTTCGGGGCGCCGCGCGGCCATCACCAGGCCGTGGTGCAGGATGGGAATTCCCGCCTGTGGCGCGACATCGTCCCAGACATCGCGGCTGCGCCGTGCGCGCTCCCACATGGCCCCGCGCTCCTGACCGGTCACGGTGACGAAGCCGAAGTTGCGCACCGAAGCGCCGTTGGCCTGGGCGTCGCGGTCGATCACCACGACGCGCTGACCGCGGCGCGCGGCCGCGAGCGCGCAGGCCAGGCCGACGATGCCCGCGCCCACCACCGCCAGATCGTATGAACCGCGCTCAGCCATGATGTCCTTTTGGGCGCGCGACTCGCGCTTGCGCCACCAGAGCCCGATTGCATGACAGGTCGATGGCCCCACCGTCACCGGGGCGTCATCAATATCTCCAATGCTCGGCGGGCCCGCGCAAATCCGCGCCAGACGACATTCGGAGGGGCGCGCTTTGGGCGGCCAGCTGCAGCAGCGATTGGCGCGCGCCAATCCGATCATCTTCACCGCCGTGGCAGGGCTGGCGGGGTTCTGCGCCTATTTCTCGATGTACGCGTTCAGAAAGCCGTTCAGCGCCGCGACGTTCGAGGCTGTGCCCGGGTGGCATTTCACCCTGGACTACAAGATCGCCCTCGTCCTGGCCCAGGTGGCCGGCTACGCACTCTCCAAGCTGATCGGGATCAAGGTGATCTCGGAGCTCAGCCCGGCCAAGCGCGGCATGGCGATCCTGCTGCTGATCGGCGCCTCGTGGCTGGCGCTGGTCGGTTTCGCGGTGATCCCGGCGCCGTGGAATGTCGCCCTGCTGTTCTTCAACGGCCTGCCGCTCGGCATGATCTGGGGCCTGGTGTTCGGCTACATGGAGGGCCGGCGGGTCTCGGAGGCGCTGGGCGCCATCCTCTGCGCCAGCTTCATCCTGTCCTCAGGCGTGGTGAAGTCGTTGGGGGCGTGGCTGGTGACCTCGGCGCACGTCACCGAGTTCTGGATGCCGGCGGCGGCGGGCGCGGCGTTCTTCCCGCTGTTACTGCTCTCAGTCTGGATGTTGGGTCAGCTGCCGCCGCCGAGCCCGGCGGACGAGGCCCAGCGGGTCAAGCGCGCGCCGATGAGCTCCACGGAGCGGGCGGCGTTCCTGGCGGCCTACTGGCCGGGCATCGTGCTGCTGACCGCCTCCTACATCCTGCTGACCGCCTTCCGCGATTTTCGCGACAACTTCGCCGCCGAGGTCTGGACGGCGCTGGGTTACGGCCACGAGTCCGGGGTGTTCACCCAAAGCGAGCTGCCCGTGGCGGCGATCTCGCTGGTCGCCCTGGCCGCGGTGATGGCGGTGCGCGACAACCTGAAGGCCCTGATGGTGATCCATGCCATCGTGGTGGCAGGCTTCGTGCTGCTGGGCGCCAGCGCGTGGGCGTTCGAGGCGCACCTGATCTCGCCGCTCACCTTCATGATCACGGCGGGCGCCGGGCTCTACATGGCCTACACGCCCTTCAACGCCATGCTGTTCGACCGGCTGGTGGCGTTCAGCGGGCGGATCGCGACGGCGGGATTTTTGATCTATGTGGCCGACGCTTCGGGGTATCTGGGCAGCGCCGCCCTGCTGGTCTGGCGCAACTTCGGAGCGGTCAAGATGGACTGGCTTCGGTTCTTCATCCTCAGCGCCTATGCGACCAGCGCCGTCGGCGCCGTGCTGGCGACCGCCGCCGCGATCTACTTCCTCCGGCAGGGTCGGGCCGCCCCCGGGCCCGCGCCAGCTGTCATGCCGGCCGCCTGAAAGCCCTCGCGGGCGCGGCTTCGCGATGTCGAGGCCGGCGCCAAGCCTTCGAAGCTCGGAATCGGCAAATCCAGCTTGCCCACGAAGGCATTGATCACCCGGGCCGGGTTGGCATCCGACGCAGAGTCACCGAGGCAGCTCGGAATTCATCGGTGCTGGCAGGTCGTCGAAAGTTCCCGGTCGGCATAGCCTCCGGTAACTGGCCGTATACGCCGCGGACAATTTGTAGCAGCTTGGTTTGCAAGACGTCGTGTATCCTGAGTTTGTTTCGATGCTCTGTGGCAATGTTAGGGAAAGCTTGAATTTGCGAGGCGTGATCCAGGTCTCGCGGGGAAATGCCAATGTCGGGGGGTCCGCAAGACATGGCCGTCCAGGAAGGGCCCAGCCCGGCGCGGCTCCCGTTCGCTGATGTCGCCACGACGGGGTCGCTGGCCGCCGTCGCCTTTGCTCTCGCGATCTCGCTCCTCCTCGTCGTCAAGCTCGGTTCGATCGCCTCGCTGGTCCTGACGGCCGCGTTGATGGCGGCGGTGCTGTTTGGACCCACCCACGGGCTGCTCGCCGCGGCCGCGGCCTTCGTGGCCTGGCGGCTTCACGCGGGGCGTGCGGGAATTCAGCTCGAAACCCAGGCCATCGAGGCGGGCTTGATCGCGCTGGTGGCGGTGGCGGTTCCGTGGGGCGGACGCTCCATCGCCGTGGCGCGTCGTCGACGGGCGGCGGGCGGGACGCCCTTGCCGGACGGGGCGAGGGCCTATGGCCTGCTCGTCGATTTCGTCCGGCGCCGGACGTTTGATTTCAGTTGGCGGCTGACGCTGAGGGAAACGCGCCGCGGTTTCATCCCCTTCCTGATCCTGGCGGCCGGCGGCCTTTTCAGTCTGCTGGTGCGAGATCCCGTCGGGCCGGCGGCCAGCCTTCTGACCATGCTGGTCGCCGTGCTCTGCACCGCCGGCGTCCTCGGCGCGCGGTATGGTTTTGCCTCCGGCGTGCTGGCGGCGGTGCTGCTGAACGACCTCATCGCTCCTGTCCCGGGCGCGGCCATACCGTCGGCCTCTGGGGCGCTCATGAACCTGGTGATCTTCGCAGCCGTCGGATTGAGCGTCGGCGCGCTGGCCGACGGCCTGCAGCGGAAGCGAAACGCCCTCAAGGTGCTCGTCACCGCCAGCCGCGAGATCTCCGCCACCACCGACGAAGCCGTCATCCACCGGGCGTTGTTCGACAGCCTCTCGAAGCTGACCCACCGCAACTGGATCGAGACGAGGGACGACGGCGGCGCGATCCGGCTTGTCTCTCCGGCCGCCGACGCCCCGCCGGCGCCGCGGGCGGGCGAAGACATTGCCGAGGGATGGCGCAGGCGGCCGCTTATCGCCGATGGCCGGGTCGTCGGCGCTGTGCGTTGGCGGTACCGGGGCCTCGAAACCGATGTCGAGATCGCCGACGAGATCGCCGCCTCCCTGATCGACCTCGGCGCCGCGGCGATCGTGCGGTCGCGCCTGAGCCTCGAGAAGTCGGAGATGGAGTTCGTCGCGCGGGCCGAGCATCTGCGCACGATCCTGCTGGATGCCGTGTCGCACCATTTCCGGTCGCCGCTGGCCGGTATCCTGGGTTCGGTCACCAGCGTGCTGAACCTGCCCGAGCAGCATGACCGCGAGATGCGTCGCGAGCTGTTGCTGATCATCAAGGAGCAGGCCAACCGCTTGAGCCGATACGTAGACAACTTCCTCAGCGTTGCGCGTCTTGAGTCTGGCTCGATCGATATCAACCGGGCCGACGTGCTCCTCGAGCCGCTGATCTACGACGTCTGGGAAACCTTCGGCGAGGCCGGCGGCGCGCGCCGATTCCTGCAGGTGAACGTCGATCCGCGGCCAGTCCGCGCCGATCCCAGCCTGCTTGCTCAGGTCCTGGGGAATGTTCTCGAGAACGCGATCAAATTCAGTCCCGAGGGGTCGATCGTGGACGTGCGTAGCCGCCGCGAGGGCGACAAATTGGTCCTGGAGGTCACCGACCAGGGCGTCGGCGTCCAGGCGGGCAGCGAAGACCACATTTTTCGCCGCTTCTTCCGCAACCCCGGCGCCAAGGCCCCAGGGCTCGGCCTTGGGCTCTACATCGCCCGCAGCCTTCTGGAGATGCAGGGCGGTACGGTGGCGGCCCGTAACCGGACCGACGGGGAGAGCGGCCTTCGGGTCGAATTGGTCCTTCCCGTCGTGGGGGAGGCGACATGAGCCCGGCGTCGCGCATCCTGGTCATCGAGGACGAAGAGCCGCTGTCGCGGATGCTGCGCGCGATGCTTCTACAGTCCGGGTACGCGGTGACGCTGGCCAAGACCGGCGCCGAAGGCCTGACGGCGCTGATCGCGCAGACCTTCGGGGTCGTGCTGCTCGACCTCGGGCTGCCGGACATGGACGGCAAGGAGATCATCACCCAGGCCCGGGCGATATCGGCCGCGCCGCTGCTGGTTATCTCGGCGCGCGGATCGGAGCGTGAAAAGATCGCCGCGCTCGACCTCGGCGCCAGCGACTATGTCGCAAAGCCGTTTGATGTCGGCGAACTCCTGGCGCGGATCCGCGTGGCGCTGCGCGACCGCCCCGAAGGCAGCATCGGCAGCGTCGGCAGCAGCCCCGGCAAGCAAGGGCTGAGGATCGACGTGGACTCGCGCCGGGCGATTGTCGAAGGCGCCTCCGTGCGGCTGTCCCGCAAGGAGACCGAGTTCCTGAAGCTGCTCGGCGAGGCCGCGGGCCAGATCGTCAGCCACGAACGGATCATCGAGGGTGTCTGGGGGCGCGGCGGCGACGCCGACCAGATGAACGTCCGGGTGCTGGCCTGGCAGGTGCGGCGCAAGATCGAGCCCGACATCGCTGCGCCCCGGTTTCTGATCGCCGAGGCGCGCGAGGGCTACCGTCTCAAATTGGACTGAGGCGAAGCGTGGACCGCGGCCAGCATCGGCGCGCGCACCTGCGACTTATTGTCCAGAGTTCTGGTTTTCAGGCGGCGGACGCCCGCGTCATTCGGTCTCCCCAAGGGTAAAATCTCACAATGTTAAGGTATATTAGGAAATATTCCCCCGCGAGTTGCTTGTGCTTTCGCGAAACCTGTTCGTTCATGTAAATAGATAACAGCGGTATCCATCGTTACACCTATTGAGCACGCGCCGAACCCGGGGAGAGGGGTTCCGATGCCTGAACGTCCATTCTGGCCGACAACATTCCTGAGCGATCAGCGCGGCGGCGTCAGCGTCATGCTGGTGCTGATGCTGATCCCGATGATCGCCGTGCTGGGCATGGCGATGGAGGGGTCCGGCTGGTTCCTGGGCAAGCGGGGGTTGCAGAACGCGGCCGACTCCGCCGCGATCGCGGCCTCGCTCAATCACTGCCGGGCGACCGATCCATGTCACACGACGGACCGAACCTTCGACTACGAAGCCCAGGCGGTCGCGGCAAGTTTCGGGTTCGCCAACGGGGTGAGCAATACGACCGTCGCCGCCGTCACCGTCGCCTGCCCGGCCGACAGCACCAAGACCTGCTACAGCGTGACCATCACCAAGCTGGTGCCGATCGGCCTCGTCGGGATCATGGGATACAACGGCGACGCAACCATCTCCGGCCGGCCGGCGCTGACAATCGCGGCGAACGCGATCGCCAGTTCGCAACTCGTGCCCAACACCTACTGCCTGCTGGCCCTGGCCTCGGGCGGGACGAACGTCCAAGGCATCCGCTCCAACGGCGGCAACAATATCGACCTGACCGGCTGCAAGGTGGCTACGAACGGCAAGGCGACCTGCAACGGCCACAACCTGAAGGCGGCCGAGGTGGACGCCGGTGGCAGCTCAAGCAACTGCGCGGCGGACCCCCCCACGGGCGTCGACAAGACGGGCCAGCCGCATCTCAATGATCCCTACGCGGCTCTCGCCTCCAGCATTCCCAGCGACGCCTGCGGCACTGCGAAGGCCAATTTCACGCCCCCCGCAGCGGGAAACACCCTGGCGACCAGTCTCACGCTCACGGCGACTCCCAAGGTCTACTGCGGCAACGTGACGGTGCCCGCGGGCGGCACTGCCGTGAAGAC
>DASRRU010000311.1:0-6772 GCA_035656795.1 Phenylobacterium sp. | reverse complement strand
TCGCGACCCATGAGCCCAGGATGCCGCGAAGTCCGCCCGATCAAGCTGTCGGCGCGGTCGCAACGCCGCTGATCGCGAGAAACTCAGGACGCGCCACTCGCCTCGCTTCGCGTCGACCGTTACGGAGTCGGTCTGCTAGAGCCCGTCAGGGTCAAGTGGAAGCCGGTTGACCCGTCCGACGCGCTCCAAACCTTGAAGTTAGACCCCTCTCGTCCGGTTCAGATGGTTCCGTCTGAACCGGGAAGGGCCTAAGCCAGAAGCGACACCACCGCAAAGGCGGGCTTTTCGCTGAGCCAGCTGGCTTCCAGCGTCCAGCCCGCCTTCCCCGCCAGGGCTGCGAAGCGCTCGACCGTGAATTTGGCCGAGTTTTCGGTGTGGATCGTCTCCCCCTTTGCGAAGGCGAAGACTGAGCCCGCCACACGCACACGCTGGGCGCGCAGGCTCTCAAGGTGCATCTCGATCCGGCTCTCCGCGGAGTTCCAGATGGCCCGGTGCGCGAAGCCCGCCAGATCGAAGTCCGCGCCCAATTCGCGATTGATCCGCGCCAGCAGATTCCTGTTGAAAGCCGCCGTGACGCCCAGGGCGTCGTCGTAAGCGGCGACCAGGACCTTTTCGTCCTTCACCACGTCGATGCCGACCAGGAACCGCGCGCCCGAGCCCAGCAGTCCGCGCGCGCGCGCCAGGAAACTTTCCGCTTCCTCGGGGGTGAAATTGCCGATGGTCGAGCCGGGGAAGAAGCCGGTGACCGGGCGGCCCTGCGCGGCGGCCGGCAGGCTGATCGCGCGGGTGAAGTCCTCCAGCAGCGGCGCGACGGTCAGCTTCGGATAATCCCGCCGGATGGCGGCGGCGGCCTCGTCGAGGGCGGCCCGGCTGATGTCGATCGGGGCATAGACGCCGATCTGCGGGGCCGCGTCGAGCAGCAGGCGGGTCTTGGTGCTGGCCCCGCTGCCGAACTCGACCAAGGCCGCGCCTGGCGAAATGATCTCGGCGATCTGCGGCGCGATCCTGCGCAGCAGCGCCACCTCGGTGCGGGTCGGGTAGTATTCGGCAAGCGCGGTGATCGCCTCGAACAGGCGCGAGCCCTCGGCGTCGTAGAAGTATTTCGGCGGCACGGCCTTTTGCGGCCGCGCAAGGCCCTCCAGAACGTCGGCTTTGAATTCGCGGGTGACCTCGGCCTGTGCGTCGCGGGAGGCGTCGCGGGCCAGGCGCAGGCCGGAGAACATCCAGCGCTGCTGCGGATAGAAGAAATTGCGATAGCTGGAGCGCGCGTGGCCCGTGGGCGTGACGCAGGCCCCGCCGCGCAGGACGAATTGTCCGACCATGAACTTGCCGTTGTATTCGCCAACGGCGCCCGCGGCGGGCCGGAAACCCGGATAGGGCGCGTAGGCGCTACGGGTCCATTCCCAGAGGTCGCCGAACATCTGGCGCAGGCCCGTTCCCGGCGGGGGGGCGGCAGGCGCCAGATTTCCCGAGCCCAAGAAATTGCCAGCCACAGGCAGTCCCTGGGCGGCATGCTCCCATTCGGCCTCGGTGGGCATGCGCGCGCCGGCCCAGAAAGCATAGGCCTCCGCCTCATAGAAGCTGACATGGGCGACCGGCGCGGCTGGATCGATCGGGCGCGGGCCGTGCAGGGTCATGGCCCGCCAACCGCCCTCCGCCGGCTGCCAATAGAGCGGCGCCTGCCAGCCCTCGGCCTGGGCCGTCGCCCAGCCCTCGGAGAGCCAAAGCTCCGGCCGGCGGTAACCGCCGTCGGCCATGAACGCCAGCCACTCGCCGTTGCTGACCAGCCGGTCGGCCAGTTCGAACGGCTCCAGCCAGACCTTATGGCGCGGCGTTTCGTTGTCGAAGGCGAAGCTCGGTCCCTGATGGCCGATCTCCACCAGCCCGCCTTCGAATCCTACGAAGCGCAGCGCGTCCGGGGCCTGCCCGCGGGGGACGTTACGCGGCGGCGCATAGGCCGGCTGCAGCGGCGACTGGGCGAACAAGTGCAGGATATCCATCAGGATCAGTTCCTGATGCTGCTCCTCGTGGGCCAGGCCCAGGTCGAGGAGCGCCGAAAGTCCGCCATCGCCATCGGCCAGAAGCCGGCCCATGGCGGCGTCCACATGCGCCCGGTAGGCGATCACATCGTCCAGTGACGGGCGGGTAAGCAGACCCCGCTGGGGCCGTGGCTGTCGAGCGCCCAGCGCCTCGTAGTAGGAATTGAACAGGTAATGGAAGCGCGGGTCGAACGGCTTGTAACCCACCAGGCTCGGGATCAGCAGGAAGGTCTCCCAAAACCAGGTGACATGCGCCAGATGCCATTTGGTGGGACTGGCGTCCGGCATTGACTGCGCGAGTTGATCCTCCGGCGTGAGGGCGCGGGTCAGGGCCTCGGTGGCCTGGCGCACCGCGCGGTAGCGGTGGACCGCGCTCGAAGTCCTGGCATGCTCCTTCGCGCTGTGCGGTGCGGACGCGAGCCCCTGCGGCTCGTCGGACTGGACCATTAGCCACCTCTCCCCGCATCCCCAGTCGGACGCGCTCCCCGCCAACTCAAGACCTAGGCATTCCGCGCGCCGGCGCAACCTTGACCGGCGAACAGAGTTGACGAACCCCGCTCTTTTTTTCGCCGCCGAAAGCTCCGGAACGGATGCCAGGGGGCCGCGTTGTTCGAGCGCCGGGGGCGGCGAAAGGTTTTGCGTCATGACGCCGAACAAGGCAACGACGACCCCCCGCGCCCTGTCCGAACCGCCGAGTTGGCGCGAGGAGGTGATCGGCCTGATTCCGGCGCTGCGGGCCTTCGCCTGGTCGCTCTGCCATAACCGTTCCGACGCCGACGACCTGGTGCAGGAAACCCTGATCAAGGCCTGGAGCAACCGCCAGAGGTTCGAGCCGGGCACCAACCTGCGCGCCTGGCTGTTCACGATCCTGCGCAACACCTACTACACCGCCGTCCTGCGCCGCCGCCGCGAGGTTCGCGATGAGACCGGAGAGTACGCGGGCGCGCTGAGGTCGGCGCCGAGCCAGGACTGGAGCATCGCCCTGCATTCCTTGCAGGAGGCGATGCTCAAGCTGCCCGATGAGCATCGCGAGGCTCTCGTTCTGGTGGGGGCCGCCGGCCTTTCCTACGAGGAAGCCGCCGAGATCTGCGGCTGCGCGCTAGGCACCATCAAGAGCCGGGTCAACCGCGCGCGCACGCGTCTGTTGAAGATCATGTGCGTCGATGAACCTTCCGACGTGTTGGCGCTGGAGACCATGGCCGTGGCCGTGCGCGCCTGACGGGAACGCTAGCTTGGCCTTGGCCGTTGAATCCCCGACGAGGGCGTCGAGCAAAAAAAAGGATTCCAACGATGGCCGATCGTGAACACCGCCCGGCAGACGACGCGGGCGGCGACGCTCCACGCGATGAAGGGTTCGAGGTGGAGGACGAACGTCTGAACAAGGCGCTGAAGCGCTATGACCGCACCCGCGCCGGCTCACCGGGCGCGGAATTCGGCCACGACCAGACCTACCGCCCCGGCTATCACCAGGGCGGCGTGCGGTTTGGCTTCTTCCACGACGCCGACGAAACGGCGGCCCCGGTCGACCCGCCGAAAGACAAGCCTCCCGGCAAGTCCTGACGGGGCCTACTTGTCGGCGGGATAGACCACCGGCAGCACCAGGGCCGACGGGTGCGTAGCGTCCATATAGACGGTGTTGGCCGCCACGCGCGGCGCAAGCCTGTGCTGGCCGGCCGGCTCGCCGGTGTTGGGGTTCACCTCGAAACGCGGACTGTTGGACGAGGTGATGTGCACGGCGATCCTGTGGCCCTTCTCGAAGGTGATCGCCGTCGACCACAGGTCGATGTCCAGTTCCTCCGGCGCGCCGGGCGTCATCATCTTCACCTGATCGGGCATGCGGCCATTGCGGAAGCGCGCGCGGATCGGCGCATCCAGCACCAGGGCCTCGTAGCCGTCGGGATAGACATCCACCAGCTTGGCCATGAAGTCGGTGTCGGGACCGTCGGTGGCCCCGTAGAGCTCGACCTTCACCGGACCTGAAATCACCAGGTCCCTGTCCAGCACAGGCGTGGTGAAGCGCAGGTAGTCCTGCCGCGCAGGGATCGCCCGCTGGTCCATCGGCCCGCGCTCGAAGGTCAGGTTCGCGCCGCCCACGGTCGGAACCGGATTGGCCGGATCGAACCGATAGCTGAGCCGGCTGCCCTCGCCGGTCGGCGCCTTGCCGGTCAGCGTCCCGTCCGACGTCAGATAGAAGCGCACATCACGATGAGCCGGCGGCCAGTTGGCCGAGGTCAGCATCCGGCTCTTGGAGCTGAGTTGGCCCTTCTCGGCGCCCGCCATCATGAAATAGCTGACCGGCGGCTCGTCCATGATCCCGTTGTCGACCCCCTTCAGCCAGTAGTCGAACCAGCGGATTTCCTGGTCGCCGGCCAGGTTCAGGCGGTCGAAGCCGGGGTATTCCAGGCTCCCCGACAAGGGCCCGTGGCCGAAGGGCCCCATCATCAGCTTCTGGTTGCCGCGCGCGCCCTTGGCGCCCTGGTTCTGCAGGTACTCGAAGTTGGAAATGTTGCCGTGGTTGAAGATGTCGTACCAGCCGCCGACGTTGTAGATCGGGATCTGGATGTACTTGCGGTTCGCGCTCATCGCCGAGCGGTTCCAGAAGATGTCGTCCTCGACCCGTCGGCGCTGGGTGTCGAGCACCTCGTCGGAAACGCCCTGCCCCTTCGACCAGCCGAGCACGTCCTTCTCCTTCAGCACCCCGCCCGGATAGCTGTTCTGCAAGAGGTCGTAGGGGGCGACGACGACGTAGGCGGCCTTGAGGTGCGGTGGGGCGGCCATGGCCGCCTCGTTGGCGGTGATGCCCATGGCCGAGCCGCCGGAAAGCCCGATCTTGCCGTTGCTCCAGGGCCGCGCCGCGGCCCATTCGACGCTGTCGTAGCCGTCCTCGACGTCGTTCTCGAAGGCGGCGTAGAACCCCTGGGACCGGCCCTTGCCGCGGGTGTCCTGCTGCACGAAGACATAGCCGGCGTCGGTGTAATGCCTGGCCTGCTTGACCAGCGCCTCGCGCATCTTCGACCCGTCCGGATCGTGTTCCTTGTCGATCCGCCCGTCCTTCAGATAGGGCGTGCGGGTCATCACCGCGGGCCAGGGACCGGGCCCGGCGGGCTTGAACACATTGGCGGCGAGCCTGGTCCCGTCGCGCATGACCGCATATTCCTCGACCGCGCCCGGCGGCAGCCCCGGCCACTTGGCGGGCGCGGCGACGGCGGCGGCTTTCGGCTTTTCAGCCGGCTTGTCGGCGGCGGTGGCTAGGCCGGCGCCCAGGCAGAACGCCAGAACCGAAGCCGCAGCGAAACGGGTCAGCTTGCTCATCTTGGAAATTCCCCCCGGCGGGTCTTCGCCCGCGCGTCATGCCCTGGTTCAAAAGCCGCGGCGGCGAGGCCGCAGGCGGGGACTTAAGCACAGGCCGCCGCCGCCCGTCAGCCGCCCCCTTTCGGTCCGGCCTGACGCGCTCTAAGACCGATGTCGTGCCGATGAGACAACAACCGTGACCCGTGACGAAGCCCTGGCGCTCGACGCCGCCGATCCCCTGGCGCGGTTCCGCGAGGCCTTCGCCCTGCCCGACGGCGCGATCTACCTCGACGGAAACTCGCTCGGCCCGCCGCCCATTGCCGTCCACGAGCGCCTGGCTGAGGTCACCCGGCGCGAGTGGGGCGAGGGGCTGGTGCGCAGCTGGAACTCCGCCGACTGGATCGGCGCGCCCACGCGGGTCGGCGACAAGATCGCCCGGCTGATCGGGGCCGCACCCGGCGAGGTGACGGTGGCCGATTCCACCACGGTGAACCTCTTCAAGCTGGCCGCGGGCGCCTGTTCGCTGCGCCCCGGACGGACCACGATCCTTTCGGAGGCCGGAAACTTCCCCACCGACCTCTACGCCGTGCAGGGCCTGGGCGAGTTGCTGGAAGGCCGCGTCCGGCTGAAGACCGCGCCCCCCGACGAGCTGATCGGCGCCATCGACGAGGACACCGCCGCCGTCGTCCTCACCCAGGTGCACTACAAGACCTCCCGGCGCTGGGACCTCGCCGCCGTCACCGCCGCCGCCCACGCCAAGGGCGCTCTGATGCTCTGGGACCTGTGCCATAGCGTCGGCGCCATCGCCGTCGATCTGAACGGCGCGCAGGCGGATCTCGCGGTGGGCTGCAGCTACAAGTACCTGAACGGCGGGCCGGGCGCGCCGGCGTTCCTGTTCGTGGCCGCGCGACACCAGGCGGCGATCCGCTCGCCGCTTACCGGCTGGATGGGCCACGCCGAGCCCTTCGCCTTCGAGGACGCCTACCGTCCGGCGGCCGGCATCCGCGCCCAGATCACCGGCACCCCGCCGATCCTGGGCCTGGCGGCTCTGGAGGTCGGCGTCGACCTGCAGTTGCAGGCCGACCCCATTCTGGTGCAGGCCAAAGGCCAGGCGCTGGCGGAGCTGTTCATCGCCGAGGCCCTGGCGCGGACCCCCGATGCGGACCTGGTGCTGACGGGGCCCCGAGAGGCCGCCGCGCGCGGCCTGCACGTCTCCTTCAGCCATCCGCAGGGCCATGCCGTGGTGCAGGCGATGATGGCGCGCGGGATCGTCGGCGACTTCCGGGCCCCCGATATCGCCCGCTTCGGCTTCTCGGCCCTGTTCCTCAGCTACGCGCAGGTCTGGGACGCCGCCGAGGCGCTGGCGCAGGTGCTGGCGAGCCGGGCCTGGGACCAGCCGCAGTTCCATCGCCGCGCAGCGGTGACCTGAGCGCTCGCACCCC
>DASRRU010000310.1:0-12261 GCA_035656795.1 Phenylobacterium sp. | reverse complement strand
CCTGCCAGGGCGCGCGAGCCGCTGACCGTCACCCTGCTGATGGCCGATGCGCGCCGCGCGCTCGCCGCGGCCCAGGCCCGCGCCACCGCAGGCGACGACGCCACCGCCATGCTGATGGTCGCCAGCGCCCGCAGCCGCCTGGGCCTGATCGACGAGCGCTTCGCCGCCCCGACCCTGGCCCAACCGCGGGCGGATCTGCGCGCCGCCGACCGAGGCCTGGCCGACATCCAGGCCGCCCTGCACGACCGCCGGCCCGAGGCCGGCGCGGCGCTCGCCGTCTGGCTCGCCGGATCGCACCGTCTGGCGCGCGAGCTCACCGCACGCCAGTCAGCCTCACTGTTCGACCCCGCCCGACTGGCCCAGGCTGCCAAGCGCCGCTTGCCCGGCTAGTTCCCATTCTATATGACGCGCCTTCCGCCGGGGGGCCCGCCTCCTTAGGCGCGTAAGGTGCGGTGGCCGAGTGGTTGAAGGCGCACGCTTGGAAAGCGTGTTTAGGTGAAAGCCTAACGTGGGTTCGAATCCCACTCGCACCGCCACCCAGGCGGCACAAACTGGTTTGCTCAGAGTGCCGCGACCGCGAGCCCCGGAGCGCTCGGGCAGCCGAGGCGATCGGCGACGGAATGCTCAAGCTCACGGCACCGGATCTCCAGGCGCTCGACGCCAAGGGCAGGGCGACTGATGCCCAGTGGCGCTGCCCGGGGAGGCGGCCGGCGTCCTAAGGATGCTATAATCCCCGGGTCGAGGAAGCGCCGCATGCCGGCGGCGCCTCGCCCTCGCGTTCGCGACAGGAGGTTCCCATGAACACCACTGTTCGGCGCGCACCCAAGTCGAACCTGCTGGGTATCGCCACCGCGGCTGTGGCCGCGCTCACCGGGGCCACCGCGGCGCTGGGCGCCGAGACCCCACCGGGCGCCGCACGCGTGAACTCGGGTGTCCCGGTGGTCGCTGACTGGACCAGCTCCGGACAAAACAACCAGAACACCCGCTACTCCGCGGTCGAGCACAAGATCGACGCCGGCAATGTCGGCAGGCTGAAGCCAAGATGGACCTTCACCACCGCCGGCAACGTGTCGGCGACGGCGACGGTGGTCAATGGGATCGCCTATGTGCCGGACTGGGGCGGGAAGCTTTGGGCCATCGACGCCAGAACCGGCAAGGCCGTCTGGTCACGCAATGTCAGCGACTATACCGGAACCGCCGGCGCGGCATCGCGAACGAGCCCGGCGTACTGGAACGGAGAACTGGTCATCGGCACCGGCAACCTGATGACCCCGAAGCTCGATGGCGCCTACGAGGTCGGGCTCAGCGCCCGCACCGGTGAGATGCTGTGGCGCACCAAGATCGGCGACAGCATAGCCATCATCACAGGGTCTGCGACAATCGACAACGGCGTCGTCTACACCGGGATTTCCTCCAAGACCGAGCACACGACTGTCACTCCGAAATTCCGCGGCTCCGTGGTGGCGCTTGACGCCCGCACCGGCAAGATCCTTTGGACAAGCTACATGGTCCCTGCGGGACACAACGGCGCCGCCGTATGGAGCAGCCAGCCCGTCGTCGACCACAAGACAGGCCTGCTCTACGTCACCACCGGCAACAGCTACGCCGTTCCGAAGGGCTACTGCACGGACCCCGGGCAGAGCCGGTGCACGCGGTTGCCGCCCGACGCCCATATCGACAGCGTGGTGGCCCTGAGCCTGAGGACGGGCAAGATCGTCTGGTCCCACCACACCCTCACCGCCGACACCTGGACAATGGGCGACCCCAACAAGTCGCCTGACTACGACTTCGGCGCGGGCCCGAACCTCTACACGACGACGATCAAGGGCAAGCCGACCGATGTGCTGGGCGCCGGCCAGAAGAGCGGCATGTACTATGCCCTGGCGCCCGCCACCGGCGCGGTGATCTGGGCGACCCAGGCCGGCCCCGGCGGTGTGCTGGGCGGGATCGAGTGGGGCCCCTCCACTGACGGTCGGCGCATCTACGCCGCCATCACCAATGGCAGTCACAAGGCCTACACCTACACCACCTACGACGGGCAGAAGAAGACGACGACGGGCGGACTCTGGTCGGCGCTCGACGCCGCCACTGGAAAGATCCTCTGGCAAACCGCCGCCCCGGAGAACCCCCAGTACATCACCGACAGCTTCGTCTCAGGCGCCAACGGCGTGATCTTCGCCGGCTCTTCAGGCGGCAATTTCTACGCCCTCGACGCCAGCAACGGTCAGGTCAAATGGACCTTCCCAAGCGGCGGAGCCGTCTGGTCGGGCGCGGCGATTGTCGACGGCGCTGTGTACTGGGGCAGCGGCTACGACACACGGGAGCGCAAGCTCCCGTACGACGGCAACAACAACAAATTCTACGCCTTCTCGCTTGGCGGCCCCTGACCGGCCGGTCGCCGAGGATGGCGCGAAAGCCCCGAAGATCTGCCGCCGGCGCCAGGCTCGCCGCGCGCAGCCGTGCGGACGCCTTTGAAAGCGGCGCCAGGACGGGGCGACGTCTGGTCGGCGACAAAGGGAGTTGGCGTCGGCCAAAAAGCATGGCCCCTTTGCGATCTTCGCGGGGGGCGATTGCAAATGACGACGTTGAAGATTCGGCTGTTGCTGGCGGCGGCCGGGATGACGGTGATGCTGTCTCAGCCGGCGGCGGCGGCCGGCGCTCTGACACCGGACCAGATCGCCGCCTTGAAGACGCAGGCGGTCGCCGGCGTCGACTCCCGGGCCAAGCTCGCCCAGGTCATGACCGACGAGATCTTCTCCTTCGGCGAGCTCGGCTATCAGGAGGTCGAGACCTCCAAATACCTGACCGACATCCTGGAGAAGAATGGCTTCACCATCGTGCGCGGGGTCGCTGGCCTGCCCACCGGCTGGACCGCCACCTGGACCAACGGAAAGGGCGGTCCGACCATCGCGCTCGGCAGCGATATCGACTGCATTCCCAAGGCCAGCCAGAAGCCGGGCGTGCCCCGCCATGACCCCCTGGTTCCCGGGGCGCCGGGCCACGGCGAGGGACACAATTCCGGGCAGGCAGTGAATGTCGTCGCCGCCCTGGCCGTCAAGGACATCATGCAGAAGGAAGGGATCGCCGGGACCCTGGTCCTCTGGCCCGGGGTGGCCGAAGAGCTGGTGGGCGGCAAGGCCTACATGGTCCGCGACGGCGTGTTCAAGGGCGTGGACGCCACGATCTTCACCCATGTGGGCGACAACCTCGTCACCACCTGGGGCCAGCCGATGGGCACGGGCCTGGTGTCGGTGAAATACCTCTTCCATGGCGAATCCGCCCACTCGGCCGGCGCGCCCTGGCGCGGACGCAGCGCGCTCGACGCCGTCGAATTGATGGACATCGGCTGGGACTTCCGGCGCGAGCACCTGCTGCCGGAGCAGCGCTCCCACCGGGTGATCACTGACGGCGGCGACCAGCCCAACGTGGTGCCGTCGGAGGCGGCCGTCTGGTACTATTTCCGTGAACAGAGCTTCGCCAGCATCAAGAAGAACTACGAGATCGGCAACAAGATCGCCCAGGCGGCGGCCGAGATGACCGACACCACGGTTGAGCATCACGTGATCGGGTCTGCCGCGCCGCAACACTTCAACCGACCGATGGCCGAGGCGGCCGAGGCCAATATCGAGAAGATCGGCCTGCCGGCCTGGACGCCTCAGGAACAGGCCTTCGCCAAGGCGGTGCAGAAGACGGTCGGGGCCGAGCAGAAGGGGCTGGACACCAGGCTGAAGGGCCTGGAGCCGCCCAAGGAGAAGCCGGAGAGCGGCGGGTCGGACGACATCGGCGACATCTCCTGGATCATGCCGACGATCACCATCCGCTATCCGGCCAACATCCCCGGCCTGCCGGGGCACAACTGGGCCAACGCCATCTCCATGGCGACGCCGGTGGCGCACAAGGGGGTGGTGGCCGGGTCGAAGGCCGTCGCCATGACCGTGCTGGACCTGCTGACCCGCCCCGACCTGCTGGCCAGCGCCAAGGCCTATTTCACCGACGTCCAGAACAAGGACCAGCACTACATCCCGATGCTGGCCGCGGACGACAAGCCGCAGATCCAGATCAACGCCGACATCATGGCCCGCTTCCGGCCGGAGATGCGGAAGTACTATTACGATCCGAAGAAGTATCCGACCTATCTGGATCAGCTTGGGATCAAATGGCCTCCGGTGGAGGTCGCGGAGGCCGCGCCTGGCAAGTAACAGGCGGGGCGCTCATGCGCCGTTCGAGGACGGTCCGGTCATGTCCCTCGCGCCGGTGGAACAGGTCCTTCCTGCTGAGGCAGCCTCAATCGGACCCCTTCCCGTCGGCCAGCTCGCCATGCTCGCGGTCGCTCCGCCGCAGCATATAGATCGAGATCACCATCACCAGGATCAGCCCGCCCAGCACGGTCAGTTCCAGCATGGTTGAGTTGAGCAGGGCCTGCGCGTCGGGGTTCCATTTGCCCGCCTGATGAGCCTGGGACGTCTCCAGCGTGATCACCAGCACGCGGCGGATTGAGGCGATAAGGCCGACGATCAGAAATGGCTCACAAACCAGCCGACCGGAGCGGAACGACACCCGCACGGTATGCATGATCTCCACCACCATCAGCACGAACAGCAGGCGATCGATGGCCAACACCAGCGCCTCGGTCTCGCCGCGAGCCTGGATGGCGTCCCACAGGGACACCGCCGCCCCGCCCACGCCCACCAGCACGGCGATCGCCAGCATCACGCCTAGCACCACGTATGCCAGCACCTCGACGGTCAAGAACACGCTGCCCGCCGCCGCGCCCAGGCGGGTAACCTCCCGTTGGCGAACTTTCGGGATATCCATGAGCTTTCTCTGTGCGTGATCTAGCAGGCAACTTAGCCCAAGGCGATTGGCCTTGGCGAAAGCCGGCTTCGTCGGCGCCGCGCTCGAACCCACCGGCGCCGGCCTTGTCAGCCCAATGTTCAGCGCCGACGCCCCGCAGCCTGGCCCCGCGCCCCGCGCTGCGACGACGCTACGATGACGCCACCATCTTCACCTGACCGCCTCCATTCCGGAGTGGTCGTGCGGAAAACCTTGTTCGCCGCACCGCTGGGACTGTTGGCGTTCGGCGCCGGGCTTCGCTGGGCTCAGATCTTGCCCGGTAGGAACCGGTTCAACGACGATCGATTTGCCGGTCTATTCGCGATCACAATGGGCGTGCCGATGACGGTGGTGTCGGTGGTCTGGATGACGCCGCCAAGTGTGCTCTGCTCGCGGTATCTCAACGTCCTTTGCCTTTGGAATTTGACGCCTCTTCAGGATCAGAGATGGTCGGGCTTCGTCATGTTGATCCTGGCCGTCCCGATGCAATTGCGCAGGGTTTGGCTCCTGGCGCTACCAGACAGACGCCGATCAGCGGCGTCCAGCACCTCACTGCCCCGCGGCTGACCTCGATATCGCACCAGATCTTCAAGCCAGCGGCGCGGCTAGAGGCATCGCCAGCAGGATGCTGGCGGGACGGTTGGTCCTGTTCTCCAGCCGGCGCTTCTCCCCGGGCGCGAGGCGGCAGGAGTCCCAGGCCTCCAGCGTAACCTCGCCATCCTCAGTCACGACGGTGACCGCCCCGTCGAGCACCACGTAGTGCTTCTCCACGCCCGACGCGTCCAGCGAGGTATGGCCGCCGGGGAGCAGATGCGACAGGCCGAGCCAAAGGGCGTCGCTCGGGCCGGCCTCATGCCCCTGCAGGCGCAGACACCGCATGTCGGTATGGTTGGGCGGCTCGTAGACCGGTGCTGCGGCCAGGCGGGTGATGTTCATGGCCTCAGCACCGTGCGGTCGCGGGCGCCCGAGAGCACCGCCGCATAGGCGTCCTTGGCAGCCTCCAGACTGTAGATCGCATGCTCCAGCACCGGGAAGGGCCGCAGGTCACGCCGCTCGAAGCCCGGAGCCAGGGCGTCAAGGATTTCGGCGCAGTCGCGGCCGTCGAGGCCCAAAGTGTCCACGCCCACGTAGGTCCGTTGCCCGCGATAGAAGGCCATGATGTCGAAGGGTACGGAGCGGTCGATCGTCGAAATGAAGATCTGCCGCCCTTTCAGCGCCATCGCCTCGTTGGCCTTGTCGAAATAGGGGCTTCCGACCGTGTTGAAGACGATGTCTGCGCCATGGCCGCGGCTTTCCTCGCGCACCACCCTGGCCAGGTCCTCCTCGGCGGCCCCGATCATCCGCACGGGGCCGGAGGCGTGACCTGTATAGGCCTCCGCCGTGCGCTCCACCCCGAACACCTGGGCGCCCAGCATGGTGGCGATCTGCGCGGTCGCCTGCCCGACCTTGCCGTTTGCGCCCAGCACCAGGACCACGTCACCGGACTTGGGCAGGCCGGCGCGTCGTAAGCCTTCGTAGGCTGTGATGAAGGGCACGCCGACGGCGCCGGCCTCCAGGAGGGTGATCGGCCCCGGCTTGCGGCGGAGCTGGGCGCGGTCGACCAGCAGATGGGTGGCGTGGGTGCCGTCGCGTCGGATGCCGAGCTCGCCTCCTGAACCCCAGACCTCCTGGCCCTGCAGATCGGCCGGACCGTCGACCACCACGCCGGCCCAGTCGCGCCCAGGGGTGCGCGGCCAGATGGCGTGCGGCATAGCGCCCAGGGCCGCCTTGACGTCCGACGGGTTCACCCCGGCCGAACGGATCTCGATCACAGCCTGATCGGGGCCGGGCGCCGGCGGGTCGCTGGGCTCCAGCGCCAGGTTCAGGGCGGCGATGTTGGCCGCCTTCTCATAGACTCTCAAACGCGACATGGATGTTCCTTCCAGCGGACTGGTCAGCAGACAGGTCAGAGGAGGCCGAACGCGGTGCGGGCTTCGGCCGGCGTCGCGGGCTCGACGCCCAGCGAGCGCAGCACCTGGCGAGCGGCGCGGACGAGCTGCCCGTTGGACTGCACGAGCTCGCCCTTCGAGATGAAGACGGTGTCCTCCATGCCGACCCTTACGTTGCCGCCCAGCAGCCACGACTGGGCGACCATCGGCAGCGCACTGCGGCCGATGCCGAAGCCCGTCCAGGTTGCGCCTTTGGGCAGCAGATTGCGGGCGTAGATCAGGGTCTCGGGCGAAGCGTCGAAGCCATAGCGCACGCCCATGACGATGGAATAGAGGCCCGGCCCCTCCAGGTCACCGTCCGCCAACAGCCGATGCGCCAGGTGGATGTCGCCGGAATCGAACAGCTCGATTTCCGGCAGGACGCCGGCCGCCCGGATCGCGCGCGCCATGATCGCGGTGTTGCGGCGCGTGTTGATCACCACCTGCTCGCCGGAGTTCATGGTGTTGAGGTCGAGCGTTGCGATGTCGGGCTTCAGGATCGCGATGTGCTCGATCCGCTTTTCGGGCGCCAACAGGGTGGTGCCGGGTCCGGCGATGCGTGGATCCTCGTCGCTCGGCACGAACCGGCCACCCGGACCCGTCGTGAGGTTGATCACCACGTCGCGGTTCTTGGCCCGCACCCGATCCATCACATCGCGGTAAAGGTCGAGCTCCATGGACGGGCGTCCGGTGTTCGGGTCGCGGACGTGGATGTGCGCAGCGGCCGCCCCTTCCTCGGCGGCCTCCAGGACCGCATCGGCGAGCTGTGCCGGCGTGACCGGCAGGTTGGGGTTCTGGTCGAGGCTAGTGATATTGCCCGTGACGGCGCAGGTGATGATGGGCTTGGGCAGCATGGCCGGCTCCCTAGAGGTGACGCCCGCCATCGACCTGGATCACCGATCCGGTCGAGAAGGCGAGGCTGGTGGCGCAGGCCAGCACGGCCTGCGCGACGTCGTGCGGCGAGGTGAGGCGTCGGAGGGGGGTGGCCGACGCCTGTTTTTCGTTCCAGGCGCGGTCGCGGCCGGGCACGAAATCGGTGTCCACCACGCCGGGCGAGACGGTCAGCACGCGGATTGAGGGGGCCAGCGCCCGGGCCAGGGCCGCGCCCATCACATCCATGCCAGCCTTGGAGGCGCAGTAGGCGATGCTCGATCCAACCGCGGTGGTGGAAGCGATGGAGGAGATGTTGACCACCAGTCCGCCGCCGCTGGCGCGCAGCTGCGACGCGAAGGCCCGGACGGCGGCGAAGGCGCCGCGGCAGTTGACCGCCATCACCTGGTCGAACAGCTCGTCGGTCAGGGCGTCGAGGTCGCCATGGACGACGGGCTTTGTCATCCCGGCGGCGTTCACCAGGATCTCTGCGCCGCCGAACTCGGCCTGGATCGCCTGGGCCAGGCGCGCAAGGGAGGCGCTCTCCTCGATCGCTGCGGCGTAGGCGCCGTGGCCGGAGCCCGGCAGGGTGCGGCGGATGGCGTCAGCACGGTTCGGATCGCGGCTTGCGACCACCGCCACCCTGGCGCCGGCCTCGGCCAGCAGCAGGGCGCAGGCCGCGCCGATGCCGCCCGAGCCGCCGAGCACGACGGCGGTCTTGTGCTCCAGGGGCTGGGGCTTGGAGGTCATGGGATGCTCCGCAGTCTGGATCAGGGGATCGGTGGGATGGGGATGCGCATCTCGCCCGGCTCCAGCACGAAGTCGTACTGCAGCCTGTAGTAGGCCCCCTCGACGTCCGGGGCGGGCGCCGGCTCCCCCTCGTGCAGGGCGTAGTGGCCGACGATGGAACGGATAACGCTGAAGGTGACGTCGGTCTGCAGGTGGTCGGCGTCGTCGGCGAAGATCTGGGTGATCAGCGTCTTGAATCCCGGCTTGGTGATCATGAAGTGGATATGGGCCGGCCGATAGGGATGGCGCAGTTGCGCCCGCAGCAGGTCGCCGACCGGGCCGTCGGTGGGCACCGGATAGCCGGCCGGCCGCACTGAGCGGAAATGGAAGCGGCCCTCGGCGTCGCTGGTGAACAGGCCGCGCAGATTCATCTCGGCCTGCTCGGCGTCCTGGTTCTCGTAGAGGCCGATCGGCGAGGCGTGCCAGACGTCGATCTCGCAGCCGGGCACGGGGCGGCCGCCCACGTCACGCACCACGCCCGACACGAACAGCGGCAGCCCGGGCGTCGGCGACCGAACGAGGTTGGCGCCAAGCTCGTAGCGCGGGGCATTGCGGCGCCAGAAAGGCCCAAGCAGGGCCGCGGCTGTCTGGCCACAACCGATCGGATTGTTGAGTAGGCCCACCAGGGTGGAGATGCCGAGCACGTCGGCGGCCAGCACCACCTCGTTCTTCACCTCGGTGGTCGCCTGGCCGATCGCCACGAGGAAACGTAAACCGGCCTCGAACTCGTCTTCAGTGGGCCGCACTTCACGAAGAAACGCGTGCGAATGGGCCACGAAGGCCGCCATCACCTCGCGCAGACGGGCGTCCTGTGTCTTCGCCATGGCCTCGACGACAGCGCCCGTGACCTCGGATTCCTGCTCGATCACCATTGGGAATTTCCGTGCATTCGATTGCACAGTATTTCAGCCCGCAGGCCCATGGAGTCAAGGTGGGTCACAAGAAAGTTTTGGATTTGACAGCCAATTCAGCGGGTGTAGATGCATGAGACATTGACAATCGGTTGCACAGTTAAGCCGGTGAACGAGCGATATACGGTTCAGGATGTGGCGAAGAGGGCGGGGGTTCACGCCTCCACGGTGTCGCGCGCCCTGAACCCGGCGACCCGTCACCGCCTCTCCGAAGAGGTCGCCGCGCGGGTCGTCGCCGCGGCCGCGGAGCTCGGGTACGTGCCCAACAGCCTGGCCGCCAGCCTGCGAACCCGCCGGTCGGAGACCGTGGGCGTCGTCCTGCCCGACATCACCAACCCGGTCTTCCCCCCGATCCTGCAGGGCCTGGAAGCCGTGCTGGCGGAGGAGCGCTACGTGGCCATGGTCGCCAACGCCGGCCCCGACCCCGAGCGCCAGCGCCTGGTCGTCGAGCGGCTGCTGGCGCGCCAGGTCGACGGACTGGTCCTGGCCACCGTCACCCGCCACGACTCCATCGTTGACCAGTGCCTGAAGGCTGGCGTGCCCCTGGTGGTCGTCAACCGCAGCGAGGCGGATCATCGGGTGTCCTCGGTGGTCAGCGACGATGTGCGTGGCATGCAGCTGGCGCTCGACCACCTGTACGGCTTGGGCCATCGCCGCATCGGCCACCTCGGCGGTCCGCAGAACCTGTCTACCGGCAAGGGACGCCTGGAGGGCTTCCTGCTCGCCGCCAGAAACCATGAGCTGGTCCCCGCCGCCGGCGACGTGGAGCTGGCCTCCAGCTTCTCGCGCGAGGCGGGCCGCGAGGCCGCATTCCGGCTGTTGGACCAGGCCCCCGACCTGACCGGCGTGGTGGTCGCCAACGACCTGCTCGCGCTGGGGCTCTACGACGTGCTCGCCGCCCGCGGCCTCTCCTGTCCGCACCACCTGTCGGTGGTCGGCCACAACGACATGCCCTTTGTCGACATGGTCTCCCCGCCCCTCACCACCGTGCGCATTCGTCACCGCGAGATGGGTGAACAGGCCGCCCAGCTCCTGTTGCGGGCGGTGCGTGGCGAGGCGGTCGGCGGCATGGACGTGGTGCTGAAGCCGGACCTGGTGGTCCGCGCCTCGACCGCAGCGCCCCGATGACTTCGGCCCGCAACATCACCAGGCCGGACCGCAAGAAGGCCGGCCAGGAAGTCCAAGGCGCGCGCCCCCGGCCAGGCCTTGCGCCTCGGCGTGCAGGAAGAACGAGCCGATGAGCCCGATGCTGATTAGGGACGCGACGGTCCTCACCATGCGTGGGGGCGCGGACGACGTGATCCGCGGCGACATCCTGATCCACGGCAAGCGCATCGCGGCGGTGGGCCCCGGATTGGCCAGCGAAGGCGCGGAAGTCGTCGAGGGCCGAAACTTCATCGTGATGCCGGGGCTGGTCAACGCCCACATGCACACCTGGCAGACAGCCCTGCGCTCGATCTCCTCCAACTGGACCTTCCCTGAATACGCCCGTTGGATGCACGCGGGCCTGGCCACCCATTTCCGCCCGAGGGACATCTACATCGCCACCCTGGTGGGGGCCCTGAACCAACTGGACAGCGGCGCGACCACCCTGGTGGACTGGTGCCACAACAACCCCACCCCCGCGCACACCGACGCGGCCATCGCCGCCCTCAGAGCCTCGGGCATCCGCGCGGCCTTCCTGCACGGCACGCCCAAGCCCGACCCGCGCCCAGGCGAGCCGCCGTACTGGGAGATCCCCCACCCCCGCTCGGAAATCGAGCGCCTGCAGGCCGAACTTCAGCCGGACGCCGACATGATATCCCTGGGCCTGGCGGTGCTGGGGCCCCACTACGCCACGCTGGAAGTCTCGCTGCAGGATTTTCGGCTGGCGCAAGAGTTCGGCCTGGTCGCCTCCATGCACCAGGGCGGCGGACCGCCGCGCGATCCGGACGGCTGGGCGCGCCTGGAGGCCGAAGGCCTGCTCAATCGTCTCATCAACATCGTCCACGGCAACGACCTGAGCGATGCGCAGCTCGAGCGGTTCGTTGCCCTCGACGTTCGCTTCACCGTCACCCCGGAATCCGAACTGATCTCAGGCCACGGCCATCCCATCGTCGGCCGACTTCGTGATCTGGGGGCCCATCCATCGATCGGCGCCGACATCGAAAGCGCCCATTCGGGCGACATGCTCACCGCCGCGCGCACCGCCCTCACCCATCAGCGCGCCCTCGACAACATCAACTCTCGGGCCCGCGGGACCTTCGGCGGCAAGGCCCGGCTCACCGGCCGCGACGCCCTGGCCTGGATCACCGTGGAAGGGGCGCGGATGCTGGGCCAGGAGGAACGGATCGGCTCCATCGCGCCGGGCAAGCAGGCCGACCTGGTGCTGATCCGCGCCGACGCCCTGAACCTGCAGCCCATCCATGACCCCATCTCCAGCGTCGTGATGCAGTCCAACGCTTCGAACATCGATTCCGTGATGGTCGCCGGCGTTTGGCGCAAGCGCCACGGGCGGCTGCTTCGTGATGACCTCGCCGCCCTCGCCGAGGAACTCGGCGAGTCGGGCCGCAGAATCATATGCGACGTGGGCCTGTTGCCCGCCGACCTGCACTGAGGAGTGCTCTCTTGACCGAACCCGCCCCACAGGACCCGAACCTCGCCGCCGCCCAGCGGGCCGCGTTGGAAGACACTTCCCGGCCCATCCTCATCCGACAGGCCCACCTGATCACACTGGACGATGAACTCGGCGACCTGCAGGGCGATGTGCTGGTCCGCGACGGCCGGATCGCGGCTGTGGGACATGGCCTCGCCTGTGAAGGCGCCCTGGTGATCGACGGCGCCGACAAGGTGGTGATCCCCGGCTTCGTCAACAGCCACATCCATCTCTGGCAGACGGTGATCAAGGGCTG
>DASRRU010000309.1:0-4067 GCA_035656795.1 Phenylobacterium sp. | reverse complement strand
AGATAGGAGGTCATGACCCAGCCGCCCTCGTCCGCGCCGGCGCCGATAGCGCCCTGGATGTCGGCCAGGGATGAGCTGACGATCTGGATGTTGAGGATGGCGAGGAAGGCGCCGAGCGCGGCGCCCACCACGGCGATCCAGGTCTTCAGGGAGACCGCGTCCTCGACGGGCCGCGCGGCAGGCGCGGTCTTGTCAGGACGCGGGGCCGCGACGGGCGCGGCGGCGATGCTCGACATGGCTCAGCGCGCCTGCGACGGGGCGGCGGCGCCAGGCCGGGTGTCGATCGAAGCGTCCACCGACATCCCCGGGCGCAAGCGGCCGGCCAGCGGGTTGCGCGGGTCGAAGACGATCTTCACGGGGATCCGCTGCACGATCTTGGTGAAATTGCCCGTGGCGTTGTCCGGCGGCAGCAGGCTGAACTCCAGGCCGGTCGCCGGCGCCAGGCTGTCCACCCGGCCTTCCACGTCGTGGCCGGGGAAGCTGTCGACCTTGATGCGCACGGGCTGCCCCGCCTTCACGTCGGTGAGCTGGGTCTCTTTGAAGTTGGCCACCACATAGGTGCGCTGCAGCGGGACAATGGCCATCAGCTGGGTTCCGGCCTGGACATACTGGCCCTGCCGCGCCGTGCGGGCGGCGACCACGCCGTCGATGGGTGCGATGATGCTCGAATAGCCGAGATTGAGCTCCACCTGATGTCGCGCGGCCTCCGCGCGGGCGACCTGCGCCAGGGCGAGTTCGCGCTGGGAGGTCAGGACCTGCACCTGCTGGCGGGCAGTGGTGGCGGCGGCCTGCAGGCGCGTGAGCGAGGCGCCTTTCTCCTTCGCGTCGGTCGAGGCGTTGTCAGCCTGTTCGTCCGAGCCATAGCCCACCTTGGCCATCTCGGTGCGCCGGGCGTCGTTTCGCTGGGCCAGGGCCAGGGTGGCGCCTGCGGCGGTGACGCTGGCGTCCGCCTGGCGGATCACCGAGCCTTGTGCGGCGAGCTGGGCGTCGAGGTTGGCCACGGACGCCTTGGCGGCTTCGACGCTGGCGGTCGCCTCGTCGAGGGCGGCGCGGAAGTCCCGATCGTCGATCCTGGCCAGGATCTGCCCCGTCTTGACCGTCTGGTTGTCCTGCACGAGCAGGTCGCCAATGTACCCGGCGACCTTGGGCGCCACTACGCTGGCGTCCGCCTTGACGTAGGCGTCGTCGGTGGTCTGGAAGAAGCGGCCGACGGTCCAGTAGTTGGCGCCCCAGGCGGCGCCCGCCAGGAGAACCACGCCCGCGGCTCCCGCCGCCAGGAGGCGACGCGATACATTGCCCCGCGCGCTAGAGCCCGTGGTGTTTCGTTTATGTTCGGCGACTGTCATGCCCGGCCCGTCCTGCTGAAGCGGCGTCGGAGACGCGCGCTGGTCCGAAAATCTGTCGCCACAAATCTGCCCGATCCGATGCGTTTGCTAGTCGGCGGCGCGCACCTTATCCTTCCGGTTTCTGGAAGAGTGGGCCCGTCATGAACGATGAGATCAGTGACCTCCGGTTGTTCGTCCGCATCGTCGCCGCCGGCAGCCTTTCGGAGACGGCGCGGAGGTTGAACAGTTCGCCGCCGGCGATGAGCCGCCGTCTTTCGGCGATGGAGCATCGCCTGGGTGCACGGCTGATCGACCGCAGTACGCGGCGGTTCTCCCTCACGGAGGAGGGCGCGCTGCTCTACGAGCGAGGCACGCTCATCCTGGCGGACATCGACCAGGTGGAGGCGGAGGTCGGCGCAAGCACCCGGGCGCCGCGGGGACACATCCGGGTCGGAGCGCCCCTGGAGATCGGGCGCCGACGTATCGCGCCGCTGGTTGGGGATTTCATCCGGAAACACCCGGGGGTGACGGTTGAACTGGTGCTCAGCGACTCGCGCGCGAACATCGTCGGCGACGAACTCGACCTGGCGCTCCACACCGACCAGCCGCTGGACGGCGACATCATCACCCGCCTGGTGCTGCCGAGCCATCGCGCCGTCTGCGCCTCGCCGGACTATATCGCCCGGCGGGGCCGCCCGGAGGCGCCGGCCGACCTGCTACAGCACGACTGCATACAGCTGGTCCGCGGCCATCAGGTCTTGGACCGGTGGACCTTCGTCGACAACGGCAAGCCCCTGGAGGTGCGGACGCCCCGGACGCTGTCGACCAACAGCGCCGAGGTCATCCACGACTGGATACTCGCTGGCCACGGTCTTGGCCTTAAGGCGCTATGGGACGTCGAGGGGGACTTGGCCGCAGGGCGACTGGTCGAGCTCCTGGCGCCCTACCGCAGCAGCGAGATCAACCTCTATGTGATCTATCGGACGCGCACCCACTTACCGAACCGGGTGCGCCTGTTCATTGACTTCGTTGTGGACGGGCTCACCAAATAATTCGCGCCGTGAGCTGGGCGCGCGGCCTCGGTCATCCCTGCAGTCCGGGCGAACCGGGCGCGGGATTGAGCCTGGCGATGCTCTGCGGCCGGCGGCGAAAGCATGGTCCGGGAGATCTTCTGGCCCCGAGGTTCCCAGGTCGCTAAATTCGATGACGCTGCGGCGGGCTACGACGGCCTTCCGGCGCGCCATGCCGGCCCCAGACTGGACGGAGGGTCAAAGCGTCCGCGCAAGCGCGCTTTCCCGCCGCAGCGCCTTTCCTCGTTGTCCTCAGCGCCCGATCGCGAACAGCGGCGTCATGGCGCGGACGCCCTTGTCGGTGTCCGCCGCATGGCCGAGGTGTCCGCGGAGCCCGAAGGCGTCCTCCATCGTGCGCAGCAGCGCGTAGTGGTTGTACGCCGTGTCGTCGCGGACGCCGCGCACGCCGTGGTTGGTGATGACGATGGTCGGGATGTGGCCGCCCCCGAAGTTGGACGGCGCATCGGGCGTGACGGCGCAGCACCCTTCACGGGTCTTACCGGCGCCCTCGTCGAAGGTGATCACGATGGCGAAATTACCGCGGCCGGCCCAGGCTGGGGTCGCCTGGATCCGGCGCACCAGCTCGCCGGTGAAGGCGTCGCCGCGGCGGATCAGGGCGGCCTTGTTGGCGCCCTGGCAATCGGCAGGCACGCCCTCGCCCGAGAGACCATGCATCTCGTTGCACTGGTTGGGCACGATCAGGGCGAAGGCCGGCAGCCTGCCCGAGGCGATGTCGCGGTCAAGCTGGTCGAAACCCACGATCCGTTCGGCGCGATGCGGGTCGGCCTGCACGTCGGCGAAGTTCATGAAGCCGGAGTGCTTGGACGCGTAGAGCGCGGTCTGGCGGGTGCCGTTGTCGAACCGCGGATCTCCGGCGATGACGGCCGGAGACCCGGGCTGCGGCAGGGTCTCGTAGTAGCCCTTCCAGGTAAGGCCGGCGGCCACGAGCTGGTCGCCCAGATGCTGAGTGTGGACCGTATGGTCGGCGTAGTCCGCCGCCATGGCGCCGTCGCAGAACGGCCGCGTAGATCCGGCTTTGCAGTAGTAGGCGTCGTCGTCATGGATGCCGAAGGTGTCGCCGCCCAGCAGGGCGACGTAGTTCGCCTCGCTCGGATGCACCTCGCCGTAGAAGCGGGTCGCATTCCCATAGGTCTTTGCGAGCCCCGCGATGTTCGGCGCGGCGGCCGGGTCGAGGATCTGATCGTAGTCCTTGTTTTCCTCGACGATGACGAAGACGTGGTCGTAGCGAGGCACGCCCTCCTGGCCCGCGGCGCGGACCGGGAGAACAGCCGCCAGCGTGAGTGCGGCTGCTATGGAGGCAATCGAGCGGTACATGGAGGGCGGCCTTCTGGATCAGAGTTTGAAACGGACGCCCGCCTCGAAGGTCGGACCGTAGAATTCACGCTGGATCGGGCGGTCCGCGCTGCCCTCGTAGTAGCGCAGCGGCGTGTTGAGCAGGTTCTTGGCGTTGAAGTAGACGTTGAGCTTCGGACTGATCTGGTAGCTTGAAGTGAAGTCCATCGTCAGGCGCTTGTCCTGAATGACGTCGAGCGACTTGTCGCCGCCCAGGCCGAAAAGGCTGGCGCTCACAAATTGGGAAGAGAGCCGCGCCTGAATGCCATGGGCCTCGTAGAAGCCGGCCAGGTTCCAGGTCACCTTCGAGGTTCCCGGC
>DASRRU010000308.1:0-14358 GCA_035656795.1 Phenylobacterium sp. | reverse complement strand
CGTTCGCGACCGCCGATGCGCATGGCCGCTGGACGATAGGTCTGCCGGGCGCCGCCGAGCCCCGCATCTTCGGTCTGTCGGCCGCCGAGCCCGGCCGCCTGGTCCAAGCCGAGGGCTATGTGCTGGTGACGCCTCATGGTCAGGTGGCTCTGCTCAGGGCCGGAGCGGGGGCCTTGCGCATCGACGCTCCGACGAAGCCCGGCCTGCGCGCCATCGACTTCGATCGCGGCGGCGGCGTTGAGGTCTCCATGCAGGTGCCCCCGGGCGCCACGGTCATCGTGCGTCTGGACGGCCGCCAGGCCGCCGAGGGCCGGGCTGACGCAGCCGGGCGTTATGTGGCGAGCCTTGGCTCGCAAAGTCCCATTGCGCCCGGCGCGCACCAGCTGCAGGCCGTCGGCGACGGCTTCACCGACCATGTAACAGCCCAGCTTTCGCCCGCGGCGCCTCTTGCGCAGGTTCCCCTGCGTAGCCAGCTCACCGCTGCCGGCCTCAGGGTCGACTGGACGACCCCGGGCGGCGGCGTGCAATCCACCCTCATCGTGAACTGACGGAGCCCTAGTTGGCCTTTGCCCATTCCGGAATGACGCGCCGCCTCGGCGGCGATACGGCGCTGGCGGAGACCAAGTTCAGCTTCTGGGGCTCGATGGCGGACCTTGGCCGGCTCGTGATGCGCTCCGGCGCGCCCTATCTGCGCCTGCGGATTACCGCTGCACTGGCCCTGGTGTTCGTCGGCAAGTTTGCCGGCGTGATTTCCCCGGTGCTGTTCGGCGACGCCATCAACCATCTCGCGCCCAAGACCGGGACGCCGTCGCTGGCCCTGTTCATTGTGAGCGCGCTCGGATCGTCCGCGCTTGGCCTGGCCGCAGCGTGGACGCCCTACGTGCGGGACGCGATCTTTTACCGGGTGTCGCAATCGACGATGGCCAAGGCGGCCGTGGAGAGCTTCCAGCACGTCCTCGGCCTGTCGCTGGACTTCCACCAGTCCAAGCAGATGGGAACGCTCTCGCGGGTGATCGACCGGGGCTCGCGTTCCACCGACTTTCTGATCCGAAGCGTGGTCTTCAGCATCGGCCCGACACTGGTCGAGCTGGTGTTGGCCCTGGGTGTCATGGCGGTGAAGCTCGGCTGGACGTTCTCGGCGATCACCCTTGTCACCATCGTGCTCTACACGGTGATCACCTTCCGGATCACCAACTGGCGGCTGAGCCATCGGCGACGGCTGAACGACACCGACAACCGCGCCGCAGGCCTCTCCGTGGACGCCCTGATCAACTATGAGACGGTGAAGACCTTCGGCGCGGAGGGCCGGGCCGGCGGCGCCTATGACCGGGCGATGGGCGACTACGTCGACGCCAGCGTCCAGGCCAACACCTCGCTCAACATGTTGAACGCCGCCCAGACGCTGATCATGCAGATCGGCCTGGCGGTGATGACCGTGGCGACCGGGGTCTGGGTGGTGCATGGCGACCTGACGGTCGGCGGGCTCTACACGGCGACCGCGCTCCTGCGAAACCTCTACGCGCCGCTGGGCATGCTGGGCTTCCAGTACCGCGAGATCCGCCAGGCGTTCATCGACATGGAGCAGATGGTGTCCCTGCGCGACATCGAGCCCGACATCGTCGATGCGCCCGGCGGCGTCGACCTGCCGCCGGCGAGCGGGCAGGGCGCGTCGATCGCCTTCGATCACGTGACCTTCCAGCACGACGCCCGATCGGTGGGACTGCGAGACGTGAGCTTCACGACCCCGCCGGGCACGACGACGGCCCTGGTCGGGCCGTCCGGCGCGGGCAAGACCACCGCCGTGCGGCTGGCCATGCGCCTGCTCGACCCGAAGGACGGCCGCGTGCTGATCGACGGCCTGGACATGCGTCAGGTGAAGCAGTCCTCGCTGCGCGAGGCGGTCGCGCTGGTGCCGCAGGACGTGGCCCTGTTCAACGACAGCCTCTACGCCAACATCGCCTTCGCCCGGCCGGGCGCCGGGACCGATGAGGTCCGCGCCGCCGCCGAGGCCGCCGAACTCGGCCCGTTTATCGACAGCCTGCCCGGTGGAATGTCGACGATGGTCGGCGAGCGCGGGTTGAAACTCTCCGGCGGCGAGCGCCAGCGGGTCGGCATCGCGCGCGCCCTGTTGGCCAACCCGCGCGTGCTGATCCTGGATGAGGCCACCAGCGCGCTGGACGGGCCCACGGAGGCGGCGATCCAGGAGACCCTGCGCAAGGTCAAGGCCGGCCGCACGACCCTGGTCATCGCCCACCGGCTGTCCACGATCGTCGACGCCGACCAGATCCTGGTGCTGCGTCGGGGGAAGATCGTCGAGCGGGGGACCCACGCCGACCTGCTGGCCAAGACCGGCGAATACGCCGCGCTGTGGCGGCGGCAGACGCGGGAAGCGTGAGCCAAATTCCTGCCCTCAGGGGGAGCAACTAGCCGATCGCCTTGCCCATCCGGGCGAGCGGCACGGGTTCGCCGCCGCGGTCGTCGAGGATCTCTTCGATCACCGTGTAACCGGCGCTGAGGTAGAGCGGCTGGCCGGACCGGGTGCCCATCAGCTCCAGGCGCGTGAAGCCCTCCGCGCGGGCGGCGTCCTCGCAGAGCGCCAGGATCAGGCGGCCGACGCCGCGGCGGGCGAAGTCTGGGCGGGTGTACATGGCCCGCACCCGGGCGGCGTCCCTGGCGGGGTCGAGCAGGGCAGCGTCACGACCCGGTGAGTGGTCGCCGCCGTAGAGGGTGGCCCTGCGGCTCCAGCCGCCGCAGCCGGCGATCTGGCCGCAGGCCTCGACCACGAAATAGGTGCCGTCGGCGACCAGTTGCCGATCGAGGCCCATGATCGTGCGGCTGGCGGCGATCTGGCCTGGGCTGAGGAAGCCCTTCTGCAGCTCGGCGATGGCGGCGTCCATCACGGCCTCCAGCGCCGGGATGTCCGCAGGACCGGCAAGGCGCGACGTCAGACCGGCCACGGCTACTCCGCGGCCCTGGGGATGTCGTAGGGCTTCACCGCCGGCGGCGGCGGGGCGCCGCGGACCTGCCGCCACAGCCAGGCGAAGCGCCGCGACGTCACCATCGGCGCCGCCAGCAGCACCGGGGTCAGCACCAGGGTCAGCAGGGTCGCGAAGCTGAGGCCCCAGACCACCGCGGCGGAGAGCTGCACCCACCACTCCGAGCCGGGCGCCTGGTACTCGATGTGGCCGTTGTGGAAATTCGGGTGGATCTGGAACATCAGCGGCAGCAGGCCGACCACCGTCACCAGCGTGGTCAACATCACCGGCCGGAAGCGCTGGGCGGCAGCCCGCACCGCGGCCTCATCCGGCGCGAAGCCTTGGCGGCGCAGCTGATAGAAGGTGTCCACCAGGACGATGTTGTGGCCCACGACGACGCCGGCCAGCGAAACCACGCCTGTGCCCAGCATGATCACCGAGATGTAGTCGAAGGCGTGCAGCAGATTCACCTGGATGCCCAGGAGCACGCCGACGGTCGAAAGCGCCACGGCGGAGAGCGTCACCACCACGCCATAGAAGCTGTTGAACTGCCACAAGAGGATCACCGCCATCAGGAACAGCGACACCGCCATGGCGACCATGAAGAACTGGGTCGCCTTCTGGCCTTCCTCGTCGGCGCCGGTGAATTTCACATGCACCTCCGGATCGAGGTTCGCCTTGACGCCGACCCATTGCTTGATCTGGTCGACCTTGAGGTTGGCGGCCACGCCCTTGATGGCGTTGGCCTGGATCAGGACCAGGCGCTGGCCTTCGCGGCGCTGGATCTGGGTCACCTGCTGGCCCGGGATGCGCTTGACGAAGTAGCTGGCCGGCACCGGGCCCGAGGGCGTGGTGATCTTCAGCTGGTCGAAGGCCGCCACCGTGCGCGCGTCCATCGGGAAGCGCACCCGGATGTCGAGCTCGTCCTGCACGTCCTCGGGGCGGAAGCGGCCCACCAGGACGCCGTCGGTCATGAACTGGATCGCCTGGCCCACGGACAGCACGTCGACGCCGTAGCGGCCGGCGGCAACCCGGTCGACCGTCAGGTTGTACTCGATGCCCGGCGAGGTGCGGTTATCCTCCAGGTCGATCAGCTGCGGGTCGCTGGCGAGCTTCGCCTTGACCAGGTCCGCGGCCTTGTCGAGGGCGGCAGGGTCGTGGCTGGACAGCTGCACCTGCACCGACTTGCCGATCGGCGGCCCCTGTTCGGGCTCGCGAACCTCGACCTGCATGCCGGGCAGGTCGGCGACGCGGCGGGAAATCTCTTCGGAAATGTCCTTGCCGCGCAGGCCCAGGACCTTGCGCCGCTCGTACTCGTCGAACTGCACCTGGATGCGGCCGATGGTGTCGTTCGGCGGTGACGTGGGTCCGCCCACGGTGGTGATGCCGCCGGATCGGACATACATCGAATCCACGCCCTTCACGCCGACCAGCCGGGCCTCCACCTGCTTCATCAGGCCGTCCTGGGCTTCCGGCGAGAGGTTGCCGCGAGCCTTGACGTAGACGGTCACCTGCTCGGGGTCCTGGACGATGAAGAACGCGGTCCGGTGCGGCGTCATCGCGA
The DNA here is from genome assembly GCA_035656795.1 of Phenylobacterium sp. Lineage (GTDB taxonomy): Bacteria > Pseudomonadota > Alphaproteobacteria > Caulobacterales > Caulobacteraceae > Phenylobacterium. Next base: position 9,819 of record DASRRU010000308.1, on the reverse strand, counting down.
ACCAGGCCAGCACGAAGACGATGATCCCCAACGTCGTCAGGCAGGTCCGTCCCGGATGGCGGCCCAGATAGGAAATGGCGCGCGCGTAGCCGCCCATGAAGCCCTTCATCTCGCGCGGATCGCCGTGTTCGGACTTTTCGATTTCCGCGAGGTGGTCGGCGTCGACGGCGGTGGCGCGTCCGAAGATCGAGCCCACGGCCGGCGTGAAGATCAGCGCCACGAAGATCGAGGCGCCCAGGACGAAGAACAGGGTGAGCGGCAGGTAGCTCATGAACTTGCCGCTGATCGAGTCCCAGAACATGAACGGCAGGAAGGCGCAGAGCGTGGTCAGGGTGCCGTTCACCACCGGCCAGAACATCCGCTTGCCGGCGGCGGCGAAGGCCTCCTCCTTGGGCAGGCCCTCGGCCATCTTCCGGTCGGCGAATTCCACCACCACGATGCCGCCGTCGACCAGGATGCCGACGGCCAGGACCATGCCGAACATCACCATCTGGTTCAGGGTGACGCCGTAGGCGTGGATCATCAGGAAGGCGATCAGGAAGCAGGCCGGGATCGCCAGGCCGACAATGATCCCCTGGCGGATCCCCAGGCTCGCCACGACGATCATCATGACCAGCAGGCTGGCCATCAGGATGCCGCTCTCCAGGATGATCAGGGTGCGGCCGATGAAGTTGGAATTGTCGGAGATGAAGTCGACCTTCACGGTCGAGGGCCAGCGCTTCTGCTCGTCGGCCACCACGCTGCGGATCGTCTTGACGGTGTCCAGGATGTTGGCGCCGTTGCGCTTGGTGACGTCCAGGGCGACGGCCGGCTGGCCGTTGAAGCGGGTGATGAAGGCCGGCTCCTTGAAGGTTCGCCGCACGTTACCGATGTCGCCAATGGTGACGATGCGGTCGCCGCTCTTCTTGATCGGCAGGGCCAGGATGTCGGCGGGGTTCTGCACCACGCCGGGAACCTTCATGGCGAACATGCCGGCGCCGGAGCGCAGGTCGCCGGCCGGCACCAGCTGGTTATTGCGCGCGATCACGCCGCCCAGATCGGTGGCGGTGACGTTGTAGGCCTCCATCCGAAGCGGATCGATGGTGACGTCCAGCAGTTCCTCGCGGGCGCCGCTCTCGAACGCCTCCTGGACGCCCGGCGCGCTTTCCAGCCGCTCCTTCAGGTCCTTGGAGATCCGCGCCAGTTCCCGTTCCGGCGCCTGGCCGTGCAGCACGATCTCGATGATCGGCTGATCGGAAATGCTGGATTCCTGGATGATCGGCGGCTCGGCGTCCGGCGGGAAGCGGGCGCGCGCCAGATCGACCTTCGAGCGGACGTCGTCGAGCGCCTTCTGTTTGGGGAAACTGGGATCGAATTCCAGCGTGAGCAGCGCCGCGCCCTGCCGCGCCACCGCGTTCATGTGCTTGACGCCCTGGATGGTCTCGAGCTGGACCTCCAGGGGCTTGACCAGCAACCGCTCGGCGTCCTCCGGGCTCACCCCGGGGAACGGCACGACGACCGCGATATAGGGCAGGTCGATGTCCGGCTGGGCCTCGCGGGGCATGGCCAGGTAGGAAAAGAAGCCGAAGACGCAGGCGATCACAGTGACGCCCAGCACGACCTTCTTGCGCTTGATGGCTCCGTCGATCAGGGCGCCGATCATGATCTTTCTCCTATCGCTTCGGCGCTATTGCGCCGCAGCGACACGAACCTTCTGGCCGTCGGCGACGTAGGACTGGCCGACGGTGATCAATTGCACGGGCCCGGAAAGGCCCGTCACCCACACGCCGTCGCGGGTCTCCTCGATGACGTTCACCGGGGCGAAGGCCACCCGGCCGTCGCCGATGACATAGCGGACGCCCTGGCGGCCGGCGGAGTCGAGCACCAGGGACGAGACCGGCACCAGGTGCGCCGGGCCGGATCCCGCCGCGATGTGCATCTCCGCCGACAGACCCGAGCGGATATCGAGGCGCGGGTTCGGGAGCGTCATCTCAAGGTGATAGGTGCGGGTCTGCGGGTCGGCGTCGCGGCTGACGTAGCGGATGCGTCCGGTGAGCGTCTGGCCGGACACCAGGCGCGCGGTGGCGATGGCGCCCACCTTCATCCTGGTGGCCTGGGTCTCGGGCACGTCGCCCACCACCAGTAGGGGATCGACCTCGATCACCGTGCCGCAGGGCTGGCCGGGGCCGAGGTAGGTCCCTACTTCGGCGTCGCGGTGGTCGAAGACGCCGGAGAAGGGCGCCTTTAGGTCCACCTGGGCCAGCGCGATCTCCGCCTGGCGCACCGCCGCCCTCGCGGCGTCGAGGTTGGCCTGGCCTACCAGCACCTGAGTCGGCGAGCGGAAGCCCTTCTTGGCCAGCTCGTCGTTCTGCCGGCCGGCGAGCTCGTAGGCCCGCTCCGCCGCATGTGCTTGATCGAGCGCGGCCTGGCGCGCGTCGACGGCGAGCCGGCACAGCACCTGGCCCTGTTTGACGTAGGTTCCCTGCAGCACCGGGGCCTGGGCCACCACGCCGGAGGTTTCGGAGCGTACAACCACTGCGCGTGTCGCCTGGGTGCGGCCGCGAACCACCACGTCGTAGGGACGGTCGGCCTGGGGGATCAGCCTGGCCTGGACGCTGGGCAGCGCCGGCGGGGCCTTGACCGCCGAGGCATGGGCGCTGGCCGGCGCGCCGACGCTGAGCAGGCTCCGGACAACGAAATAGAGCGCCACAACGCCGGCGACGACGATGACGAATAGGTACTGTGGTTTCATTCGCAACAAGCTGTTCTGAGCCCCCTACAGCTCTCCGCGAATCAGCGACGCCTTGAGGCGCGGGTCCGCATCTTAGGCGGTTAGCGCGCTTTTGATGCCACCGTTACGCGAGCGCAAATGAATTCGCGGACGCGGTGGCGCCGTGGCGTTTATGACTTGTTCGCGGCCCCCGATATCACCACGTGAGCGCAGCAAACGCCGCGCGACCTTCCGTCGCACGAACGTACTACGTAAAGGGATAATCGGCTGTGAAGTATCTGCACACAATGGTCCGGGTGACGGATCTCGACGCTTCGCTGGAATTCTTCTGCGACAAGCTGGGCTTGGTGGAGGCTTCGCGGAGCGAGAATTCCGGCGGTCGCTTCACCCTGGTCTTCCTTTGCGCCCCGGGCGACGAAGCGCAGGCCAAGGCCGGCAATGCCCCGATGGTCGAGCTCACCTACAACTGGGACCCCGAGGTCTATGAGGGCGGCCGCAATTTCGGCCACCTGGCCTATGCGGTCGACGACATCTACGCGACCTGCCAGCGCCTGAAGGACATGGGCGTGATCATCAACCGCCCGCCGCGCGACGGGCGCATGGCCTTCGTCCGCTCGCCGGACAACATCTCCATCGAGCTGTTGCAGGCCGGTCCCGCCCTGGCGCCCGCCGAGCCCTGGACGTCGATGCCCAACGTGGGAGCCTGGTAGAGATGGCCGAGCAGCTTCGCATCACGCTCAACGACGGCCGTCCGATGCCGCAGGTGGGGCTGGGCGTCTGGCAGACGCCGGCCGACCAGACCGCCGACCTTGTCGATGTCGCGCTCAAGGCCGGCTACCGCCACGTCGACACGGCGATGATCTATCGCAACGAAGCCGGCGTCGGCGAGGGCCTGCGGCGTTCCGGCGTGTCGCGCGACGAGGTCTTCGTCACCACCAAGCTGTGGAACGACTTCCAGGGCTTCGACCAGACCCTGGCGGCCTTCGACGCAAGCCTGGCGCGGCTTGGCCTGGAGAGCGTCGATCTCTACCTGATCCACTGGCCGGCGCCGTCGCGGGGCCACTATCTGGAATCCTGGCGCGCGCTCGTGCGCCTGCACAGCGAAGGCCGGGCCCGTTCCATCGGCGTCTCCAATTTCGGCGTCGACCACCTGGAGCGGATTGCCGGCGAGACCGGCGTGACCCCGGCGGTGAACCAGATCGAGCTGCATCCGCGGTTCCAGCAGGCCGAGCTGCGCGCGTTCCACGCCGCCCACGGCATCGCGACCGAATCCTGGAGTCCGTTGGGGCAGGGCGGGTTGCTCGCCGACCCGACCATCGGGGCGATCGCCGCCAAGCACGGCAAGAGCCCGGCCCAGGCGATCATCCGCTGGCACCTGGACATGGGCCTGATCGTCATCCCGAAGTCGGCGACGCCGTCGCGCATCGTGCAGAACTTCGACGTCTTCGACTTCGCCCTCGACGCCGACGACCTGACCGCCATCGCCGGACTGGACAACCCGGGTGGCCGCATCGGGCCGGACCCGACGGCATTCGGGTGAACATGGGTGGAGGATTGAAATCCCCTGTCCTGGCCAACTGGACTCACGTCAGCCGGGACAGGGTCTAGGAGGCTCAGCTAGGTTTCAGGTCTGAGACGCTTACGACATTGCCGCGCGCGGCCTCCCGCCGATACTGGCGGGGGCGACTCGGCCCTTTCCTGGAGCCTTCGACATGGCCCGCGACCTCGGCCAGGCCCGTTCGGCCCATATTCAGTCGGCCCAGCTTCAGTCGGGGAAGATCCCGCAGGTGGGCGAACCCGCACCGTTCTTCGCCGCGGCCACCGACGGCGTCGAGCGTTACAGCCTGGACGTGGTCGCGGGCCGCTGGATCGTCCTGATGTTCTTCGGCACCGCGGGGCAGCCGGCGACGGCGGAGGGCCTGGCGGTGGCCCTGGAGCGCCGGACCCTGTTCAACGGCGCCGATGCGGCGTTCTTCGGCGTCAGCGTCGACCCGGCCGACCGCGCCCAGCGAGGCCTGGCCAATTCCGATCCCGGCGTGCGCTTCTTCTGGGACTTCGACCTGGCGGTCACGCGGCTCTACGGGGCCGCCGACGAGGCCAACCTCAAGCCCTGCCTGTTCCTGATCGACCCGGCCTTTCGCATCGCCATGAGCGCGCCGATCGAGGCGACCAGCGTGGTGCTGGACCGCCTGGAACAGGAGCTGGCCGACGCGCCGGCCGCGGCCCAGGGGCAATATGCCCCGGTGCTGACCCTGCCGCGCATCTTCGAGCCGGAGCTGTGCGAGGCGCTGATCGCGTTCTATCGCGCCGGGGGGGCCACGGCGTCCGGCTTCGCCCAGGACATCGGCGGGCAGACCGTCCAGCACATCGACACCTTCATGAAGCGCCGCAGCGACGTGTTCATCGAGGACCAGGCGGTGCTCGACGCCATCAGGACTCGGCTGGAGGACCGGCTGTTTCCGATGGTGCGGCGCGCTTTCGGCTGGCAGGCGCAGCACATCGAACGCTACCTGATCTGCCGATACGGCGACGAGGAGCGCGGGTTCTTCTCCCGCCACCGCGACGACGCCACCGCCGGCACGGCGCACCGCAAGTTCGCCGTCTCGCTCAATCTCAACGACGGCTACGAGGGCGGCGAGCTGTGCTTCCCCGAATTCGGGCCGCGCACCTACCGTCTGCCGGTCGGCGGGGCGACGGTGTTCGGCTGCGGCCTGCTGCATGAGGCGACGCCGGTGACGAAGGGCGAGCGGTTCGTCTTCGTGCCGTTCCTCTACGACGAGGAGGGCGCGCGGCTGCGCCGGCAGAACATGTCCAGGGTCTCGGTGGACTTGCGCGAGAACCGCCGCGATCGACGCGCCAAGGGCAAGCGCTAGACCGGCCGCCCCCCGGACAACCGAGCGCCCTTGGCGGCCATTTCATCGCTTTTTCGCTTTGCTCGAAGAGCGGAGCCGCTAGGCCTGGGTGCAGGCAGGAAGCCACGGAAGACCGGCGGAGAGATGGATGGCGTCACGAGGAAGCAGCGCGGGCTATGCGCAATGGGCGATGATCGGCATGGCGGCCGGGCTCTGCGGTCTGGGCGCCCTGTCGCTGATCTATCAGGACGCCGTGCTGCAGTGGGAGCCCGTGCCGGCCTCCTGGCCGCGGCATGCCGTGCTGGGCGCGGGCTCCGGCCTGATCCTGCTGGCCAGCGGTGTGATGATGGCCATGCGGCGCACCCGCGCCCTGGGCGCAGGCGTCGCCGGGGCCTTCATCGGGCTGTGGGTCCTGGGCCTGCACCTGCCGCACGCCCTGGCCAAGCCCGCCGATGTGACGGTCTGGCAGGTGGTGGCGGAAACGACGGCCATGGCGCTTGGCGGCTTCCTCGCGCGGCGAGAGCTGATGGCCGGTCCGGGCCGCCTGACGGACATTGAGATTCGGCTGTTCGGCCTCTGCTGCCTGGTCTTCGGAATCTCGCACTTCGTCTATGCGAAGTTCACTGCCTCGATGGTTCCGGCCTGGCTGCCACGACGCCTGGACCTCGCCTACCTGACCGGTGCGATTCACGTCGCGACCGGCGTGGCGATGCTCGCGGGGTTTCGCCGGCGATGGGCCGCGGTGATCGAAGCCCTGATGATGACGTCCTTCGTGGCCCTGGTGCATCTGCCGCGCGTGGCCGGCAGACCGGGCGACCGCCTGGAGCTGACCCTGCTGTTCGTGGCGATCACCCTCAGCTCGGCGGCCTGGATCGTGGCGACGTCGCGCACGGTCGCGCGGCGCTAGGGCGCCCAGCGCCGGCCTGTGGGTTTAATCACCGGAGCTGGCGCTGCGCGATCTTGCGGGTGACACCCCGAACCGCCTTCGAAAGGCCCGGGCGAAGGCGCTTTCCGAACCATAGCCAACCTCCGCCGGCAGCGTCGCCAAGCTCACGTTCTTGGTGGCGAGGCAATGGCGTGCGAGTTCCAGGCGCAGTTCGCTCAAGAAGGCGAGCGGGGCCAGGCCGGCAGCCTTTCGGAACATCCGCACCAGGGTCGCGCGGGAGGCCCCGGCCTCCGCGGCGAGCGCGTCGAGCGTCCAGGCCCGCGCGGGCGCCATCAACATGGCTGTCACGGCGCGGGCCGACGGAGGCGCGACCAGAAGTTGCATGAGACCATTGGAACCTGCCGCCTGCTCGAAATGACCCCTGAGCATCATTACGAAGAGAGCGCTGGCGAGATCTTCCGCCACGGCCGTCGCCCCGGGCCGGCCAGCCTCAAGCTCTTCTTCGATGGCTTGCACAAGCATTCGGATCCGATTGAATGCCTCCCCTGTACCGAGGTGGAGCCCGATCGCCGGGGGTAGCGCGGCAATGATCAGATTGTCGGGCGCGGCATTGAACGTCAGCCGGCCGCAGATCAATTCTGCGTCGCTTGCGCCGCGCCCCTTGGTGACAATATGAAACTGCGCCCAGCCGAGTGGCTCCGGATCATGCTCCGCCTCCCACGGCGCGGCGAACCTGCAGATTTCCTGGATTTCCGGGTCGCACCCGGAGCAAGGGCGCGATGGCGGTCAGTGGATCCGCTGCGAGTTCAGCCTTGGCAGGGGCCGAGCTGCTCATTGATCCGATCGGCACAAACTTTGAGCCGCTGGAACATTGCCCATCTCCTGTTCGATCTCATCTTAATCCTGGTGAACTTATCGGAGATTTTGTCATGTCTATGCTCGATTGGAATGGGTATCGCCAACAGGTCTTGTCCGGCGTGGGCGCTTTGGGGAAGCTCAGCCCGGATACGGTGAAAGGCTACGCCACGCTTGCCGGGGCCGGCCAGGCGACAGGCCGGCTCGATGCCAAGACCCGTGAACTGATTGCGCTCGCCGTGGCCATCAGCCTGCGTTGCGATGGCTGCATCACGGTCCATACCGAAGCGGCCCGCAAAGCAGGCGCGACGAAAGAAGAAATTGCAGAAGCCCTGGGCGTAGCCGTCAGCGTCAACGCCGGCGCAGCGCTCGTCTATTCCACGCGCACCCTCGACGCGTTTGACGCGGCGTCAAACGCCTGAAGCAATGGATCGAGGAGATAATCCAATGGCTGCGAAAGTCGTTCGCGTACTCGATATGATCGCCGCCCCGGCTTCCCGGCGGATCGGCCTTTCCTGCGGATTCCGATGATGCCGGCCACCTGTACCGAAATGAAGCCGACCGGGGTACCGATCTGAAGCCGGCCATGGTTCCGATTTGATGTCGGCCACCTTGGACGGGCCCTGTGCGGGTCTCAGCGCTGACGGGAGACGGCCGCTTCTGACCAGGTAGGTCCGCCAGCTTTGGGGCTCGGCAGGTCCTCCTGGCACCTGGTCCGATGGCGAACAGCCACGCAGATTCGAACGCGAAGAGGATGCTGCGGCGCATCGGTACGCCGCCGCAGCTTGGTCGGGCCAAGGTTCGAATTGGGATGAATTTTTGGATGCGTGGAACATGAATTTACCCAACAAGCGGAGTTTGTTGGGTAAATCTGGTTCTCGATGGCTCGCGGGGCCGGCGATCCGCCGAACTATGTCCACATCATCGCGCTAGAAGATCCAGCCCCTCTGAGGTCGAAAAGTGTGACCTCAAACCCTGCCTGCAGGGGGCTTCGAGACAATCAATTGCCTTGTAGATTGAGCGTTTAACCGATATCTATAGAACCTATAGATGCTGGAGAAGCGACATGGCGACGCTTTCGGCGCACACAGACGAAGCCACGGCTTCGCGCGTCAACGAAATGGCCAAGCTTGAAGACCGCACGCCGTCGCAGATCACTTCCGCGGCCGTGCGGTGGTACGTGCGTTTGCCGGCATCGGCACGCGATGCTCTGCGGCGGATAGAGGCGCAAGGCGATCGCGCTATCGAGGCGGCGGCGTGGGCGGCGGGCCGGGCGCTGCTCGACCGGCAGTACGACGATGCCCTACGCTCAGGTGTCAGTCGCGCTCCGTCGACCTTGCCCGATAACGCTTCTGAAGAAGATATCCTCGCCGAAGCCATTCGGATAACGCGTCGTCGTTGATCGGCCGTTCTGTTGACCAGGATCTGCCTCGACCTCAATGTCTGGTGCGCCGCCTTCCTCGCCGATCGCGCGGGCCGGCAGGGAACGGCGTGCCAAACCCTCGTGGAAGTGGCGCGATCGGCGCAGATGGGGCGTGAGCCACTGCAGCTCGTGATTTCGTGGGGCATGCTCGAACGTCTGAAGCTGGTGCTTGTTGAACAGCTTCAATTCGATCCTCCAGAAGCGGCAGCGCTCGTGGACGCCATCGCCGGCTATGCCCGCATGGGCCCATCCCTCACGCTCGGTGGGGTCGGCGTCATTCCGCTCCAGGATACGGAGGATCGGCATGTGCTCGAAACGGCGTGGGCGGGAAGCGCCGAAATCCTGGTGACTGCAAACCTGGAGGACTTCGTCCATGGCCAGGATGAAACTGTCTACGCGGGGCGCCCCTACCGTCTAAGGCAAGGCGCGCGCACCTTGATCATGATGCATCCTTTTGAAGCGGCGCGCCGGCTGCGTGAGGGGACTTGGCGGACGGCTGCCGACGAACCTGGGGCTTAGCGGCCGCGGGTGAGAGGGACCGCCGGGGCGCCGCCGGAACAACTTGCGTAATGTCCGGATTTGGACTATATCCGAAATTGGACATGCGAGAAATTCCGATGCCCCTGAGCCCTCGACGCGAATTGCCGTCGATCGCCCCTGGTCCGCAGGTGCTGGACGCAAGCCGATTTGCGCCCGAAAACAGGCGTCGCCTCAGCGCGCCCGGCTTGCGCAGCTTCACGGCCATCGCCGATCTCTGGGGGCTCAACGAAGAGCAGCGCCGCCTCATCCTGGGAATGCCGTCGCGCTCGACCTTTCACGCTTGGATGAAGGCCGCCCGGGAACATCGCGACGTGACGCTCGATGTCGATGTGCTGACGCGGATCTCCGCGGTGTTGGGCATCCACCAGGCGCTGGAATTGCTGCATGACGAGGAGCCGGCGGCGATCGCCTGGCTGCGACGGCCGCACCTGGCCCCGGTCTTCGGGGGCCAGCCGCCATTGTCCCTGGTCGTCAGCGGGACGCAGGACGGCCTTCTGCACGTCCGGCGGTTCCTCGACGCCGCGCGAGGCGGTCTCTACATGCCGCCCAACGC
>DASRRU010000307.1:0-3287 GCA_035656795.1 Phenylobacterium sp. | reverse complement strand
TGCGGCGCCCCGTCACAACGTGGGCTCGTCGTGACCGTTCCGGCGTCAGGCCGCCTGCTTGGCGACCTTGCGTGGATGGAAGAACAGCGCCTGGCCGATGGCGGCCTTCACCGTCTCCGGCTGGAAGGGCTTGGTGATCAGGAAGGTCGGTTCCGGGCGCTCGCCGGTGAGCAGGCGTTCCGGGAAGGCCGTGATGAAGATCACCGGCACATTGTAGCGCGCCAGGATGTCCTTCACCGCGTCGATGCCCGAGCTGCCGTCGGCCAGCTGGATGTCGGCCAGCACCAGACCGGGCGTCTTGCGCGCCACCGCGTCCACCGCTTCGGTTCGGGTCGCTGCGATGTCCACGACCGTGTGCCCAAGTTCTTTGACCAGGGCCTCGATGTCGGCGGCGATCACCGGCTCGTCCTCGATGATAAGGACATCGGTGGCCAATTCCGCATCGATCTCGACTTGCGCCTCCGCGATCAGCTGCTCGATCTCGCCAAAATCGCTATCGAGGATCTGAGCGGCCTCGGTGGGGGTGAAGCCCTCAAGAGCGGTGAGCAGGAAGGCTTGGCGCGAGCGCGGGGCGATGCGCATCAGCCTGCGCGTGGTGTCGTCCGTAGTCTGATCGTCGTCCTGCGGGGTGGCCTCCAGCTGGGCGCCTGAGGAGCACCAGATGGCGTGGAACACGTGATAGAGAGCCACGCGGGGCGTCAGATTGGCCTCCAACGTGCGTTCGCCAGCCGCCAGCGCTTCGAGCGCAACGCGGACGTAGTGGTCCCCGGTCGTCTGATCACCGGTGAGGGCGCGGGCGTAACGTCGGACGTAGGGCAGGTGTGGCGCGAGACGTGCTAGCAGACTCAAGGGGTGACCCCTCCCGTTGGTATTGAACGCGTTGGTCTCAGCTTACTGATCAGGCATCCAAAGGCACGCCCCCACAAACCCCATCATGATGTAAAAACGCAACGACAGGGAACTAGTTCCCAAGGGGACGGCCTTTCTGCAACTTAGACGCGGGGGGACGGGAACCCCAGGGCCAGCGGGGCGTTGATGGGCGACGAGGATGCTAAGAGGGGGAGGCTGTCGCGAAAGTGGCACGCCGCCAATATGATCGAAAACATGCCGTCACCTGATCCACGCAAGCCTTCCGCAGCCCTGGACGAGGCTCGCCTTCGCCAGCAGGCGATCGGGGTGCGTCTGCGCCAGATGTTCGACGAGGTGGTCAACGAGGACGTGCCGGACGAGTTCCTGGACATCCTGCGACGCGCCGACACCAAGACCGCGGAGAACGGCTAATGTCGGACGCCCCCGCGGCCCGTGATTCACGCTCCGGCTCCGACGACGAAGGCTTCAAGCGCGAGCTTGTTCAGCTGATCCCACATCTGCGCGCCTTCGCCCGCACCCTCTGCGGCGATCCCGCCGCGGCCGACGACCTGGCGCAGGACGCCATGATGAAGGCCTGGGACGCCCGCGCCAGCTTCCAGATGGGCACCAACATGAAGGCCTGGACCTTCATGATCCTGCGCAACCAGTTCTATTCCGAGAAGCGCCGTTCCTGGCGGCAAACTCAGCTCGACCAGGAGGCCGCCGAGCGGACCCTGGTGGCCGTGGATGATCCCGAAGCGCCGGTGGCGCTGGACGAACTGCGTCAGGGTCTGGCCATGCTGCCGGCGGAACAGCGCGAGGCGCTGATCCTGGTCGGCGCCGGGGGCTTCGCCTACGAGGAGGCGGCCGAGATCTGCGCCTGCGCTGTGGGCACGGTGAAGAGCCGGGTCAGCCGAGCACGACGCGCCTTGCACGGCATCCTGGAGTCAGGCGCCTACGACCGCGACGGCGCGTCGGCGGGGGACGCCATGCGGGCTATCCTAGCGGATGCGGAGCGGCTAAGCACCGTCCGTTGAGGACGGAACTCGGCTCTTCATGACCGGCCTTGCCCTATGAGCGGCCTTGTCTGGGGTTCGCTGAGCACGATCAGGGTCCGCCTGACGGCGGCGCTTGCTGCTGCTCTGCTTCCCGTCCTGATCATCGGCGTGGCGCAATCGGCGATCGCCTTTAACCGAGAGCGCATCGCGCTCCGGGAGAATCTGGGCTTCGCCGCGGAGCGAAGCGCCGCCACCGCGCGCAGCCGCATGGAAGGCGCCGGCATCCTGCTGCAGACGCTGGCGCCCGGGGCCATCGGCTACCAATGCGCCGACCGCCTGGCTGAGGTGACCCGGCGTGTCCCCGGCTACGCCAACCTGGTGCGATTCGACCGCCGCGGGCGGGTGGCCTGCGCCGCCGCCGACGTGCCGGTCGATCCGCAACGGATGCTGAAGCCCTGGTTCCTACGCCTGCAGCACGGCGACCAGCTGGTGATCACGCGCGACCCCGACGCGGCCTCGGTCACCCAACCTTCGGTGCTCGCCGCGGTGCGGGCCAATGCGCCGGACGGGAGCTTCGACGGCGCCTTCGCCGCGGTGATTCCGCTCGCCGGCCTCGAGCCGTCGGTGTCGGACCCGACGCTGCCCCCCCACGCCGACGTGGCGCTGGCCGATGCGGCCGGCCACTACATCAACGAGACCGACGGGACGGCCTTCCCCGCCCTGCCCCCCGGCTGGCGCGATCAGGTGCGGCTGAACGGGGCGCACGTCTGGTACGGCGCGGACGCCCGCGGCCGGCGGCGGGTCTACGCCGCCACCCCGGTGGCCGGCGACGAGGTCTATGTGGTGCTGTCAGCCCAGTCGCCGGGCATCTTTTCCTGGGCGCGGCTGAACCCGCTGTCGGGCATCCTCTTCCCGCTGATGACCTTTGGCCTGGCGCTGGCGGCGGTGCTGCTGGTCACCGACCGGGTGGTCGTTCGCTGGATCGCCTATCTGCAGCGCATCGCCGCGCTCTACGCCCGCGGCCGGCTCTCGGTCAGGCCGGTGCAGGCCGAGCAGATGCCGCCGGAGATCCGCGAGCTGGCTGAGACCCTGGAGGACATGGCCGACGCCATCGTCGGTCGCGACGCCTCCCTGCGCGACAGTCTTGCCCAGAAGGATGCGCTGATGCGCGAGATCCACCACCGGGTGAAGAACAACCTGCAGGTCATCTCCAGCCTGCTCAACATGCAGCAGCGGGCCCTGACCGACCCGGCCGCCCGCGCCGCCATGAGCGACACACGCCAGCGGATCACCGCGCTGGCGCTGATCTACCGCGCCCTCTACCAGGGCCCCGACCTGAAGCGGGTGGACCTGCGGCCGTTCCTGGAGGAGCTGACCGCCCAGCTGATCACCGGCGAGATGCTGCATGGACCGGCGGTGCAGACCAACCTGGCGGTCGAC
>DASRRU010000306.1:0-9012 GCA_035656795.1 Phenylobacterium sp. | reverse complement strand
CGACCGCTTCGACCACCTGCGATACCGAACGCCCCTGCCCGCTGCCGACGTTCACTGCCTCGAAGGCGCCGGTCGGAAGGTCTACGGTGAGCGCGGCCAGATGAGCAGCGGCAAGGTCGGTGACATGGATGTAATCGCGCAGGCAGGTTCCGTCCGGGGTATCGAAGTCCTGGCCGAACACCGTCAGCGGCTTGCCATCGCCGAGCGCCGCGGCGATGGCCAGCGGGATCAGGTGGGTCTCGGGGTCGTGCGCCTCGCCGATCAGCCCCGACGGATCGGCGCCCGCGGCATTGAAATAGCGCAGCGCCACCGCGATCAGGCCATAGGCGCGGCATTGGGCGGCGATCATCCACTCCGCGGCGAGCTTGGTGTCGCCGTAAGGGCTGGCCGGCGACTTGTCGGCCGTCTCGACGATCGTCTCTAGCGGGCCGCGCCCGCCCTGGCCGTAGACCGCAGCGCTGGAGGAGAACACCAGCCGCCCGACGCCCTGCTCGCGCATCACGGTAAGGAGGTTGGCGGTCCCCGCCACATTGACCTCCCAGAAGAGATCCGGCTTGGCCATGGAGCGGCCAACCTCGATCAGGCCCGCGAAGTGGATCACGGCGGTTACGCGATGGGCGACAATGGCCGCGCTGAGGGCCGCGCGGTCGCGCAGATCGCCCTCAATGAACGGCCCCCAGCGGACCGCCTCGCGCGAGCCGGAGCTGAGATCGTCGAACGCCACCGGCAGGAAGCCATGCTCATGCAGGGCCTTTGCGGTGTGGGCGCCGATGTAACCGGCGCCGCCGGTAACCAGAACGGTGGGCTGCGATGCTGCGCTCATGGTCTCCATAGTCCCGCTTCGGCCCCGAAGTTCTCGTTAAGACGCCAGATCCGTCAGTGGGACTCCCGGCTGACGTCAGGACTGGACTTGCCGACCAGGAAGTCGAGGTCGACGCCGCGATCGGCCTGCTGGACGGTGTCGATGTAGAGCCGATACCAGCCGCGTGTGTAGGGTGACGGCTGGCGGGCAGCCTCCCAGGCGGAGCGGCGGCGGGAAAGCTCTGCTTCGTCCACCAATAGGTCCAGGGTCCGGTTCGGGCCGTCGAAGGCGATCTCGTCACCGGTCCGCACGAGCGCCAGCGGCCCGCCGGCCTCCGCCTCCGGCGCCACGTGCAGGATCACCGTGCCATAGGCCGTGCCGCTCATCCGCGCGTCGGAGATGCGGACCATGTCGGTCACGCCCTGAGCCAACAGCTTGGGCGGCAAGCCCATGTTGCCGACCTCCGGCATGCCGGGATACCCCTTCGGGCCGCAGCCCTTCAGCACCAGGATCGAAGCCTCGTCGACCTCCAGGTCAGGATCGTCGATGCGCGCGTGGTAGTCCTCGATGGACTCGAACACCACGGCGCGGCCACGGTGGGTCAGCAGCGCCGGGGTGGCGGCGCTGGGCTTCAGGATGGCGCCGTCCGGGCAGAGGTTGCCCTTCAGCACCCAGACGCCGGACGAGGGCCCGATGGGCGCCTCCAGCGAGCCGATCACCTCGCGGTTCCAGACCGTGGCGGCGTCGGCGATCTCACCTTGGGTCTTGCCCGAGACCGTGACGGCGTCGCGCCGGTAAAGGCCGCCCAGCTCCCGCGCCACGGCCGCCGCGCCGCCCGCGTAGCAGAAGTCCTCCATCAGGTACTTGCCGGACGGCATCAGGTTGACGAGCAGCGGAGCCTCGCGGGCGATCTCGTCGAAGTCCTGCAGGGTCAGCGGCACGCCCAGCCGGCCCGCCAGGGCCAGGAGGTGCACGACTGCGTTGGTCGAGCCGCCGATGGCCGCGTGCATCAGGATGGCGTTCTCGAAGGCCTGACGCGTCATGATGTCGGAAGGCTTCACGTCGTCCTTCACCAGCTGGACGATGCAATTGCCGCTCAAGTGGGCCAGGACCTTGCGGCGGCTGTCCACGGCCGGCAGCGCGGCGTTGCCCGGCAGAGCGATGCCCAGGGCCTCGGTCAGGCTCGACATGGTCGAGGCGGTGCCCATGGTGTTGCAGACCCCGGCCGAACGGCTCATGCCGGACTCGGCGGCCATGAAGTCATCCGGGCTCATCTCGCCGGCCCGCACGGCCTCGGAGAAACGCCAGACGTCGGTGCCGGAACCGATGTCGCGGCCCTGGAACTTGCCGTTCAGCATCGGCCCCGAGGAGACGAAGATCGCCGGCAGGTCGACGCTGGCCGCGCCCATCAGCAAGCCGGGCGTGGTCTTGTCGCAGCCGCCCATCAGCACGACGCCATCGATGGGATTGGCGCGGATCGACTCCTCGACCTCCATGGCCAGCAGGTTGCGGAACAGCATGGCCGTGGGCCGCATCTGGGTTTCGGGCAGCGACATGGCCGGGAACTCGATCGGCACGCCGCCCGCCTCCCAGACCCCGCGCTTCACATGCTCGGCGAGGTCGCGCAGGCCGACCTGGCACGTCACCAGCTCCGACCATGTGTTGGCGACGCCGATGATCGGGCGGCCGTCGAAGACGTGGTCCGGCAGGCCGGTCGCCTTTATCCAGCTGCGATGGATGAAGCCGTCGCGGTCGTGCTTGCCATAGCTCTTGGTGCTGCGCAGCGGTTTCTTCGGCATGGCCCTACCTCAGCCCTCAAACAGCGGCAGCGCCAGTCCTTTCACGCCGGTTTCAACGGCGAACAGGCCGCCGGAAAGGGGTTGGGAGGCGCGCGCGCCCAGGGACAGCTCGTCCCAGGCGCTGGTGATGAACAGCGTCGTCAGGTCCTCGCCGCCGAAGGCGCAGCTGGTCGGCTGCTGGACCGGCATGGGGAGGATCGCATCGATCTGGCCGTCCGGCGCGTAGCGGACGATCCGCCAGCCGCCCCACTGGGCGTTCCAGAGATAGCCTTCCGCATCCACCGCCGAGCCGTCGGGACTGGCCGGAGCGCCGGCCGTGTGGGCGAAGTTCCGCAGCTTCGACAGGTCGGCCATGTCGTGAGCGAAGATCGTCTGCAGCCTGGAGTCGGCCAGGTAGAGGGTCCTGCTGTCAGGGCTCACCGAGATGGTGTTGGGGATATGGATGCCGGTCAGCATCCGTTCGGTCTCGAAGTCCGGCCTGGTCCTGTACACCGCACCGGGCTGTTCGCCGTGGTCGTCGTCCATCGTCGACCACCAGAAGTTGCCTTCAAGGTCGATCTTGCCGTCGTTGGTGCGGAAGCCGGGCGGCAGCTCAAACGGGCGCACCATCTCCAGCGTACCCTTGTCGGGGTCGCAGACGGCGAGCCCCTTGTCGGTGGCCATCACCAGGCCGCCCTGGCGGCGCGGCGCCGCGGCGCTGGCGCGGAACGGCAGGTTGAAGGCGCCGCGCCCGTCTGACTTCGGCTCGTACCAGGCCAGACGCTGGCCCTTGATGTCGAACCAGTAGAGCCGCCCATCAAGCGGCGACCAACAGGGCCCCTCGCCCAGCCGGTCGTCGGAGTTCACAACGCAGCGCACATCCATCCGACAGCTCCCCCAGACAAGACCCCGCCTTCTGCCAGCCCGGCGGACGGGGGTCTAGCGCGGCAGCTTGGAGGCGCCCATCAGGGCCTCGTCGACGGCGCGGGCGCATTGGCGGCCCTCGCGGATCGCCCAGACCACCAGGGACTGACCGCGACGCATGTCGCCACAGGCGAAGATGTTGCGCGCGCTGGTCTGGTAGTTGACGACATTGGCCGCGACGTTGCCGCGCGCATCGAGCTCGACGCCGGCGTCCTCCACCAGGCCCGGAACCTGCGGCCCGGTGAAGCCCATGGCCAGCAGGACCAGGTCGGCCTGCAGCATGAACTCCGAGCCGGCGACGTCCTGCATCCGCATGCGGCCGTCCTCGGCGGCGACCCACTCCAGGCGCACGCACTCCAGCGCCGTGACCCGCCCGTCCTGGCCGATGGCGCGCTTGGTGGCGACGGCGAAGTCGCGCTCGCAGCCCTCCTCCTGCGAGGACGACGTGCGCATCCTGAGCGGCCAGTCGGGCCAGGTCATGAGCTTGTTCTCGCGCTCGGGCGGCTGCGGCATGATCTCCAGCTGGGTGACCGAGGCCGCCCCGTGGCGGTTGGAGGTGCCGATGCAGTCGCTGCCGGTGTCCCCGCCGCCGATCACCACGACGTGCTTGCCAGCCGCGGAGATGGCGCCCTTCGGGGCGGCGATGGACTCGCTGTCTCCGGCGTTGCGCTTGTTCTGCTGGGTCAGGAATTCCATGGCGAAGTGGACGCCGTCCAGTTCGCGGCCGGGGACTTCAAGGTCGCGGCCCGCCTCGGCCCCCCCGGCCATCACCAGCACATCGTAGTCGTCCAAAAGGCGCTGTACCGACACCGTCACGCCGACCTCGAAACCGGCGCGGAAGATCACGCCCTCGGCCTCCATCTGGCGCACGCGGCGGTCGATGAGGTGCTTTTCCATCTTGAAGTCGGGGATGCCGTAGCGGAGCAGGCCGCCGATCCGGTCGGACTTCTCGAAGACGGTGGGCGCATGGCCGGCGCGGGCCAGCTGCTGGGCGCAGGCGAGGCCCGCCGGGCCCGACCCCACCACCGCGACCCGCTTGCCGGTGCCGCGCGGCGACATCTGCGGCGTGATCCAGCCCTCTTCCCATCCGCGGTCGACGATCTGGCATTCGATCGTCTTGATGGTCACCGGGGTTTCGGGAATGTTCAGCGTGCAGGAGGCCTCGCACGGAGCGGGGCAGACGCGGCCGGTGAACTCCGGGAAGTTGTTGGTCGACTGCAGGTTGTCCAGCGCCGCCTTCCACTGGTCGCGATAGACCAGGTTGTTGAAGTCGGGGATCTGGTTGTTGACCGGGCAGCCCTGGTGGCAGAACGGAATCCCGCAATCCATGCAGCGCGCGGCCTGCCGCGCGACCTCGGCCACCGGCAAGGGCTGGACGAATTCCTTCCAGGTTTTCAGGCGCTCCGACACCTTGTCGTAGGTGCGGTCGCGGCGCTCGATTTCGAGGAAGCCGGTGGGCTTACCCATCGGGGGGATCTCCGGAACTTGAACGATTATTCTGCGGCGACGGCGGGCGCCGTCGTGCGTTCGGCGGCCAGGTCGGCCAGGGCCTTGCGATAGTCGGTCGGCATCACCTTGACGAAAGACGAAAGCGCCGCGTCCCAGTTCGCCAGAATCTCGGCGGCCCGCGCGCTCTTGGTGTGCAGGTGGTGGCGCTCGATCAGGATGCGCAGCCGCTCGGCGTCGAAGCGGAGCATGTCGCCCATCCCGTTGTCCTCGACCGAAGCCGAGCGTTGGCTGGGCCGTCCATGATCGTCACCGCCGATGGTCGCGGTCACCGGCTCGAGCTCGACCATGGCCTTGTTGCAGAGCACGTCGAAGCGGCCAGCCGGATCGTAGACATAGGCCACGCCGCCGCTCATGCCCGCCGCGAAGTTGCGGCCGGTGTCGCCCAGCACCACCACGACGCCGCCGGTCATGTACTCGCAGCCGTGGTCGCCCAGGCCCTCGACCACCGCCACGGCGCCCGAGTTGCGGACGGCGAAGCGCTCGCCCGCCACGCCTTCGAAATAGGCCTCGCCGGCGATGGCGCCATAGAGGACCGTGTTGCCGACGATGATGTTGCGGGTGGGCTCGCGCCGCGCCTCAGGCGGTTGGCGAACCACGACGCGGCCGCCGGACAGGCCCTTGCCGACGTAATCGTTGGCGTCGCCGATCAGCTGCAGCGAAACCCCGCGCGCGGCGAAGGCTCCGAAGCTCTGGCCGGCGTTGCCGCGGAAGGTGAGCGAGATGGTGTCGTCGGCCAGGCCGGCGTGGCCATAGCGTCGGGCCACCTCGCCGGAGAGCATGGCGCCCACCGTGCGGTTGACGTTGCGCACGGCGAACTCGCCGCGCATGGGTTTGCCGGTCTCCAACGCCGCCTTGGCGTCGGCGATCAGCACATTGTCCAGCGCTTTGCCGAGGCCGTGGTCCTGGCGGTCCTGGTTCCAGAGGCCCTTCGCAGCTTCCGCCGGGGCGGCATGGAGGATCCGTGAGAGATCGACGCCCGCCGCCTTCCAGTGCTCGACGGCCGGCGCCAAGTCGATGCGATCAACGCGCCCGATCATCTCGTTGACCGTCGCAAAGCCCATATCGGCCATGATCGCGCGCAGCTCTTCGGCGACGAAGAAGAAGTAGTTGATCACATGCTCAGGCTGGCCGGTGAAGCGCGCGCGCAGCACGGGGTCCTGGGTCGCCACCCCCACCGGACAGGTGTTGAGGTGGCACTTGCGCATCATGATGCACCCTGCGGCGATCAACGGCGCGGTGGCGAAGCCGAACTCGTCGGCGCCCAGGAGCGCCCCGATGGCCACGTCGCGACCGGTGCGCAGGCCGCCGTCGACCTGAACTGCGATGCGGGTCCGCAGGCCGTTCAGCAGAAGGGTCTGTTGAGTTTCGGCGAGGCCGATCTCCCAGGGCGAGCCCGCATGGGTGAGCGAGGTCAGCGGCGAAGCGCCCGTGCCGCCCTCGAAGCCGGAGATGGTCACATGGTCGGCGCGGGCCTTGGCGACGCCCGCCGCGACCGTGCCGACGCCGACCTCGGAGACCAGTTTCACTGAAATTCTGGCCTGTTGGTTCACGTTCTTCAGGTCATGGATGAGCTGCGCCAGGTCCTCGATCGAATAGATATCGTGGTGCGGCGGCGGGCTGATCAGGCCGACGCCCGGCGTCGAATGGCGCACCCGGGCGATGTTCTTGTCGACCTTGTGGCCGGGCAGCTGGCCGCCCTCCCCGGGCTTGGCGCCCTGGGCCATCTTGATCTGGATGTCGTCGGCGTTGACCAGGTACTCGGCGGTCACGCCGAACCGGCCCGAGGCCACCTGCTTGATGGCCGAGCGCATGGAGTCGCCGTTGGGGAGCGGCTTGTAGCGATCGCTTTCCTCGCCGCCCTCGCCCGTGTTGGAGCGGCCGCCGATGCGGTTCATGGCGATGGCCAGCGTGGTGTGCGCCTCTCGGCTGATCGAGCCGAAGCTCATGGCGCCGGTGGAGAAGCGCTTGACGATCTCGCTGGCCGGCTCAACGTCCTCGATGGGGATCGGTCCGCCCTCGCCCGGCGTCAGCCGCATCAGGCCGCGCAGGGTCAACAGGCGCTCGGACTGCTCGTTGATGGTCTGGGCGAAGGTCTTGTAGGCGTCCGGCAGGTTGCCGCGCACGGCGTGCTGCAGGTTGCCGATGGTCTCCGGCGTCCAGGCGTGGGTCTCGCCGCGCAGCCGCCACGCATACTGGCCGCCGACGTCGAGCATTGAGGCGTAGATCGGGTTGTCGCCGTAGGCGTCGCGGTGGCGGCGCACGGCCTCACCGGCGATCTCCGCCAGCCCCACGCCCTCGATCGTGGACGCGGTGCCGGTGAAGTACTTCTCGATCAGTTCCGTCGACAGGCCGACGGCGTCGAAGATCTGGGCGCCGCAATAGGATTGGTATGTGGAGATGCCCATCTTGGACATCACCTTCAGCACGCCCTTGCCGATGGCCTTGATGTAGTTCTTGCGGACTTCGTAGGCGGTCTGGGAGAGACCGCTCTGAGTGCGGATCGCCTCCAGGGTCTGGAACGCCAGGTAGGGGTTCACCGCCTCCGCGCCATAGCCCGCGAGCACGCAGAAGTGGTGCACCTCGCGCGCCTCGCCGGTCTCGATGACCAGGCCGGTCTGCATGCGCAGGCCCTGGCGGATCAGGTGATGGTGGACCGCGGCCGTCGCCAGCGCCGCGGGGATCGGCACCCGGTCCGGTCCCGTCGCCCGATCCGACAGGATCAGGATGTTCATGTCGGCCAGCACCGCGTCGGTGGCCTCGCGGCACAGGCGCTGAAGCGCGCCTTCCAGGCCGTTGGCGCCCTCCGTGGCGGACCAGGTGGTGTCCAGCGTGGCGGTGCGGAAGGCGCCGTCCAGCAGCTCGTTGATCGCGCGGATCTTGGCCAGGTCCTCGTCGGTGAGGATCGGCTGGGCCACTTCCAGGCGCTTGTGCGTGCCCGCCTGGCGGCCGAGCAGGTTGGGACGCGGCCCGATCATCGAGACCAGGCTCATCACCAGCTCCTCGCGGATCGGGTCGATGGGCGGGTTGGTGACCTGGGCGAAGTTTTGCTTGAAATACTCGTAGAGCAGCTTCGGCCGGCGCGACAGCACCGCGATCGGCGTGTCGAAACCCATGGAGCCCAGCGGGTCGTCGCCGGTCTTGGCCATGGGCTCCAGGAAGAACTGCAGGTCTTCCTGGGTGTAGCCAAAGGCCTGTTGGCGATCGAGCAGCGTCCCCGGGTCATTGGTCAGCGGGGTCTCGGGCTCGGCGGCGAGCGCCAGCTCTTCCAGCTTGAACTGGGTCTCGGAAAGCCATTCCTCGTAGGGCGCCGCTTCGGAGAGGGACCGCTTGATCTCCTCATCCTCGATGATGCGGCCTTCCTCCATGTCGATCAGCAGCATCTTGCCGGGCTGCAGGCGCCACTTGCGCACGATCCGCTCTTCGGGGACGTCGAGTACGCCCACCTCCGAGGCCATGATCACATGATCCTGGTCGGTGATGATGAAGCGCGCGGGGCGCAGGCCGTTGCGGTCCAGCGTCGCGCCGATCTGGCGGCCGTCGGTGAAGGCCACCGCGGCGGGGCCGTCCCAGGGCTCCATCAGGGCGGCGTGGTATTCGTAGAAAGCCCGGCGCTTGGCGTCCATCAGGGGGTTGCCGGCCCAGGCCTCGGGCATCAGCATCATCACCGCCTGGGCCAGCGGGTAGCCGCCGGCCACCAGCAGCTCGAGCGCGTTGTCCAGGCAGGCGGTGTCCGACTGCCCGTGCGGGATCAGCGGCCACATCTTGTTGAGGTCCGGCCCCAGGAGTTCGCTTTCCAGCGTGCGCCGGCGTGCGTTCATCCAGTTCACATTGCCGCGGACCGTGTTGATCTCGCCGTTGTGGGCGATGAAACGATAGGGGTGCGCCAGGCGCCACGACGGGAAGGTGTTGGTCGAGAAGCGCTGGTGGACGAGCGCGAAGGGGCTCTCGAAAAGCGGGTCGTGCAGGTCGCGATAGTACGCGGCGAGCTGGAAGGAGAGG
>DASRRU010000305.1:0-4241 GCA_035656795.1 Phenylobacterium sp. | reverse complement strand
CAGACGGCGGAAGCAGCTGGGCCTGGTCAACCGGCCACGGACGGAAGGTCTTGCTCATCCCCGAAGTGAATCAGCATCCTCCCGCCTCGTCGAGATCAAAGCCGACCATTACGGAGGCGGTCTGCTAGGCGAGATCGCGGTTGCGATTGCGACCGCCGCCACGGCTGGCCTCGCCGCCCTTGCGGCCGGCGGCGGCGGCGAGATCGCGGTCCTTGGCGAAGCTGCGCTTCTCGCCTGGAACCGAGGCGCCGCCCTTACGGGCGATCTCACGACGGCGTTCGGGGTTCATGGCGGCGAAGCCTCTGCGGGCGCGGGGTTTTCCGCTGTCAACGGTGGGCATGGGAGCTCCTCGGGGGATTAATGACGTTGCGGGGGGTAACCCGCGAGGCGCGGCCAAGGTTGCGTCAAAAACCAACGGATTTTTTTCAGTGAAGCCTTGCGGCGGCCAAGCTTCGCCTTGCGCGGGTTCCAACGCCGCGATCACAAATTCGCGAGGTTGATCCGAAGCCCCTGTCCCGGTCCGTGCCGCTTCAACCGACGCGAGAGGGGCTCTAAAGCGGCAGTTGCACCCGCGCCGTCAGGCCGCCGCCTTCACGATTGACCAGGTCCACGTCGCCGCCGTGGCCACGGGCGATGGAGCGGACCACGGCCAAGCCCAGGCCGATGCCGCCGGTCTGGCGACTGCGCGAGGGCTCGCGCCGATAGAACGGCTCGAACACCTTTTCGCGGTCGGACGGCGGGATCCCTGGGCCGTCGTCCTCGATCTCGACGAAGGCGTTGGAGGCGTCGCGGAACACCCGGGTGCGTGCGCGCCCGCCAAACTTCACGGCATTGTCCAGCAGGTTGGAGAACAGGCGGCGAAGGGCCATGGGATCGCCCTCGAGCACCACCTTCTCGCTACTCTCCACCTCAGTGGAAGCGCCGGTCTCGGCCATCTCGTCGCAGAGGCTCTCGAGCAGCGAAGACAGCTCCAAGGGCGTGCGTTCGCCCGGCCTCGAGGCGTCGCGCACGAAGGTGAGGGCCGCGGAGATCATCTCCTCCATCTGGTCGATGTCGGCGCCCATCTTGGCCTTCTGGTCGTCCGGCAGGCCCTCGATACGGAACCGCAGGCGAGTAAGCGGCGTGCGCAGGTCGTGGGCGATCGCCCCCACCATGGCGGTGCGGTCCTCCACGTAGCGTCGCAGGCGCTCCTGCATGTCGTTGAAGGCGCGCACCGCGATACCGATCTCCGAGGGGCCGGTCAGCGCCAGGGGCTCGGCGCGCGGGTCTCGGCCCAGCCGCTCGGCGGCCTCGGCGAACCGTTTGATCGGCGTCGAGAGCCTGCGGGCGAAGACGTAGGCCACCGGCGCCATGACGATGGCGGAGATCACGAACCACAGGGCGATACGGGCCTGCCAGGGGTCGAGGCCGAACGCCGGTTGAGGCCGGACCACCGCCCAGCGGCCATCTGGCTGACGCACGCCAACGTCGAAGGGCGCCACCAGGAAATGCTCTTCGCGAACGCCCTCACGCGCGATCCGGTCGCGGATGATCCGGAACACCCGGCGGTCGGCGAAGGGGCCAGCGTGGGTGGCCAGCACGACGCGGTCGACCGAAACGCCAAGGTCCTTAGCCAGTCGGGTTCGGATCGCAGGCGCGTTGGCGCCGTCCATGGCTGGCTCAGGGGGCTTTGCGGCCGTCACGACTTCCAGGGGCCGGCGCTCGCTGAAGGTCGGGGCCGGGCCGCGGAAGGTCTGCTCGATCTCCGACAGGCGGTAGAAGTCCGTCGTGGGCGGCGGCAGGTTGAACAGCAGCAGCAGATTGATCGCCTCGGCGAGCACCAGCGCCAGGCCGACCAGCGTGGCCAGCTGCACGAACAGCGACACCGTCGGCCGTCCGCGCACGCCGATCTTCATGTGCGTTTCACCTTGGCGGTGAACATGTAGCCTTCGTTGCGAATGGTGCGGATCAGCTCATGGCTGCCGCCGCCATCGTCGAGCTTGCGCCGAAGCCGGCTGATCTGCACGTCGATCGCCCTGTCGAAGGCGTCCGAGTCCGGGCCGCGGGCGAATTCCAGCAGCTGGTCGCGGGTCAGCACCCGCTGCGGCCGCTCGACGAAGGCCCGCAGCAAGGAGAACTCGCCGCTCGACAGGTTCACCACCACGCCCATCGGCGAGCGCAGTTCGCGGCGCACGAGGTCCAGGCGCCAGCCCGCGAACTCGCAACCTGCGCCCACGGCGCCTGACGCCGTGCGCTGTTCAGCCCGCCGTAGCACGGCGCGCACCCGGGCCAGCAGCTCGCGCGGATTGCACGGCTTGGCCAGATAGTCGTCCGCGCCCAGCTCCAGGCCCACGATCCGGTCGGTGTCCTCGCCCATGGCCGACAGCATGATGATCGGCGGGCCGCCTTCGCCGTTGGCCAGCCGGCGGCAGACCGCCAGCCCGTCTTCGCCCGGCAGCATGACGTCCAGCACGATCAGGTCGACGGGGCCACGTTCCAGCGCCAGCTCCATCTCCGAGGCATCGCCGGCGGTTTCGACCCTGTAGCCATGCTTGCCCAGGAAGTCAGACACGACATCGCGGATGCCGGGGTCGTCATCGACCATCAGGATGCGGGCGCCCGCGTTGCTCATATCGAGGATCTGCTCCATGGCGGCGACGTTGCTGCCGCCGCGTAACGCAGCGATTTCGCGGTTGAAATCACGTGGGTGACAAGACCTCGTCGGCGACGAAGGGGTTGGTTCGCCGTTCCTGGCCGAAACTGGACATCGGGCCGTGCCCTGGCACGAAGCGCACGTCGTCGCCCAGCGGCCACAGCTTGCCGGTGATCGCCGCGATCAATTGGGCATGATCGCCGCGCGGAAAATCAGTGCGTCCGATCGAGCCCTGGAACAGCACGTCGCCCACCTGGGCGAACCGGGCCTCGCGGTGGAAGAAGACCACATGGCCGGGCGTATGACCGGGGCAGTGATAGACCTCGAACTGGGTCTCGCCGAGCGTCACCACGTCACCGTCCTGCAGCCAGCGGTCGGGGGTAAAGCCCTTGGCGTCCGGCATGCCCCATTTGGCGCCCGAGGCTTCGATCTGGTCGATCCAGAAGGCGTCGTCGGGGTGCGGCCCCTCGATGGGAACGCCGGTGGCGGCCTTCAGGGCCGCTGTTCCGCCGGCGTGGTCCAGATGGCCGTGGGTGATCCAGATCTTCTCCAGCGTCAGCCCCTGGCTTTCCAGGGCCTCCAGCAGGCGAGGGACCTCGCCGCCGGGGTCGATCACCGCGGCCTTCAGGGTCCTGGCGCACCTGACGATGGTGCAGTTCTGCTGCAGCGGCGTCACCGGCGCGATCAGGGCGCGGATCGGCAAATCCTGTTTTGAGGGGGGAGGCGGCTGGGGCGCATTCATCTGACCCTATGATCGTGTGTTACGGGCCATAAGAAAAGGCCCGGGGCGAAACCCGGGCCTTTCCGTCGCAGTCCTGAAGGTCGTTCTACTCGGGAATGCCGCCGGGGCCTTCCACCAACGGTTCGTCGTTCTCAACGCCGCGTCCGACATAGCTGCGGCGGTAGCCGTAGAGAAAATAGAAGATCAGCCCGACCACGCTCCAGGCCGGGAACAGCAGCTTGGCCTCGATCGGCAGGCTCACGAACAGCACCAGGCACCCGATGATCGACAGCGGGGCGACAATGAACAGGGCCGGGGCCTTGAACGGCCGCACCCGGTTCTTGTTGGTGAACCGCAGCACCATCACCGCAGCCGAGACCACGGCGAAGGCGAAGAGGGTGCCCGAATTCGAATAGTCGGCCAGCTTACCGACCGGCAGGAAGGCCGCGGCCAGGGCTACGACCACGCCCGTGAAGATGGTCACCACGTGTGGTGTCTTGAACTTCGGGTGAACGCTGGCGAGGACCGGCGGCAGCAGGCCGTCGCGGGCCATGACGAAGAAGATGCGGGTCTGGCCGAACATCATCAGCAGCACCACCGACGGGAGTGCGATGACCGCTGCGAGGCCCAGGGCGTTGCCGACCATGGGATGCCCAATCTCGTGCAGCACGTAGGCCAGCGCTTCGTTCGAGCAGACCAGCGGCGCGTGCGCGCCGATCTCCGCGCAGCGGGCCGCCAGCGCGCGGGAGCCGTCGCCCAGCGCCACGCCATCCGGGCCGAACAGGGGCTGGGCGCCGAACGAGCCGATCGCGCCAGCCGAGACCACCAGGTAGAAGGCGGTGCAGATCAACAGGCTGCCGATCAGGCCGATCGGCACGTTGCGCTGAG
>DASRRU010000304.1:0-2199 GCA_035656795.1 Phenylobacterium sp. | reverse complement strand
GTCGGCCACGATCACTTCGCCGCATCGGCCATGACCGGGCTCCAGCAGGTGCGCCGGCTTCTTGGCGTGGAAGGTCACCGTCACAGACGCACGCGCCGCGGGTCCAGAAGGCGTTCCGGTGTCGCCGGGCACGCCGCTGGGCACATCGACCGCCACCACCCGTTCCGGCGTCTCGGCCATGCGTAGGGCCGCGGCCGCCGCCGGGCCGTCCAACGCGCGCGAGAGACCCGCACCGAACAGGGCGTCGATCCAGACGCCCGGCTCGAGGGCGCCGTTCAGCGGCTTGGTGGTCCCGTCCCAGCGGGCGCTGGCGGCGCGGGCGTCCTGGGTCGCAGGCGTTCCAAAGCTGCGCACCTCCACCGGCCAGCCGCGATCCTTGAGCAGGCGGGCCGCCACGTAGCCGTCACCGCCGTTGTTGCCGGGCCCACAGAGCACGGTCGTCATCTGCTTGCTGAACCGCGCGCAGACCGTGTCGGCCACCGCCGTCCCGGCCCGCTCCATCAGGGTCAGGCCAGGCGTGCCAGCGGCGATCGCCGCCGCGTCCGCCCGCTCCATCTCCCCAACCGTCAAGATCTGACGTATACTCAATTGCTTACTGCCCCATCCTAAAGTACGCCCGTCGTCGCTTCGCGGCCCTTCTCGACCAGGGTAAGGATCTCGCCGTCGGTCTCCAGGATGGTGATGGAGGTGTGATCCGGGCGGAAGGCCAGCACCTTGGGATCGCCCAGCAGCTGGGAGACCACGGCATTGGTGGCCACATAGTGGGAGAAGACCGCGGTGTCGCCGCGCCCCGCCAGCGAAGCGGTGATCTCACGACGCCAGGCGTCGTAGTCCAGGTCGCCTTCGATCTCGGCCCATGTCCCGGCAAACGATTTGCGCAGCCAGGGGCCTCGGGCCTCCGCTGAAAGCGCCGTCGGCGTCGGGATCTCGCCCACCCGGGCATCCACCTCGATCTCCACGCCAAGGGCCCTGGCCGTCGGCTCGGCGGTTTCGCGGCAGCGGCGCAGCGGCGAGCTCACCACCTTGGTCGGCCGTTCATAGGCCGGCAGGGCCATCAACCAGTCGCGCGCTGCGCGAGCCTGGGCGTGGCCGGTCTCATCCAGGCCCGGATCGTCGTCGTCCCCGCCCCAGGTGGCGGAGGGTTTCCCATGGCGGATGACGTAGACGTGCTTGAGATGGGCCATGGTCCTAGTCCGGGTCAAAGAGGTTGGGCTGGCCGTCAACACCGGGCGTGACGCGGCCGGTCCGCCCGACCTGTTCGCCGCGCTCCAGCCCAGCCAGGGTCTCGGGATCATTCGGCGTGTGGGCGGCGAAGCGGCGGTCCGCCTCATCGCGGCCGATGACGATACCCATGAACGGCCCCTCCCGGCGGTGGACGACTGTGTAGGTCTCGATCCTGGCCCGGCCCTGCGGCGCCTCCGTGACAGCCGGGTGCGCCAAGGCGTCGATCTGGCGCTGCAGGACGCCGGGATCCTGGCGCTCGAAGGGGGCGTGCGGCCGCCGCGACGAATAGATGCCGGTCGACTGCTTGGTCAGATACCAGCCGTTGGCGGTCACTAGGCCATAGGCCTCAGGCGCGGCGCGAAGCTTGCTCGCCATCGCCGCGATCGAGTGCATGGCGTAGTTGTTCCCCGGCCCGCCGGCGTAGGGCAGCCCGCCGGTCACCGTCAGTCCGCGCGGATCGTCCAGCGCCAGCCCCAGCTCCTCGGCGCCGATCTCCACCGCCACCGGGAAGCAGGAATAGAGATCAATGAAGTCTATCCGGTCCAATCCAACCTGCGCCATCTCCAGGGCCAGCTGACCGGTCAGCCGCATGGCCGGGCTCGAATGAAAGTTCTGCCGGTCGAGCGGGAACCACAGGTCGGCGGCGTCGGCGCAGCCGTGCAGATAGACCCACTTGTCCTCCGGCACCCCCAGTTCGCGGGCCTTGCGCTCGCTGGCCAGGATCACGCCGGCCGACTGGTCGACCTCCATGATGGCGTTCAGCAGCTTCGGATAGGGGAAGCCCACCATCCGGTTGCGCTCCGAGACGGTGACCAGTTCCTCCGCCGTCCGCGCCGTTGGAAACCAGGCTTCAGGGTTGCCGGCCGCCACTTCGGTAAAGGGCGCGAACAACTGGCCGAGCCTCGCCTGATGGTCGGAGATCGAGCGGCCGTCGCGAGCCCTGAGCGCGTTCTCGAACATCGGATAGATGTTGAT
>DASRRU010000303.1:0-16559 GCA_035656795.1 Phenylobacterium sp. | reverse complement strand
CCTTAGTTTCGCCAGTCACGCGGAATGAGCGGGGCTTAGGCCGTCACTTCTGCGGCGTCAACTTGGCTCTGGCTGCTGGACTGAAGAGCTGAGGACAGCTTCCAGCGCAGCTTGCCACCGGCGTCGAGACGCGCCTGGCCGCGGAGCACGATCTGCTGGCCGTGGCGGCTCACGCCGTCCTCGTGATGCGCCGCAGGCTCCAGGGTCGCCTCCTGGGCGTCGCTGCGCAGCCACCACCCGGCGGCCTCGCCCTCGACCTTCAGCAGCACGCTGGTCTTGTCGCGGGCGATCAGGGCGCTGACCTGTGGGTGCAGGTGGAAACGCACCACGAACGGGGCGAACCGCCGGCCCGCCGCCCCGCCTCGTCGGCCCAAGGGGACCAGGGCCTCCTCGCCACGCAGTTCGTCGTCTTCGAGGTCGAGATAGAGCCGGCGGTCATGGCGCAGGCCGAACCGCTTGACCCAGCCGTCGTGGCTTGCCTGCAGCCAGACGCCGCGGTGGGCCACCTGCCGGTCCACGCCCTCGACCGCATAGCCCCCGCGCAGGCGCGGCCCGAGCGCGCGAGCCACGAAGCCCTGCAGGGGCGCGCCGCAGGGCGCCTCCGAGACTGATACCGTGGAGGCTGCGTCCACCAGCCGCAGCGCCTGGGGTCCCGCCCCGTCCGGCGACCAGCCGGCGCCGACGATCAGCCGCTTTCCGCCAGCCAGCACCTCAATCGCCAGCGGCTGGGCGCAGGCGGCCTCGCTCCAGGCGCCCGCCGCCGGCGCAGCGGCGTCGACCATCACCTGCAGGGTGCGCGCCTCCAGCCGGTGATAGCCCCCGCGCAACGATGGGACAGCCCGGTCGGCGGCGTCCTCGCCGGCCCGCGCGGCGGCGACGTAGGGACCGGTAAGCGCCGCCCCGCCCTGCAGGGCTGCAAGCCGCCGATCGTTCAGGGTGAAGAACCGCACCGCGCCACTCAGCCGGTCCAGCGCGCGCATCATCTCGTCCGGCGCATGGACGCCGTGCTGGGCCAGTGCGTCGTCCAGGGTCTGCAGGTCGAAGAACAGCTCCAGCGCCGCCTGCGGCGAGCGGCTGGCGTGACTGCCGTCCGGCAGCACGGTCGCGGGCAAGGCGCGCGCCAGGCGGGTGAGCCCGCGGTCCAGAAGCTGTTCGCCGGCGGAGCCGCCCAGGGCCGAGCCGGCCACCGCCGCGGCGCCAGCCCGCTCTGCGGCCCGCGCCGGGCCCTCGTCCAGGCTCAGCAGATAGCGCGCCTGCCGCGCCAGGTCGGCGGCGATCTGGTCGGCCTCGGCGTCCGAGGCGGGAACCGAGAGCGCCGCGATGGCGCAGGCCAGGTTGAACACCCGCCGCTCGATGACGACCGCATCCCACGAGAACCGGTTCCAGCGGCCGAACAGCCGCCGCCACGCCAGCGTCAGGCGCAGACCCTCCCAGGCGCCAGGATCCCCATGGACGATGAGATCCTTCAGCCAGCCGAATTGGTGCAGGGCGACGGCGAACCGGCGGCTGGGCGCCGGCCGGTTCCAGGGGTCCCCACGCGGGCCCACGGCGAGGGTCTCAGTTCCGAAGACCAGGCCCCCGGCCAGGATGCGCCGCCCGGCCTCCTCGTCGGCGGGACGCAAGTCGCGCGGCTGGGCGGTCAGGCCGTCCGGCTGGGGATAGCTGAGCAGCAACTGATTCAGCGGCGAGGCGCGCCATTCCAGACCGGGCCGCCGCCAGAGCGTCAGGCCCGCCGCGTAGAGCCGGTAGCCTCCCGGAATGCGGTCAAGCGCCGAACCCCCCATCGGCAGGAGCTCACCCGCCGCGGAGGGCGGCGATGTTGGCGGCGTAGGCGGAGGGCCCACCCTTGAACACCGCCGTGCCGGCCACCAGCGCCGTGGCCCCCGCCTCAACGCAGAGCTTCGCGGTCTGCGGCGTCACACCGCCGTCCACTTCCAGCGGGATGTCGCGGCCGGTAGCGTCGATCATCGCCCTCAGGGCCTCGATCTTGCGCAGTTGCGAGGTCATGAAGCTCTGGCCGCCAAAGCCCGGGTTGATCGACATCACCAGGATCAGGTCGACGTCGTCCATCATCCACTGGATCACTGACGGGTCGGTGGAGGGATTGAACACCACGCCCGCCTTGGCCCCCAGCGCGCGGATGCGCTGAAGGGTGCGGTTCAGGTGCGGCCCGGCCTCGGGATGGACGCTGAGAATGTCGGCCCCGGCGTTGCGGAACGCCTCCAGGAAAGGATCGGCCGGCGCGATCATCAGGTGGACGTCCATCGGGATCGTCACGTGCGGCCTGAGCGCCTTCACCACGTCCGGCCCGATGGTGATGTTGGGCACGAAGTGGCCGTCCATGACGTCGATGTGGAGCCAGTCGGCGCCGGCCGCCTGCACGGCCGCGGCCTCCTCGCCCAGCCGTGCGAAGTCAGCCGCCAGGATCGAGGGCGCGATGAGGGGAGCGGAACCAACCATGGCCTCCGCATAACGTGATGCGGGGTTTCCGGCCAGAGGGCGGGCGCTGGAGCCCTTCCCCCTCAGGTTGGATCAACCTGAGTGGGAAGGGCTCCAGATATAGCCGACGACCCTGTTTGATCCCGACCGACTTGATTCAAGTCGGTCGGGACAGGGTCTAGGCCTTCCTGAACCGGGCCACGTAAAAGCCGTCCAGGCCGCCTTCAATGTGGTGCGGCAGGATGCGCAGGGTCCCGTCGGGCCGGACGCTGGGCGCCGGAGCCCCGCCTTCGCCCGCGGCGATGGGATCGAGCGCCATGCCCGGGGTGCGGCCAAGGAAGGCGGCGACCTGGCCCTCGCCCTCTTCCGGCTCCAGGGAACAGACGCAGTAGACCAGCCGTCCGCCGCTCCTTAGGCGCCGCGCCGCGGCGTCCAGCAGCTTCGACTGCACGGCGGCCAGACCCGCCACGTCACTGGGCTTGGCGGCCCACAGGACGTCCGGGTGGCGGCGGAAGGTGCCCGTGGCCGAGCAGGGCGCATCGAGCAGCACGGCGTCGAAGGACCGCTTTTCCGGCCAGCTCGCCGCGTCGGCGGCCATGGTCTCGGCGGTCAGGTTCAAACGGGCGAGGTTTTCGCCGACCCGCGTTAGCCGCGCCGGAGCGCGGTCGACGGCCACGACCTGGGCTCCGGCCGCCGCCAGCTGCAGGGTCTTGCCGCCGGGCGCGGCGCACATGTCGAGCGCGGTCTCCCCGGCCTGCACCGCCAGCAGGCGCGCGGGGATCGCGGCGGCGGCGTCCTGCACCCACCAGGCGCCCTCCGCGAAGCCCGGCCAGGTCGCGATGTCGCCGCGCCGTTCGGTGCGCAGGGATCCGCCGGGCAAGGCCGTGGCCTCCAGCTCGGCGGCCAGAGTATCGACCTGGCTGGGGTCCTTCACCGACAGGTCGGTGGCCGGTTCCTCGGCGATCATGGCGGCGACCTTCAGCGCTTCGCCGGCCCCGAAGGCGGCGCGCCAGCGGGCGTAGAGCCAGCCCGGCGCCAGCAGTTCCGGGTCATCCAGTTGCGGCGGCTCGCGCACCAGTCCGCGCAGCACCGCGTTCACTAGGCCCTTGAACATCTGCAGGCCCTTGTCCTGCGCCACCAGGTCGACGGACGTCCCGACCGCGGCATGGGCAGGGGTCTTCAGCACGAAGGCCTGGGCGACGCCGAGCCTGAGGATCTGCACCACCTTGTCCGGCGGGGCCTTCTTGACGCGCGACTGCAGGGCGGCGTCGATGGAGCCCAGGTGGCGCAGCGTCGCCATCACCAAGGCGCGGGCGAAGGCCCGGTCGCGCCCGTCGAGGGCGGCCAGGGCGGGGTGGCTCAGGCCCTCGTCCATGCCCGCCCGGCCGCCGAGCGCGGCGGTCAAAAGGTCGAGGGCGGCGGCGCGGGCCGGCAGTCCGACGGCGTCGTTGGGGGTCATTTGGGGGGAAATATCGGTCACGCGGCGCGGCGTGCCCGCTCCGGGGCGCCAAAGCAAGCGGTTTGCGGACCGGCGCGGCGGGTCCTAAATCAGCCTCATGAACGAAGATGTGCCCAACGCGGCGCCAGACAAGCCGCTCTCACCCGCCGCCCGCCGCGCCCTGGAAGAAGCCGCGCAACGCCATGCGGCGGCCTCGGCCGCCGCCGCGGCCAGCGCCGAACAGGGCGGCCCTAAGGGTCCCGAGCCCACCCGCTTCGGAGACTGGGAACGCAAGGGCATCGCCGTCGACTTCTGACTTTATGTGCTCCCCTTCAGGGGGAGGATCTCGGAGCTTTACCCTGCCTGGGCCATCTCTGCGGCCACGCGGAGCGCCGCGGCATGCGGGTCGTTGGCCGCGGTGATCGGGCGGCCGCAGACGATGTGCGAGGCGCCGGCCTTCAGGGCGTCGAGCGGAGTGGCCGCGCGGGCCTGGTCGTTCTTGGCCGACCAGTCGGGCCGCACGCCCGGCGTCACCACCAGGAAGTCGGCGCCGCCGATGGACCGCGCCAAGGACGCCTCGCGAGGGCTGGCGATGACCCCGTCACAGCCCGCCGCGACGGCCTGATGCACCCGCCGCTCGACCAGCGCGCGCACCGTGCCGGCGTATCCGATTTCCGGCAGGTCCTCGTCGGAGAGGCTGGTCAGCACCGTGACCGCCAGGATCTTCAGCGAGGAGGCGCCGCGGCCGCGCACCGCCGAGGCCATGACCTGGGGTTCGCCGTGTACGGTCAGGAAATCGCAGCCCTGGTCGGCGAGTACGGCGGCCGCCCGCTGCACGGTGGTTCCGATGTCATGCAGCTTCCAGTCGATGAACACCTGCTTGCCCTGCCGCTTCAGCTCATGGGCCAGCGCCATGCCCTCGGTGGCGAAGAGTTCGAGGCCGACCTTGTAGAAGCTGACCGCGTCGCCCAGGGCGGCCACGGTGGCGCGGGCCTCCTCGACGCTCGGGAGGTCCAGCGGGACGATCAGGCGACGGTCGGCCTTCACGGGGGCGTCTGCGATCGCGGCTTCGGGCATGGCGAAGGCTCCGGCAAGGGGGCGCGGACCGAGGGGGTTCGGCGCGCGCAGCGATTTGGGCTAAGACCCAGGGATGATCCATTGGGACTTCGCGGTCAACTTCTTCGTCGCCCTGTTCGCGTTGCTCGATCCCCCGGGCAACGTGCCGGTGTTTGTCGCCTCGACGGCGGGCGCCACCGGCCGCGAGCGCGCGCAGATCGCCTTGGTGATCTCGCTGTTCGTCATGGGCTTCCTGACCCTGTTCTATTTCACGGGCCTGAGCCTGCTGGCCTTTTTCGGCATATCGCTGCCGGCCTTCCGCATCGCCGGGGGCGTGATCCTGTTCGTGCTGGGGCTGAAGATGCTCGGCGACGACTTCACCGCCGGATTCGCCGACGCCGCGGATAGCGCCGACGACAGCCGCACCTATGTGCGCCGGCGCGTCGAGCAGATGATTGTGCCCTTCGCCATGCCGCTGCTGATCGGCCCGGGCGCCATCTCGACGGTGATCATCTACGCCAGCCAGGCCAAGGAGTATGGCCTGCCAGGCGCGGCCCTCGGCGTCGGCGCGATCGCCGCCGTATCTGTGGCCACGCTGCTGTCGTTCCTGGCGTCGCCGATCGTCGGCCGGTTGCTGGGCAAGATCGGACTGTCGATCATTGTCCGGGTCCTGGGCCTGATCCTCTGCGCCATGGCCGTGCAGTTCCTGCTGGCCGGGATCGCCGCGTCCACCCATGGCCTGATCAGGCCCGAGGCGGCGGCGCCGTACGCCAAGTGAGCGCCCGGCGCTGATAGGGAAACCGGGACTAAAGCTTCCGGAACCGCGAACTCTGCGAGGCCATCAGGGCGAGCGCCCAGTCGTCGGGGATCAGCTTGGCGACGGCCGAGATCGCCTTGTTGGGCGCGCCGGGGACGCAGATCACGCGATTGGCCTCGACCGCCTCGTAGCCGGTCGCCGCGACCTCGTCGGCCCCCAGCCACAGCCATGGCGGGGTCGATTGGGTGATCTGGGCCCGGGTGCCGGCGACGTCGTGGAACTCCGAGAAGGTGAAGCCGGGGCAGAGCGCGCTCACATGCACCCCCTGTCCCTGCGTCTCCAGGTGCAGGCTCTGGGAAAAGCGGACCAGGAACGACTTCACCGCGCCGTAGAGGGTGTGGCCCGCCGCACCGGGCAACAAGCCCGCCAGGGACGCGACATTGACGATGCGGCCAAATCGCCGATGCAACATTCCGGGCAGCACCCGGTGGGTCAGTTCGGCCGGCGCGGTCATCATCACCTGGATCACCGCGCGCTGATCGTCCCAGCGGGTGTCGGCATAGGCGCCCGGCAGGCCATAGCCGGCGTTGTTGACCAGCGCGTCGACCGTGCGGCCGTGGGCGGTGAGGAAGTCGAGGATCTGACCCGGCGCCTCCGGGTCGGCCAGGTCGGCCGCCACGGTCAGGGCCTCCACGCCGTAGCGTAGCGAAACCTCCTCGGCGAGCCGGTCCAGGCGGTCGCCGCGTCGCGCCGTCAGCGCCAGGTCATAGCCGTGGCTCGCCAGGATGCGGGCGAATGCCGCGCCTATGCCGGCCGACGCGCCGGTCACCAGCGCCAATCTGCGATCCATTCCAAACCTCCGAGGGCGTCAGCGTGAGCGTAGGGCCAGGGCGGCGGCATTCAAGGAAAAGCGGCGCCATAGTTTCGCTATGCTGCACTGCAGCATTGAATGGCGTGGGGAATGGGTGTATCGCGCCCGCCGCGAGACGGCATCGGGCCGCACTAGGGGATGCCGTTTCCGTCCCCGGAGAGATTGGATGGCTGATACGGCCGGCGGCGTCCTGGAGGCGCCCGAGGAGTCGCATCGCTCCCGCAAACAGGGGCTCATGGGTCTGGCGATCGGTTCGGTCGGCGTCGTGTTCGGCGACATCGGGACCAGTCCGCTCTACGCGATGCGCGAAGCCCTGAGCCACATCCGCGGCGGTCCCAGCGACCTGGCGGTCCTGGGCGTGGTCTCGCTCATCTTCTGGGCGCTGATCATCATCGTGACGATCAAGTACGTCGTCTTCGTCATGCGCGCCGACAACAAGGGCGAGGGCGGCACGCTGGCGCTGATGGCCCTGGCCCAGCGCGCCCTCGGCCATCGCTCCACCACGGTGTTCGTCCTCGGCATCTGCGGCGCCGCGCTGTTCTATGGCGACGGATTGATCACGCCGGCGGTGTCGGTGCTCTCGGCGGTCGAGCTGCTGAAGGATGCGCCCGGCGTAGGCCACATGTTCACGCCGACGGTGATCCTGTTTTCGGCCGCCGCGATCCTGATCGGCCTGTTCTTCGTCCAGGCGCGCGGCACTGCCAGCGTGGGGCGCTTCTTCGGCCCGATCATGGTGGTCTGGTTCCTGCTGCTGGGCGGGCTCGGCCTCTACCACATCGTCGATGCGCCGGTGGTGCTGAGGGCGATCAACCCGTATTTCGGCGTCCGCCTGCTGATTTCCAACGGGCTCCTGGGCTTCATCATCCTGGGCAGCGTCTTCCTGGCGGTGACCGGAGCCGAGGCGCTCTACGCCGACATGGGTCACTTTGGCCGCACGCCGATCCGCCTCGCCTGGCTGGGCCTGGCGCTGCCCTGCCTGGCGCTGCAGTACTTCGGGCAAGGCGCCCTGGTGCTCACCCACCGCGCGGCGGCCGCCGACCCGTTCTTCGGGATCATCCCGCATGCGGCCTATTGGCCGATCCTGATCCTGACCATCGCGGCCACCGTCATCGCCAGCCAGGCGGTGATCACCGGGGCCTTTTCCATGACCCAGCAGGCGGTGCAGCTCGGGCTCCTCCCGCGGATCGACATCCGCCGGACCAGCGAGACCGTGGCCGGCCAGATCTTCGTGCCGTCGGTCAACCGGATGCTGATGGGGGGCGTGCTGGTCCTGCTGGTGCTGTTCCGCACCTCTTCCAACATGGCCTCGGCCTATGGCATCGCCGTCACCGGAACCATGGTGATCACCGTCATGTTGGAGTTCATCGTGGCGCGGCGTTTCTGGAAATGGAGCCTGCCGGCGACGCTCGCCTTCGTCGTCCCGCTGCTGCTGATCGACCTCAGCTTCCTGGGCGCGAACCTGTTGAAGGTGTTCGACGGCGGCTGGTTCCCGCTCAGCTTCGGCGCGGCCCTGATGGTGGTCATGTGGACCTGGACGCGCGGCGCGCAGATCCTCACCGAAAAGACCCGGCGGGACAGCATTCCGCTGATCGAGCTTTCGGAGATCCTCAAGAGCCGCTCGATGCACCGAGTGCCCGGCTCGGCGATCTTCCTGACATCCGACGCCTCGATGGCGCCGGTGGCGCTGATGCACAACCTCAAGCACAACAAGGTGCTGCACGAGAAGAACATCATCCTGACCATCGAGACGGCCGAGACCCCGCGGGTCTCCGCGGAAAACCGACTGCGGATTGAGCCGGTCAACGATGACTTCAAGAAGCTCTTCGTCAGCTATGGCTTCATGGAAAGCCCGAACCTGCCCAAGGCCCTGGGTCTCGCCCGCAAGCTGGGCGTGAAGTTCGACATCATGGCCACCAGCTTTTTCCTGGGGCGGCGCTCGGTGGTGCCGTCGGCGCAATCGGGAATGCCGCTTTGGCAGGACCGCCTGTTCATTTTCCTGATGAAGAACGCCGCCAATCCCACCGACTTCTACAAGATCCCGCCGGGGCGGGTGGTCGAGCTGGGCACGCAGGTGTCGGTATGAACCGGACCGCTCTCTAGGGTGCGCTGCCAATGACGTCGCTGGACACCTTCCTGGCCTATGCGGGCGATGCGCTCTGGGTGATCGCGCTGGCGATCATGTTCGCCGCCTCGCGCCATGCGTGGGGCCAGACCGCCGGCCGCGTGAAGCTCGCCTTCCTCGGCGGCCAGGCGCCGCGCACCTTCGCGCTCTGGCTGCTTCCCGTGGCGGCGTTCGCGGCCAGCCTGTGGCTGGTGCTGCAGGCCCGCCAGGCGCAGGGCGACATGGCGGTCATCGTGTTCGGCGTCCGTGCGGTTTGCGCCGCGCTGCTGGCCCTTCTGCACCTGCGCTGGGTCGCCCAGGCGCTTAAGCCTTGAATGTGAGACGCATTCGCCCTTAAACGCGCGGACTTTCCCTCCGGACCTAGGACTACCCGCCGCCATGGCCGAAAAGCCCGTCAAGAAAGTCGTCCTCGCCTACTCCGGCGGTCTCGACAGCTCCACCATCGTCAAGTGGCTGCAGACCGAGTTGGGCGCCGAGGTGGTCACCTTCACCGCCGACCTGGGCCAGGGCGAGGAAGTCGAGCCCGCGCGGCAGAAGGCCATCACCCTGGGGGTCAAGCCGGAGAACGCCTTCGTCGAGGACGTGCGCGAGGAGTTCGTGCGTGACTACGTCTTCCCGATGTTCCGGGCCAACACGGTCTATGAGGGCCAGTACCTGCTGGGCACCTCGATCGCCCGGCCGCTGATCGCCAAGAAGCAGATCGAGATCGCGCGGAAGACCGGCGCCGACGCCGTCGCCCACGGGGCCACCGGCAAGGGCAACGACCAGGTCCGCTTCGAGCTCGCCTACTATGCGCTGGAGCCCGACATCCGCGTCGTCGCCCCCTGGCGCGAGTGGAGCTTCAAGAGCCGCGAGGCCCTGCTCGACTTCGCCGAGAAGCACCAGATCCCGATCACCAAGGACAAGCGCGGCGAAGCCCCGTTCAGCGTCGACGCCAATCTCCTGCACTCCTCCTCAGAGGGGAAGGTGCTCGAGGACCCGGCCGTCGAGGCGCCGGAATTCGTGCACATGCGCACGATTTCCCCCGAGGACGCGCCGGACAGGCCCACCGTCATCACCATGGACTTCGAGAAGGGCGATCCGGTCGCCATCGACGGCGTGAAGCTGTCGCCGGCCGCCCTGCTGACCAAGCTCAACGAACTCGGCCGCGACAACGGGATCGGCCGGCTCGACTTGGTGGAGAACCGCTTCGTCGGCATGAAGTCGCGCGGGGTCTACGAGACGCCGGGCGGCACGATCCTGCTGGCCGCCCACCGCGGCATCGAGTCCATCACCCTGGACCGCGGGGCGATGCACCTGAAGGACGAGCTGATGCCGAGGTATGCGTCGCTCATCTACAACGGCTTCTGGTTCGCGCCCGAGCGCGAGATGCTGCAGGCGGCGATCGACCTCAGCCAGGCCAAGGTCACCGGCCAGGTCCGGGTGAAGCTCTACAAGGGCAACGTCACCGTGATCGGCCGCACCAGTCCCTACTCGCTCTACGATCAGGAGCTGGTCACCTTCGAGGAGGGCGCGGTGGCCTATGACCACCGCGACGCGGCGGGCTTCATCAAGCTCAATGCGCTGCGCCTGCGGGTGAACGCCCAGCGGGACAAACGGACGAAGAGCTGACGCCTCGCCTTCGCTGAGGCGGTTCCCGTCGAACCCCGATACGTGCCAAGGTCTCATGCATAAGGCGAGGCTTGGTTCGCCGTATCGGGGGAAACTACATGCATCCGCACAGCCTGGTGGCGCTTGTCACCCTTCTGGCGCTTCTGACCTATTTCTGGATGAGCCTCCGCGTGCCGGCGGCGCGCCGCAAGAGCGGCATCGCCGCGCCGGCGATGACCGGCGACCCGTTGCTGGAGCGCACCATCCGCGCGCACTACAACACCCTGGAATGGATGCCGATCTTCCTGGTGTCCATGTGGCTGTTCGCCATCTACTGGAACGACCTTGTGGCCGCGGCCATGGGCCTGGTGTGGATCGTCGGGCGCATCATCTACGCCGTGGGCTATTCGGCCGAGGCCAGCAAGCGCGCGCCGGGCTTCCTGATCCAGTCGATCGCCACCGCGGTGCTGCTGTTCGGAGCCCTGGGGCGGATCATCTATATCCTGGCCACCGTCGGCGCCTGATCGGGCGGAGCGGCAAGCGTGGCAATAGTGAAACCTGAGGACCACTATTCCGGCACAGTGTCGTGCAAACCGGGCTCCACCCCTTCGTGGGCTCATCCGATCGGAACCAGATGATCAAGTTCGCACGCGCCACGCTCGTCACGGCCGTCATCCTGGGGGCTGGTCTGGGCGCCTGCGTGAGCCCCACGCCCTATCAGCCCATGGTCAAGGCCGGCGCGACCCGGGGCGGCTATTCCGAAACCCGGATCGAGTCCAATCGCTGGCGGGTGAACTTCTCCGGCAACTCCATGACGTCGCGGGAGACGGTGGAAGGCTACCTGCTGTTCCGCGCCGCCGAGCTCACGGTGCAGAATGGCGACGACTGGTTTGCGATCGTTGACCGGCAAACCGACCGCAGCGCCCGCACCTACGTGGACCCTGATCCGTTCTATCATCCCTGGTACGGCGCCGGCTTCGGCTACTGGCGGCCGTCCTGGCGCTATCGCGGGCGCGGCTACGGCGGCTGGCGGACCTGGGACCCGTGGTTCGGCGACCCCTTCTTCGCCGACGGAGTGAGCGTCGAGACTATCGAGAACTACGAGGCCTCGGCCGAGATCATCACCCACAAGGGCGCCAAGCCCGCCGACGATCCGCGCGCCTTCGACGCCCACGCGGTGGTGGAGAACCTCAAGCCGAAGATCCGGTACCCCGCGCCGAAGTAGGCGCGGTCAGGCCAGGTAGGCCACCCCGGCCAGGGCCAGGCCCCCGACGCCCAGGGCCAGGGAGCCCACCCAGAAAGCCCTGCGGCGGGTGATGATCGCCACCGTGCAGATGGCGATGCCGATCTCCAGCAGGGTCGCGCCGGCCGTCAGCCAGTGGTGGCGGCGCTCATGCGCGCGGCTGAGGCTCAGGAGCTTGTCGCGCTCCTTCTCGTCCTCCAGCGCCTTGTCCTTGATCTCGGCCTGCTTGCCGACCTGCTCCTTGGCCGTGTCGCCGTACTTGGCCGCCTTGGGGCCGCCCCCGTCGGCGAACAGGCCGTAGAGGTGCTTCTTCAGGCTGTCGGCCTGGTATTCGTTCCAGAGGTCGGTGGCCTTGTCCTGGCTCAGCACCGCCTCGCTGGAGGCGGTGATGGCCCCGCCCGCCTCGATGGTCTCCAGGCTGCCGACCGTGGCCGCCATCACCGCCAGCACCGCCACGGTGATCGACACCCGGCTGATGAAGGGATCGCGCTCGTGGGCCGCGTGTTCGGCGTGCTCGGCGTGTTCATGCGCCTCGAACGCGGGGTCGTTGGTCATGGGAGCGTTCCTGCGGTCCAGCCTTGGAATCGAGGCGCCCTAAGTATCCCAGCCCCGCGCATGAAAAAACCCTGGTCGCGGATCGCGCGAGCCAGGGCCCAAATCATTGCGCATCAGCGCCAAGCTTGCCGGGTCCGGCGCCTGGACGCCCGCGAGCTTGTTGATGCTGAAGGCGACGCCAGTGCGGGCGAATACTTTTGGCCTGTCAGTCAGACCTTCGCCGCCGGCTATATTGGCCGGGGCGGAGGTGACTTGGATTCTTGCGGATATTTGGAGCGGGCGAAGAGATTCGAACTCTCGACCCCAACCTTGGCAAGGTTGTGCTCTACCACTGAGCTACGCCCGCGCTCCTCGAGGCTCGAACCGCCCCGAAATTTCGAGAGGCGGCTTATGGCAGACGCCCCCATCGTTTGCAAGCCGCCCGGCGCCCCTTTGCCGCGGCGAAGTCGCCAAGACGATCATCGGCGCCAGGTCGGTTCCTTCAGGCGACGCTTGTTGACGTGGTCCTCGCGGGCCGGCGCCACCGCCTCGGGGTACTCGCCCTTGAAGTAATAGCGCTGCCAGGCCTCCTTGGTGGCCTCCGGGTCCTGGCGGAAGATCCGCTGGTTGAACTCGGTGCGATGCTTCTCCCAGACCCCGTACTGGTGGGCGAGCTCGGGATTGGAATCGAGCCGCCGGATCACCGGCTGGATGTCGTGCAGGAACTTGTCCTGCAGCAGGGTGATGAAGCAGAAGGGCTCGCCCTTCTCGAAACGCACGCGCCCTGGCCGGGTGAACAGCCAGTTCATCGTGAAGGGGAAGGGCAGCCAGTCGGTCTCCACGACCCCGGCCAGCGGCTGGATGCCGTCCTTGATGTGGTTCGGCGCGCCCATGGCCATCATCGACCAGCCCGGCGGCGTCTTGAACATGTAGCCGGTGTGCATGGTGATCACGCCGTGGCTGAAATGGCTCTTGGCGAAGCGGGTCAGGTGCGGGTGCGGATTGTCCGTCCAGATCCTGATGTCCTCCTGGTGGAGGCCGCCGTTCCATTCGGCGTTGAAGGTCATCGGGCAGAGGATCTCCCAGCCCGATGTGTTGGCCATGTTCATCGGCAGGCAGCGGTAGGCGTGACGGGCGTGGAAATTGTCCATCCAGTCGCGGTTCTGGCGGCCGGGCACGATGTCGGGCGGCGTCACGCCAGCCTCGACGGTGGGATAGCACTCCAATTCCAGGGCGGGCATGTCTTCGGGGCGACCTTTTTTGGACCGGAACGGCGGAGAGCTAAAGCAGCGGGGCGCGGCCGCGTCCAGCGGGGCGCACGGCGCCGATCCGAAATGACGCCGCGAATTGCGACCCCACGCCGGGTCGTGCCATGGCGGGGCGATGAAGACCCGCGCCGACCTGCTCGCCCTGCTGGACGCCCTCGGCGTCGCCCACGACACCTGCGACCATCCGGCTGTATTCCGCGTCGGCGAGGGCGAGGCGATCAAGGCGGCCATCCCCGGGGCCCACACCAAGAACCTGTTCCTGAAGGACGCGAAGCACCAGTTGTGGCTGATCTCCGCCCAGGATCGCACGGTCATCGACCTGAAGCGGCTGCACCCGGTCATCGGCTCGGCGCGGCTGTCGTTCGGAAGTCCCGCGTTGATGGAGGAGACCCTGGGCGTGACCCCCGGTTCGGTGACCGCCTTCGGGCTGGTCAACGATGCGAACCGCCGGGTGCGCTTCGTCCTGGACCGCAGCCTGGCCGAGGCCGAGCGGGTGAACTTCCATCCGCTGACCAACACCGCGACCACGGGCGTGAGCCAGGCGGGCTTGCGGACGTTCCTGGCGGCGCTCGGCGTGGTCCCGACGATCGTGGATTTCGAGGCGATGATGGTGATCTCGCGTTGAAGCTGTCGCGTCTCGGGGCCATCTTGCCGCCGAATGCGTTTTGCAAACTGAGCTTGAGGACCTGGCCATGAGCCTGATCGGGGAAACCGCCGGACCGCCGGCCACCGACGTCATCAAGGACGCCACCGACGCCACCTTCGCCGTCGACGTGCTCGACGCCTCGCGCGACACGCCGGTCATCGTCGATTTCTGGGCGACCTGGTGCGGCCCCTGCCGCCAACTGGGCCCGGCCCTGGAAAAGGCTGTCGCCGCCGCCAAGGGCAAGGTGAAGCTGGTCAAGGTCGATATCGACAAGAACCCGGCCTATGCCGGCCAGCTGCGCGTGCAGTCGATCCCGGCGGTGTTCGCCTTCGTGGATGGCCGACCCGTGGACGGATTCATGGGCGCCCTCCCGGACAGCCAGGTGAAGGCCTTCGTGGACAAGCTGGCCAAGATGGGGCCCGGCGGCCCCTCGCCGGTCGATGAGATGCTGGCCCTGGCCAAGGAATCGCTGGAGCTCGGCGACATGGGCGGCGCGGCCCAGGCCTATGCCCAGGCGCTGCAGGCCGACCCGCAGAACGCCAAGGCGCTCGGCGGCCTCGCCAAGGTCTACATGGCCTCGGGCGACGCCGAGCGGGCCAGCGAGATCCTCGCCATGGCCGGCCCCGACGCCAAGGACCCCGACCTCGACAGCGTCCGCGCCGCCCTGGCGCTCGCCGCCGAGGCGCCCTCGGAAACCGCCCAGTTCGAAAAGCGCCTGGCCGCCAACCCCGACGACCACGAGGCTCGCTTCGAACTCGCCAAGGCGATGGCCGGCAGCCACCGCCTGGAGGCCGCCGCCGACCAGTTGCTAACCATCATCGAA
Organism: Phenylobacterium sp.; assembly: GCA_035656795.1. Lineage (GTDB taxonomy): Bacteria > Pseudomonadota > Alphaproteobacteria > Caulobacterales > Caulobacteraceae > Phenylobacterium. The sequence continues at coordinate 1,772 of DASRRU010000303.1, read as the reverse complement.
AAGGACAGGGCCTGGAACGACGAGGCGGCGCGCAAGCAGCTGCTCACCGTGTTCGAGGCCGCCGGCCAGATGTCTGAGATTTCGCGCAACGGCCGACGCCGCCTCTCGGCCATCCTGTTCAGCTGAGGCGCCCGGACCTGATACCCATGCCGGCCTATCGCCGCACCGCCGACCTGCCCCAGATGATCCCGGTGTTCCCGCTGGACGGCGCCCTGTTGTTGCCTGGCGGGGACCTGCCGCTGCAGATCTTTGAGCCGCGATACCTCAACATGATCGACGACGTGATGGCCGGCGACCGGATCATCGGCATGATCCAGACCCGGGCCGGCGGCGACCGCGAGCGGCCGAAACTGACCGACGTAGGCTGCGCGGGCCGGATCACCAGCTATGCCGAGACCGCGGACGGCCGTTACCTGATCACCCTCACCGGCGTCTGCCGCTTCGACGCCGGGGCGGAATTGATCATCCCGACACCCTACCGCCAGCTCCGCGCCCGCTATGACCGTTTCGAGGCCGACTTGGCCGAGGATGCGGCCGCCCAGGCGCCGCAGGCCGCCCGCGAGCGCTTTGCCCGGGCGCTAAAGCGCTACCTGAACCGCCGCGAGCTGGACATCGACTGGGAAACCGCCCAGAGCGCGCCCCTGGAGGCGCTGGTCAATTCGCTGGCCATGGGCCTGCCCTTCGAGCCGGCGGAAAAGCAGGCGCTGCTGGAGGCGCCGGACCTGGCCGGACGGTTCGAGACCCTGTCCACCTTGCTGGAGATCGACGGGGTCGACGACGGCGATGACGAGGGCCACTCTTTACAGTAGTAATATCTCTCCGAGGAGATTTGAGCCCGTGAGCGACCCCCTGCCCGAAGCCGGCACGTCCGAAGCCGGCCTATCCGAACCCGTCCCGATCGAAGTCGACGTCGATCCCCGCCTGCTCGAAGTCCTGGTCTGCCCGGTGACCCATGGGCAGCTGGAGTACGATCGCGCCAAGGGCGAGCTGATCAGCCGCTCGGCGCGCCTGGCCTATCCGATCCGCGACGGCGTGCCGATCATGCTGCCGGACGAGGCGCGCGACCTGACCGATGCCGATTAAGGGCGTGCCGACGGCCCCGCGCGATTTCGGCGGAATTCGCAGATATGGCGTGGCCCACGTCATAGGCGCCGTGGTGGTGATCGGGGCCGCCGCCGTCCTGGTCACCTTTCAGGGGGTGCGCGACCGCGACGCCGCCGTCGCGCTGGCGAAGAAATGGGACGTGCAAGGCCCACCCTGCCCGGCAATGACGGAAGCTCAGTTCAACGCCGGGCATGAGTCGGCGCCCAAGACTTTTGACTACGACGGGACCACGTTTGGCCGCTTCGCCGGCGACGTCTCCTGCTCGGACGTGAAGGACAAGGGCGGCAAGGGCCTGGGGACCGACAAGGTCTGCCAGTTCACCAGCCCCGCGACCCTTACCGTCGCCTCCCCAGCCGGCCGGTTCTTCTTCGTCCCCGCGCCGGGCCATCCGGCGACGATCCGCATCCACAAGGATATACCGGCCTGCGTCATGGCCTCGACCTTCACCCTGCAGAGCGAATAGGCGCCGCGCGGCCTGCAAGCCCGGCGGCGGTCCGGGGCCTGGAGTTCGCGGACGGCGCCCCCTAGATCCTTCCCCCCTCAGACGGACTCCTCTGGGGGGATGAGAAGGGTCTAACTTCAAGCATTTAGAGCGCGTCGGACGGGTCACCGGCTTCCACTTTACCCTGACGCGTTCTAGCTTCGGCGGGATCAGGGGATGGGCGGGC
>DASRRU010000302.1:0-12481 GCA_035656795.1 Phenylobacterium sp. | reverse complement strand
GCGATGTGCTCGGCATCATCCCGGACTTTCTGGTCGGCAAGGAGCGCGCGCTGGACACGGTGAAGACCGAGGTCGTCGCCACCATGCACGAGCGAAAGCAGCGGTTCTTCGAGGAATCCGACGGCTTCGTGATTCTGCCAGGCGGCATCGGCACCCTGGAGGAGATCGTCGAGCTCCTGTCCTGGCGCCGCCTCGACCTGCACCACCTGCCGGTCGTCTTCTACAATCCGGACAACTTCTGGGCTCCCCTGTTCGCCCTCTTCCAGCACACCGTCGACGCCAAGCTGACGCCGCCGGCCTTCATGGGCGCCTGGACCGTGGTCGATCGGGTCGAGGATATCGTGCCCGCCCTGTTCGCGGGCCCTAAGGCCGGCGCCTCGCCGATGCTCACCAGCGTGACCTAGAGCCTTGCATCACCTTCGGAGGCGAGCGCCTCACGGCACGTTCGCCTCGAGCTCATCCAACCACACCTTGGCCGTGCCGTCCGAGGGCGCGCGCCAGTCGCCGCGGGGCGAGAGCGCACCGCCGGAGATCACCTTCGGCCCATTGGGCATGGCCGAGCGCTTGAACTGGCTGATCTCGAAGAAACGGAACAGGAAGACGCCGAGCCATTTCTTGATGGTCGCCAGGTCGTAGGCGCTGCGCGCGCCCTCTGGGAAGTTCGGAGGCCAAGCGCCCCGATTCGCGTCGCGCCAGGCGTGCCAGGCCAGGAACGCCACCTTGGAGGGCCGCAGGCCGAAGCGGGTGATGTGATAGAGGCTGAAGTCCTGCAGCTCGTAGGGTCCGACCTTCGCCTGGGTCGACTGGATGGCGCCCGAGGCGTCGGCCGGCACCAGTTCCGGCGAGATCTCGGTGTCGAGGATGGCGAGCAGCGTCTCCGACGCCGCGGCCTCCAGCTGGCCGGTCTTCACCACCCACCGGATCAGGTATTGAATCAGGGTCTTCGCCAGCGATCCGTTGACGTTGTAGTGGCTCATCTGGTCGCCGACGCCGTAGGTGCACCAGCCCAACGCCAGCTCCGACAGGTCGCCGGTGCCCAGGACCAGGCCGGAGTTCTGGTTGGCCAGGCGGAACAGGTAGTCGGTGCGCAGCCCCGCCTGCACGTTCTCGAAGGTCACGTCATAGACCGCCTCGCCCTTGGCGAAGGGGTGGCCGATATCCTCGAAGACGCGCATCGCCGCCGGCCTGATGTCGATCTCCCGGCCGGTGACGCCCAACGCCGTCATCAGCGCCCAGGCATTGGACTTGGTCCCCTCGCTCGTGGCGAAGCCGGGCATGGTGAAGCCCAGGATGTCCGAGCGCGGCTTGCCTAGCGCGTCGAACGCCTTGCACGCCACCAACAGGGCGTGGGTCGAGTCCAGGCCGCCGGAGACGCCGATGACCAGGGTCTTGCTCCGGGTCGCACGAAGACGCTGGCTGAGGCCCTGCACCTGGATGTTGAAGGCCTCGTAGCAGTCCTGGTCGAGCCGCGCCGGTTCGTGCGGCACGAAGGGAAAACGATCGAGGCGGCGCTCCAGGCCGACGTCCTCGTAGGACGGCTCATGATTGAAGCGAACCTTGCGGAACGACTTCTCCGGCCATCCGGCGGCCGCCGCGGCGTTGTTGAACGTGGGCGTGCGCATTCGTTCAAGGCGCAGGCGCTCGACGTCGATGTCGGCCACCGCCATCTGGGCGTGCGTGGGAAACCGGTCGGTCTGGGCCATCAGGCGCCCAAGCTCATGGACCGAGGCTTGGCCGTCCCAGGCAAGGTCGGTGGTGCTCTCGCCGGGGCCCGCCGCCGAATAGAGGTAGGCCGCCATGCAGCGCATGGACTGCGAGGCGCAGAGCAGCTGGCGCTCATCGGACTTGCCGACCACGATATTTGACGCCGAGAGGTTGCAGAGGATCAAAGCGCCGGCGAGCGCGGCCCGCGTCGACGGCGGGGTCGGCGACCAGAAATCCTCGCAGATTTCGGCCGCGAAGCTGAAGTCGGCCAGGTCCTCGGCCTCGAACACCAAGTCGGTCCCGAAGGGGACGCTCTGACCGGCCAGCCGGGTCGTCAGGCCGGTGACGCCAGCACCCGGCGCAAACCAGCGATTTTCGTAGAATTCCCGATAGTTAGGCAGAAAACTTTTCGGAATGACCCCGAGGATTCTACCCCGGGCGATCACCACGGCGCAGTTGTAGAGCGCGCCGGAATGCTCCAGCGGAGCCCCCACGACCAGCACAGGCGCCAAGTCGACGCTCTCGGCCACCAGATCCGCGATCTCGGACTCGACCCGCCGCAGCAACGCGTCCTGCAGGAAGAGGTCGTCGATGGCGTAGGCCGAGAGCCCGAGTTCCGGGAACAGCATCAGGTCGCAGCCGCGGGCGTCTCCCGCCTTGGCCAGCGCCAAGGTCTCGGCGGCGTTGAAGCCGGGATCACCGACGGCGACGGCCGGCGTGCAGGCCGCGACGCGCACGAAGCCGTGGCTGTGAATTGCCTGGAACGGTCGGGTTCCGGATTTGGTCACGGCGGTCGGCCCCTCATCCCCCCGCCACTAGCGCCCAATTTGACGCCCGGAAGAAATGCTCACTTTGAGCATATATAGGCCGAGCCTTGAGGAATGGCAAAGACGCCATCCCTCAAAGACGGGTCAGTCGTCGCGGTGGACCCGTTCTCGGCGTTCGTGGCGTTCCTGCGCTTCAAGGCTGAGCGTGGCGATCGGCCGGGCGTCGAGGCGGGCGATGCCGATGGGCTCGCCGGTCTCTTCGCAGTAGCCGTAGCTGCCGTCCTCGATTCGCCGCAGCGCTTCGTCGATCTTGGAAATCAGCTTGCGCTGCCGGTCACGCGTACGCAGCTCAAGAGACCGGTCAGTCTCCGACGAGGCGCGATCAGCCAGGTCAGGATGATTTTCAGTCTCGCTCTGCAGATGCTTAAGGGTCTCCCCAGATTCGCGGAGGATATCCTCTTTCCAGTCGATGAGTTTCTGCCTGAAATACTCAAGCTGACGCTCATTCATGAATTCTTCGTCCTCCGAAGGACGGTAACTAGGCCGATCAGCCAATATGGCAGATGCCTTCATGGACCCTCCGAGCCCCTAAGCTGCCCGAGACACGCGGGGCGCTTATAGCAAACGAAACAGTGGTTTCAATCGGAACGCGCGAGCGCGTGCCTTTACGCCGCACGCGACGCTTGCTCAAGTTTAGCCATCTCGACGGCTGCGCGCAGTTCGATGTCGTCCAGCACCGCTTCCAGATTCGGATCTTCTGTCTGGTCCCGCTCGTCGCGGATCGCGCGTCGCAGGCGGTCCAGATCGCCGATCGAGAGCTCGCCCTCGAGCAGCCCGACCTTGATGTCGTCCAGCACGTCCAGGATACGGCCCGCGCGGCGTACCGCCCGGCGCTTGCGCTCGAGGGGCCCGCCGACGTCCTGCAGGGCCAGCAGCGCCTCAACCCCCATGACGCCGCGGGTCGCCGACACCGACGAGGCCTGGCCGGCGCCGCCGGCGGCGTCCGGCGTGATGATGCGGAAGCCTTCGCCGTCGGCGCCGCGCGCCGGGCGTGCGCCCGAGGACGATCCGATCCCGCTTGGGCCGGTGACCTTCATGATGCGCGCTTCAAATCCCTTTGGTGCGAACCTAGACCCCTGTTGTCCGCCGCCAAGCTTGCAGCATGGTTAATGCCGGGCAAAAACTGCCGCCGGCGCCAATCGCCCCTAGGCCGGCTCGGCCCGCCACGCTGTTTTCATTGAGATTTCCAAACGCCCCGGATTGGCATGCAGATCGCATAGAGACCAGCGAAGCAGCCTCAACCGGTTAATCATGCGTCTTTCCCTCCGCGCCATTCCCGTCCTTCTCCTGGCGCTAGGTCTCGCAGTTGGGCTTTGCGCCGGGCCGGCGGCGGCCAAGTCCCGAATCAAGGACATCGTCGAGTTCGAGGGCGTTCGCGCCAACCAGCTCGTCGGCTACGGCATCGTGGTGGGCCTGAACGGCACGGGCGACGCCCTGCGCAACGCTCCCTTCACCCAGCAGAGCCTGCAGTCGGCCCTGGAGCGCCTGGGCGTCAATACCCGCTCGGCGACACCCAACACCAAGGACGTGGCCGCGGTGATGGTCACCGCGAACCTGCCGCCCTTCTCCGCCCCCGGCGCGAAGATCGACGTGACCGTCTCGGCGATCGGCGACGCCAAGAGCCTCCTGGGCGGCACCCTTCTGATGACCCCGCTCTATGGCGCCGACGGCCAGGTCTATTCGGTGGCGCAGGGCACCGTGCAGACGGGCTCGATCAGCGCGTCGGGCGCCTCGGGCTCGTCGATCTCCAAGGGCGTCCCCACCGCCGGCCGCATCGCCGGCGGGGGCAATGTCGAAAAGGACACCGGCTTTCAGCTGGCCAGCATGACGACGCTGCGGATGACCCTGCGCAACCCGGACTTCACCACCGCCCAGCGGATCGCCGACGTGATCAACAGCCGCTTCCCTGGCGCGGCTCAGATGCAGAACCCCACCATCGTCGCCATTACCCCGCCGCCCGGGCAGAGCATGGTCGGCTTCGTGGGTCAGGTGGAAAACCTCACGATCGAACCCGATGCGCCCGCCAGGGTGGTGATCGACGAGGTGGCCGGCGTGATCGTCATGGGCGAGAACGTGCGGGTCTCCACCGTCGCCATCCAGCAGGGCAACCTGACCATCACGGTGCGCGAGAGTTCACAGGTCAGTCAGCCTACGGCCTTCTCGGGCGGCACGACCGCCATCGTCCCGCAGTCGGACGTCTCGGTAAACGAGGAGAAGGGCAAGAAATTCGTCACCCTGAAGAGCGGCGCATCGCTCTCCTCCATGGTGGCCGGCCTCAACGCGCTGGGCGTCACGCCGCGCGACATGATTTCCATTCTGCAGAGCATCAAGACCGCCGGCGCCCTGCAGGCCGAAATCCAGGTGCAATAATGACCGACCTGCCCCCCGCCGCCGCCCTGCCCGCCAACCTGCTGGCGGCAACGACGCAGGCCACCGCCGCGCCGAGCGCCGCGGAGATCGCCAAGCGAACCCAGATCAAGCACACCTCGCAGAAGTTCGAGTCCGCCTTCCTGTCGGTCATGCTGCAGCAGATGTTCGAGGGCACTGAGACTGCGGCCCCCTTCGGCGGCGGCCAGGGCGAGCAGATGTTCAAGTCGTTCTTGACCGACGCCATGGCCAACAAGATGGTCGCCAACGGCGGCATCGGCCTGGCGTCCTCGGTCCAGCGCGAAATGCTCAAGATGCAAGGGCTGCATTGATGATCGTCACCGCAGAAGACGCCACCGAGCGCGTCGAACAGCTGATCCTGCTCACCGACCGCCTGACGACCCTGGTGGCCGCCCAGGCCAAGTCCTTCGAATCCCGTCGCCCGCAGGACGCCGCGGCCCAGGTCGAGGAGACCCAGCGCCTCGCCAACATCTACCGCCACGAGTCGGCCCGTGTCCGCGCAAACTCGGCCCTGATCGACAGCGCGCCGCATGCCCAGCGCCTGCGCCTCACCCGCGCCACCGAAGCCTTCGACGCCGTGCTCGCCCGCCAGAGCCGGGCGATCAACGCCGCCAAGACCGTGACCGAAGGTCTGGTCCGCGCCATCGCCGAGGAGGTCGCGAGCCAGCGGCACAAGGGCGTCAGCTACGGCGCCAAGGGGACCCAGAACCCGGCGGGCGCGGCGGTCGCGATCACCCTGAACAAACGGGCCTAAGATTTTCGCCTCGCAGAAGGCCGCGTGGCCGACGCCGCGACGACATCTTGGCGATTTGAGCAGACGGCCCTGGCAGAGTCGGGCTCGCGACACTAGGTTCTATGGACAGAAACCAACCCAGCTGCGGCGAGTTTCGATCCCGATGACCCAGCCCATGTCCGCCCGCCTCCGCTGCGCCGCCCTCGCGGCCACAGCGATTTTCTTCGGCGTGGGGGCCACCGCCCACGCGCAGGAGCTGAGGCGCGAAGCCGCCAACGTGGAGCCCTGGCACACGCCGGACCATGCGCCGCCCCCGCCGCACGCCACCTCCAGCCTCGACGCCACCAAGGCCCCCGTGGCGACCCCGGAACAGCAGCGTGAAACCCGCACGCTCGCCACCGCGGTCTTCGCCCGGCCGGCCGCCGGCCAGCGCGCCGCCGACAAGGCCGCTGAAGCCTACGCGCCGCCGATCCCGCCGGCTGAACCCAAGGCCGAGTGGCTGGCGGACGAAGGCGTGCACCTGCGCGGCAAGGGCCTGGAACTGTCCGCCCCGTTCTGAATAGGGTTTCGCATCAAGGGCCGGACCGAAGCGCCCATTCACGCGCGATGCTCCAGACAACCCCGCGCGGTCTGTGATCTGAGATCACGAACACTTGCCGAGATGTCGTTTGGGCCGCCCACCGACTGCCGTTATATCGGGACGGAAGCTTGTGAGCTGAGGTCACATGGCCAAGCGCAGCCAACTGCCGTTGACAGCCCTTCGGGCGTTCGAGGCCTTCGCCCGCCTAGGCAAGATGAGCCTGGCCGCCGACGAGCTTTGCGTGACCCATGGCGCGGTCAGCCGCCAGGTTCGCAGCCTCGAGGCGCTCTGCGGCGTCAAACTCACCCAAGGACCGCGCAACGCGCTCAAGCTCACCGACGCCGGCGAGCGCCTGGCCCGGTCGCTTGGCCACACCTTCGACGAACTGGAGGCCTCGTTCCGCGAGGTGCAGGCCGCGGCCGACCGCGAACTGCACGTCTCCTGCGTCGGCACGCTGGCCATGAAGTGGCTGATCCCGCGGCTCTCCGGATTCCACGCCCGCCATCCGGACCTGTCGATCCGGGTCACCGAGGCCTACGGGCCGGTGGACTTCACCCGCGAGCCGTTCGACGCCGCCATCCGCCTGACCGAAAGCGTCGCGGGCGAAGGCCTGACCGCCACGCCCTTCCTGGACAACTTCCACGGCCCCGTCGTGGCGCCGCAGCTGGCCGCGGGCGGCCTCGACCTGGCGCGCACCGCGCGGCTTCACACCCGCCCCCATCGCCAGGCCTGGACCGAATGGTCGCATCACGCCGGCGTTTCCGTGCCCGAGGCGCCTGAGCACCGCGAGTACGAGCATCTGTTCTATATGCTGGAGGCCGCGGTCGCGGGCCTGGGCGTCGGGCTCTCCCCCTGGATCTACGTGGCCAACGACATCGCCGCGGGACGCCTCGCTGCGCCGTTCGGCTTCACGCCGACGCCGGCGAAGTTCCACCTGATCCTGTCCGGCCAGCCGCCGAAGCGCGGCCTGAGGGCCTTCCGCGAATGGCTGATCGAGGAGGCCGCCACGGCCCCTGCCCCGCCGGTCCTGGCCCACGCCGCCGCTTGACGCGCGCGCCGAGAGGCGGATCGTAGAGACCAACGTTATCCGGAGGGGTTGGAAATGCGCGGATCGGTCTGGCTTATCGCTTCTGTGCTGGTCGCCGCCGCCGCGGGATGCTCGCGGCAGCCGAAGACGGAGGCCGCGCCGCCGCCGGTTGCGGCGGCGCCCGCCCCGGCCAGCCCTGCGGCGGAAACCGCCCCCGCGACCCCCACCGCCGCGCCCTTGCCCGAGCCGGCGCCTCCCCCGAAGGCGCAGGCCGTCCACTACTCACCCGCCGACTACGGCGCCCGGGAAAGCCGGCTGGCGGCGCTGATCGCCAACGCCGAGACCCGCGACACCTCCGGCGAGACCCAATACCGGGCCCGTGAAGGCCGCTTCCAACGCGAACGCTGCGCCACGCGAGCCTGCGTCGAACGCTCCTACGCCGACGAGGAGGCCTGGCTGCGCCACTGGGAAGGGTCGAGCGACGTCAAATAGCGGCTTGGGCCACGGCGGTTCGGCCAATCGTTCCACTGAGGGTCCGCTGTACCCAAGCAGCAAAAGGGGGAAATTCGAGCCCGAATGGACCGTCGCGCATAGGCCGCACCTGACTCATCTCTTCCGTTGGAAGACTCCAGCTTTGGGCGATGAGGTCGGCGCACCTGCCTGCGGTGTTTGACCCGCTCTCCGCCGATCGCTCCAACGGAGCTTGACCCTAAACTTCACTTAAGGGTTAGGGGTTCGCGATCCAGGAGTGAACAGACCCATGCTTGCCTACGTTCTCCGCCGATATGGCCGCCCCGAAGGTTCATCATTGATGGAGGTCCCGGCGCCCAGGCCCGCCCCGAGGCAACTGCTCGTCAGGGTTCGGGCCGCGGGCCTGAACCCCGTGGACTTCAAGACGCGCAATGGCTGGGTGCGGCCAATTCAGAGCTATCGGCTGCCGATCGTGCTCGGCAACGAGCTGTCGGGCGAGGTGATCGGGTGTGGCGACCAGGTGCGGCGCTTTCGGGTCGGCGATCGGGTGTTTGCACGCGTCGCCAAGGACAGAATGGGCGCCTTCGCCCAGTTCGCAGTCGTCGACGAGGACCATGCGGCCGCAATGCCCGCGAGCCTCGACTTTGCGACCGCCGCCGCCATTCCCCTTGCCGGGCTCACCGCGCTGCAGGCGCTGCGCGATGAATTGCACATCGCCAGGGGGCAGCGCATCTTCCTCTCTGCCGGCGCCGGCGGCGTGGGCAGCTTCGCGATACAGATCGCCAAGCACCTGGGAGCCGAGGTGGCGACCACCGCCTCGCCCCGTGGAGCGGCGCTGGTGCGACAGCTCGGCGCGGACACGGTCATCGACTATACGCAACAACGCCTCGCATCGGAGCTCTCCGGATACGACGGCGTCTTCGACCTGATCGGCGGCGAGACGCTTCAGCAGGCATTCGCCATTGTGCGGCCGGGCGCAGCCATCGTTAGTGTCGGCGGCATTCCCGAACCGCAAACGGCGTCGAAGGACCTGGGTCGTGGGCTCGGGTTGCAGGCGCTGTTCTGGGCGGCAAGCTTTTCCATAAGGCGCCGCGCCCGCCGGCACGGAGCGCACTACCGGTTCTTCATCATGCATCCGAGCGGCGAGGATTTGTCCGAGCTCGCCGGCCTCGTTGAGGCCGGCGCGGTCAGGGTGGTGCTCGACAGCATTTACCCCTTCGAGCGTATCGCCGAGGCGATGGCCAAGCTCGAAACAGGCCGCGCCAAGGGCAAGATCGTCGTCACAATGCCCGACGGCCCGGCTGGCTGATATTCGCGGCGCTGGCCCGACCGGCTGGCGAACGCCATCCGTCACCCACCCAGGGCTTGCGTCCGCCGGGCGCCCTTAAACCGCTTCAGGACGCGATCAGCGTTCGCTTCCCGGGTCATCCCCTCGGGCCTATCCTCGATGTCGGCGATCAAGTCCTCGATCTGCAATCGTGTTTGCGCCAAACGTTGCTCGAGCATGCGGATGTCGTCGACCCTCTTGCGCAGCGCGCCGACCAGGGCCCCATCGCGGCAGTGGGACAGGTCGCCTGGCATGAGCTGACGAATCTCTGCGAGGGTGAAGCCGGCGTCCCGGGCGCTGGTGATGATGTTCAGAGCCACCACCGCGTCGGCCGAGTAGGCCCGATAGCCATTGGCTTGGCGGCTCACGGATATCAATCCTTGCGCCTCGTAGAAGCGGATGCTCGACACCGTAAGCCCGCTTTGCTTCGCCAACTCCCCGATCTGCAAGACGCGCTCCTCGTCACTTGTCCCTCAACTTCACTTAAAGGTTAAGGTGACGGCGGTCCAGGGTTCGAACAGACCCGCTTGGCAAACGACGGCCGGCGCGGGTTCACCGAGGGGCTGCTTCATCCGGAGGCCTGCGGCCGCGCTGGCCGAGCCGCAAGGCTGTTTGACGCCGTCGTTCAATCGATATGCTTGCGACAGCAACCGAGAGCCCCGCCGGTCCGTCGGGGAAAAGCGGCGGTAGATGCGCTCGTGTCACTGAAGCCAACTTCGAGCGCGATGGCGGTGCATTTCTGGCGGAACTTCTTTGGCCCGAGGGTCGCCGGATCGGTCCTTGCCACCAGAGCGACGCCGCCCACGTTCCGTTTCCGCACCGAACCCAACGGCCGCTCGTGGCGCGAAGCCGATTCCTCGCCTCGCCGTCAGTGGGCGCCTGCGAAGCCGCGAATGGGCGAGATGGGTTCGTGGACCTTGCGGATGAGGACGTCGGATTCCGGCGCGCCGCCGCGCAGCCGGGCGAGCCAGTCGTCCGGGTCAAATTCGACGCCCACTGGGTTGAGGGCCATCTTCTCGCCGCGGATGAATTCGTTGCACCCGCCGTCGGCCAAGGCGTCGACCTGGAACTCGATCTGGTTGCCGTCTGGATCAGCGTAGTACAGCGAGGCCGTAAGCCCGTGGTGCACGCACCAGTACGGCGTAACCCGCTTTGCCTTCAGCTCGGCGTAGTTCTCGAGCAAATCAGTGATCGTTGCGTTCGTATAGGCGACGTGATCGACGCCGACCGCCCCGCGCCTGTCGGACTCCGGCGTACCATCCGGATCGACCACTGCCAGGTTGAGGAACGCGAACCTGTGATGTTCGTCGTCATAGGTCAGGAAGGCCATGGCGGGGTTCTCATGCTGAACCTGGGCGCCGAACACCGTCTCGTACCATCGGAGCATCTCTTCGAAGCGGCGGGTCCGATAGACCACGTGAGCGAACTTGGTCGGCTTCCTGGGCACGTCGAGACTCCTTCGCTGTCGTCACTCGGGTTCCGCGCGTTGCAAACCCACGTTACGCGAGACCGCCGCCGGTGGCGAGTGTGGCGGCATACCCCATCGCGCTTCGCCCAGAACCCGCCGCCCGCCGCGCCATCGGCGGTTGCGATCAGCGCGTCGCAGGCATCGCTAGCGGCCGTACGTTCTGCACGATCCAGTTCTGCAGGGCTGCCGGCTCCTCGAAGGGCGGGTTGTGGGCGCTCTGTTCGAACCAGACGAACGCTTTCCCCGGGGCGTGGACCTGATCGTAAAAGTCGTGCGCTACACTGGCCTCGGACTGGCGGTCGTAGCGGCCTGACAGCAGGAAGATTGGCGTCGCGAACACGAGCGGCCGGTCATCCATGACGAAGCGCGAGAACTCACCCTGGGTGAGTTGGTCGCTGAAGGCCGAGCTACTCTGGAACGCCAGGAAATCGCGCCAATTCGCCTCCGAATGGCGCAGGCCGGCCAGGATCAGGTCGCCGTAGCCCATACGACGGTGGAAGGAGCCGCCGTAGGTCATCATCAGGTCGCGGGGCGTGAAGATGGGCTGGCCCGGCCGTGGCGGCGGTCCAAGGGCCACGAGCTGGGCCTCGCCGCGCTTGTCGTGGCGCGCGCGGGCCTCCGCCAAAGCCCAAGCATAGGAGCGGTGCTCGCTCTTCGGCACGTCGGCGACCTGGCCAACGCCCACATAGGCCGCCACCTTTTCGGGATGCTGCTGCGCGTAGAGCACGCCTGGGACCGTGCCCCAGGAGTGCCCCACCAGGACAACCTTGCGTTCGTGGAACCGCCTCAGCGCCGTATCGACCACGACGTTCAGGTCATCCACGTACTGTTGGATGGTGAGCGTCGCGGGCTTCGGCGCGCCCGGATCGAAGTTCTGGCCGGCGTAGCGCTGGTCCCAGTAGACCACCACGAAGTGGTCCTCGAGGCCGGCGTCGTAGTGGCGCAGCGCCGTCGTCTCGCTGGACCCGGGGCCGCCGTGAATCCAGATAAGGATAGGGTTGCGCCGGTCGCGTCCGCGGATCGTCACCGACTCCGGGACGCCATTGACGGCCAACCGCTCCATGGTCGCCACGCTCTGCGGCAGCGGCTTGCCGTCCGGGCCGCGGAAGGCCGGCGTCGAAGTCGGCCAAGCCATCCGCGCCAGCATCGCCAGAAGGACGACACAGATTACGACAGCGAGCCCTGCCGCGATGCGGAAGATGATGCGCAGCATTTCCGATCCCCGGGTGCGTGCGCTCTTCCACTCGGTGCGGCTCGGCGACGCTTGGTGCGTACGATGCTTTGCTAAATTGCAGAACGCAAGTTAGCATTGGTCCATGGATGCGCAGTTCCGATCACGTTGCCCGATCGCTTCGTCGCTCGACCTGTTGGGAGACCGGTGGACCCTTGTGGTGATCCGCACGCTAATGGCGGGCGCGACCAGCTACAGCGACCTCCTCGCAGCGCCCGAGAAGATCGCTACCAATGTCCTGGCCGACCGTCTTGGCCGACTGGAGGCCTCGGGCCTCGTCAGTTCAAGCGCGCGGCGTGGCGTGGGCAAGGTTCGAAAGACCTATCGCTTGACGCCTGCCGGCGCCGATCTCCTGCCGGTGCTCCAGGCGCTGTCCGCCTGGGGTGAGGCGCACATCCCAGGCCGCTGGCGGACGCCGGACTGGTTCAAGGCGGCGCGCGCGGAAGATTTCCTGCGGGCTGGAGATGACTGTCCGCAGGGTCAGCACCCGCACTGAACGTCCGCTCATCGGCCGAAAGCCAAAATCCGCCGCTGGCGCATCGATAGCGTTGAGCGGGCTAAAGTAGCAGGTCCCTCGGACCGGCTTCTTGTTCAGGCCGATATTTGATCACCTCGCGGGATCGCAGCGTCTGACTGCCTCCGCCCCTCATGGGGTCCACGCCGCGCCGCGACGAGGCTAGTTTTCCGGCGGTGGCGCTGAGGCCGCACCCCACGCGGCTGACAAT
>DASRRU010000301.1:0-14503 GCA_035656795.1 Phenylobacterium sp. | reverse complement strand
TGCGCCGAATTCCTGAGCGCGCTGGCGACCGGCGAGTTTCGATCCATTCAGGAGCCCGTCGGCGAGCTCGGCGAGGTCCTCGCCGACCGCCGCCTGAGCTTCGGCTTCAAGGCCCTTGAAATCGACGCCGCCGGCGAGGCGCCTCGGCGTTTCGGGGCGATCGTCTCGATCAAGGACTACCCCGCCCGCTCCGCCCCCGGCATGCTCGACGGCGTCCTGCGACTGCCGTACCAGATGGTGCTCAGCGAGAGCTTCAGCTTTGTCGACCAACAGTCGACGCTGGATCGCATGGGCTTGGCCCTGCGCCGCCTGCGCGCGGCGGAGGACGACGCCTTCAGCCTGCGACAAGACCTCACCTTGGCCAAGGATGACGTGGGCGCGGGTCGGGCGGCCTACGGCGAGCATCACCTGTCGATCCTTGTTCTGGTCGACACGTTCGAAGCATTGGACAGGGCGGTCGCCGAGGTCCGATCGAGCCTGACGTCAATCGGCCTCATCGGGGTTCGCGAGGACATCAATCTCGAGCCCGCCTTCTGGGCGCAGTTCCCGGGCAACTTCGGCCATATCCTGCGCAAGGCGCTGATCTCGACAGCCAATTTCGCCAGCTTCGCCACCCTGCACAACTACCATTCGGGCTCGCCCGAGGGGAACCATTGGGGCTCAGCGATCACCACATTCGAGACCACGGCCAGCGGGCCCTATCACTTCAATTTTCACAACGGCGATCTTGGCAATTTCACCGTGATCGGCCCCTCCGGGGCGGGCAAGACCGTGTTGCTCGGGTTCCTCATCGCCCAGGCGAGGCGACTGCGCCCGCGCGTCGTCTATTTTGACAAGGACCGCGGCGCAGAGATCTTCATTCGCGCGATCGGCGGCCGCTACGACGTGCTTCGGCCAGGCCAGCCAAGCGGCCTAAATCCGCTGCATCTGCCCGACACGCCCGAGAACCGCGCCTTCCTGGTTCAATGGCTGGAGCGCCTTGTCGCCGCCCCGACCACACCGCTGGAGCCGGAGGAGCGCGCGCTGATCGTCGATGCGATCGACGCGAACTTCTCCGAGCGGCTCGAACATCGCCGGCTGCGCCACATCCGCGCATTGCTCACCGGCGCCCAGCGCCCGCGCGAAGGCGACCTCGCCTCGCGGCTCAGGGCCTGGTGCGATGGGGGCGAACACGCCTGGCTGTTCGACAATGACTGCGATCGCATCGATCCGAGAACTGAGGTTCTCGGTTTTGACATGACGGGGCTCTTGGACACCCCGGCCCTGCGGACGCCGACCATGATGTATCTGTTCCACCGGATCGAGCAGCTGCTCGATGGCAATCCGGCGATCATCGTCATCGACGAGGGCTGGAAGGCGCTGGACGACGAAATCTTCGTGCAGAAGATCAAGGATTGGGAAAAGACGATCCGCAAGAAGAACGGCATTCTGGGATTTTGCACCCAGAACGCCAGCGACGCGCTCGAGAGCCGGATCGCCACCTCGATCATCGAGCAGTCCGCCACCCAGATCTTTCTGCCGAACCCCAAAGCGCGGCCGGTCGACTACATCGAGGGCTTTGGCCTGACAGCGCACGAGCTCGATCTGGTGCGCACGCTGCCGGACTACGCCAGATGCTTCCTTGTCAAACAAACCGACCACAGCGCCGTGGTGCGACTGGATCTGGGCAGCCTGCCGGAGCTGCGCGTTCTGGCCGGCAATGAGCGGTCCGTCCGCCGCCTCGACCGCCTGCGCGAACGCCTGGGCGACGCCCCCTCCGAGTGGCTCGAGCCCTTCCTGGCCGAAGCCGGCGAGCGCCGGCCATGACCAGTTTCTGTCCGGGCCCCGAGGATGTCACCGGCGTGGCCCACGGCGTGCTGGCCTCAGTGGGTTGCAATTCCGAGCACTTGGCGCTGAAGGCCTACGCTGCGTTCACCGGACCAACTTCGTTCCTGCCCACCGCGCTGACCATCTGCCTAACGCTCTACGTCGGCCTGCTGGGCTTTGGATTGCTCACCGGCTCGGGCGGACTGAACCTCGCCGGCGTGTCGAAGTCCGGGCTCAAGATCGGCGCCATTGTCGCGCTTACCTTGAACTGGAATGCCTTCCAAACCCTGGTCTTCAACGTCGCCATGGGCGCACCCGCTGAGGTCGGACGCATCTTCGGGGAAGCCGCGCGCAGCGAAGGGCCTGGCCTCTTCCAGGAGGATCCGCTCAACCGGCTCGAGGCGGTCCACCAGGAGCTCACCGACAGCGCCCAGAGCCTCCGGCAAGCCACAACGCCCGCCGCACAGCAGGGCGCCGCCGCCAACAGCGTCTACACCGCCGCCGCCAACCAATCCCCAGCGGCTGGGACCCTCCAGGTCCTGGCGACGATCCTGATCCTAAGCACCGTCGGGTTGATCGCGCTGGCCATGGTCGTCCAGGCAATACTCGTGGCCTTGGGGCCGGCGTTTGTGTTGTGCTTGCTGTTCGAGGCTACGCGCGGCCTCTTCGTGGGCTGGCTTCGCGCACTGGTCGCCGCCGTGATCGCCCCGATCACGTCCTGGGGCGGGTTGATGGTCTGCCTGGCCACGCTGGAACCGTGGATCGAAATGCTGGCGGACGAGCGCGACACCCATAGTATCTCGTCCGACACGATCTCGTCGCTCACGACCTTCATCGTCGTCTTCGCCGGGGCCCAGTTGGTCATGGCCTTGGGCGCCGTCGTGGTCACCAGCGCCTTCCATCTGCCGCGGGCGCGCCAGTTGCGCGAGCCGGACGCGCTTCGGACCGAGACGACCCAAAATCAGAGCCTCAACGCCCGCTTCGCTCAGAGCCGAGCCGAGCAGCTGGTCCAAAGCCTGCCGGCAGATCGCACACCTGGGGGTTTGGCGGAGAGCCGCCGCATCGAGGTCAATCTCGCGTCCGCCTCACGATCAGCCGAGGGCGCCACCTCCATCGATCGGGGTGTGGGCGGCGCGTTCAGGCGCCCCTCCCCCACGGGTCGCCTGGCGCCGGCGACCGCAGCGAGCCGCAGCGGAGGCCAAGGATGAGAACCGTCAGACTCCTCGGGTTGCTGCTGTTGATGCTCGCCCCCGCCCGCGGCTACGCCGCCGTCCAACCTCAGCCGGGGGTGCAAGATCCCCGAATTCAGGTCGTCCACTACAATCCCCGCGATGTTGTCGAGCTTCGCGGCACACTGGGCATTACGACGAGCATCGAGTTCGACCCCGGCGAACAACTGCAGACCGTCGCGATCGGCGATAGCCGCGCCTGGCAGGTCACGCCGAACAAGCGCGGCAGCCTCTTGTTCATCAAGCCTCTACTGGTGCGCGGCCCGACCAATATGGTGGTGATCACCAGCCTTCGGCGATACGACTTCAGCCTGAAGGCGCAAAACCCTCAGACCCGCGGCGCCGCCAGCCCGGTCTTCGGCATACGCTTCGAATATCCGGAGCCGATCTTCAGCGCACCGGTGGTCCTCAAGGCGAGTCCGGCCGCCGCCGTCGCCGCCCCGGAAGCCCCGACAGCGAAAAACAGCCGCTACAGTTTCGAAGGCAGCCGTGAGCTGCGTCCCGCGCGCGTCTTCGACGACGGCACATTCACCTACTTCGAGTTCGCGGCCAACGTTGACTATCCGGCCGTCTACGCTGTCGAGGCGGGCGGCAAGGAGGCGATCATGAATTTCTCGGTGCGGCAGGGCTACATCGTGATCGACAAGATCTCGCAAGCCTTCGTTCTGCGTCGTGGCGGGCTCGTAGCCAAGGTTTTCGACGACGCGTTCCAGGGGGCCGCGGCCAATGAGAGCACGCTGCCGACGCGCACGGAAAGAAGCGGGTTCTGACCATGAAACGCGACGGCGCGAAACGACCTGAACCTGGCGAGCCGCTCAGCCAGGTCTTCGTTGATCCGGCTGAACTTGCGCCGCGCGTCGGACGCAAGGATCCCGCGTGGCGGTTTGCCCTCTCCTGCCTCGGGGTCGGGTGTTTCGGCGCGGCCGTGTTCGCAAACCTCAATGACGGTCGACTTCAGATGTCGCAGGCCCAGGCCCGTGTGCGGCCTCCGACGTCCCCCTCCCCGACGCCGCCGACAGATCCCTCAGCCACGCCACCGCCGGCGCCCACCGCTCCCGCGGCGGCGGCCGCGGCGACCGGCGGGAACGCCTTGCTCGATTCAGCAACCCAGGCCGGCTCCCCGCTCATCCTAGATACCAGTGACCAGCTTGCGCCCGATCCGTCGGCAGCGGCGCTTGCCTTGGCCCGTGCGACGCCGCCGACAGGCCCCGCCGCCGCAGGCGGACCCGCGACGCCCGACGAGCGCTTCTCCGATCGCATTGCCGGAACAGGCGTCACAACCGTGCGCGCCACACGGCTTTCGAACACCGCCCTGATCGCCCCGCAGGGAACGGTCATCCCAGCGGTGCTGGAGACAGCGCTGAATTCGGATTTGCCAGGGTTCGCCAGCGCCATCGTCAGCCGCGACGTGCGCGGCTACGACAATTCCACAGTCCTGATCCCGAAGGGGTCAAAGCTCGTCGGCCAGTACAAGAGCGCCATCGCTGCGGGTCAGTCTCGCGCATTTGTGGTCTGGTCGCGGCTTTTGACGCCAGAAGGCGTGTCGGTCGATCTCGCCTCGCCGGCGGCGGACGAGTTGGGGCGCGGGGGACTTGCGGGCGAGACTAACTCCCATTTTCTGCGGCGCTACGGGACATCGCTGCTCACCTCGGTGATCACCACGGGCCTGGTCGCGGCCACGGCCAATAGCGGGGCGGGGACCGCGATCGTGCTTAACTCGCCGTCAGCCTCGACCGGGGCGGCGACCGCCGCGGTAAACCAGGACGCCAACATCCCAGACACGATCAGTGTCAAGCAAGGCGCGGCCATTCGCGTCTTCGTCGCCCGCGACCTCGACTTCTCCTCGGTGTTGCAGCGGGCCGCCCCGTGAGCGTCTTTCTCGCCGCCTTCATCGCCCCGCTGAGGCCGTGGCTCGAACGCGACGACGTCTCCGACATACTGGTGAACAAGGCCGGCGAGATCTGGGTGGAGACCCTGGGCGGCGCGATGCAGCCGCTGGAGGCTCCGGAATTGACCGGGCAGACCCTGTTGCGGCTGGCGCGTCAGATCGCCGGCGCGAGCAGTCAAGGCGTCAGCCGTGAGCATCCGCTTCTGACCGCAGCGCTCCCTGACGGCGCGCGCGTCCAGATCGTAACCCCGCCCGCCGCGCGCGGCGGCGTCGTCATGGCTGTGCGCCGGCACGCCGCCGCGGGGCTGTCCCTGAGCCAGATGGCTGGCGCCGGAGCGTTTACGCGTGGCCCGGCGGAGACCCGCCAAACCGTGCGCCAGCGGCTGAGGCTTTTGCTCGCGCGGGGCGAGATCGAGGCCGCTCTGAAGATCGCTGTCGCCGCTCGGCTGACAATGGTCATTTCCGGCGGGACAGCGTCTGGCAAGACCACAATGATGAACGCCTTGATGCAGGAAATCTCGCCTCATGAGCGGCTGGTCACCATTGAAGACGCGCCGGAACTGCGCGTAACCCACGCCAACTCGGTATCGCTGATCTCGGTGCGGGGCGTCATGGGTGAGACCCGGGTGACGGAGGAGGAGTTGCTGCAGGCCGCCTTGCGCCTTCGGCCGGACCGCATCCTCCTGGGCGAGCTGCGCGGGCAGGAAGCCTTCACATTTCTGCGCGCCGTAAACACTGGCCATCCCGGTTCGATCACGACGGTCCACGCCGACAGTCCCTCTGGCGCCATCGACCAGATTGTCATGATGTCCCTGCTCTCGGGTATCAACCTCGACTGGGAAAGCGCCCGAACCTACGCGAGGAAGACGATAGACCTCGTTGTGCAAATGCAGCGATCGGACGGCGTACGGCGGGTCAGTGCGATCGAGATCATGGAAGACGACGCTGAATCCCAACCCCCGGCTCCGGAAGCAGGCATGCCGGTGTCCAGACGGCCTGAAAATACCGAGGATAAATGCCTGTGCTCCCGGGTCTAGGTCCTGATCCCGGACGTCTGGCGTCGCTACCCGACCGCGTCACCCGAAGAACCGGCCCGGCGCTCGCGATCGGGCGCGCCGATTGGGCACACTCCGGGGACAGAGGTCAAAAGGGATTTCGCAACAAAACCACCGTGTTCGGCTGTGCGTCGGCGCTCCCTGCGACGCTGGCGTCGGTAAGAGTTCCGCCCGAATCCGCGGGCCCCGGGGCGGTGGTGACGGCGCGGCCTCGAATAGCAACCGGAGGCTGCAGTCGCCGCCGGAACCACGGCGGCCTCGCGCCTTCCGCGTGCGGCGGGCAGACGCCCAAGCTCAATTTCCCTAAAGTCTCCTGGAGTTTCCCAATGCGACAGATCCTTATTGCCGCCCTGGCCGTCAGCCTTTCCACGACCTTTGTCAGCAGCCGCGCCGGCGCCCAGCCCGCCAACTCCATGGCATCCCATCCACCCGCTGGAGCGATGCGATCTGCGGCGCCGGCCGAGGGGATTGTGGTCGCATTCAGCGGCAAGTCGCTGACCGTGAAGGACGCCCACGGGATGTCCACGACCTACGCCATCGCCGACGATGTGCGCATCCTGCGCCTCCGGAAGATCGACGCCGGAGCGATCAGGGCCGGCAGCTTTGTGGCCACGGCCAACGTGAGCCAAGCCGATGGCAGCGGCATGTCCAAGGAATTCCGGGTCTTCGCTCCAGCCCTCAAGGGCCTGGGCGAGGGCCACGGCCCGATGGCCGGCGAGGCGCCTGGCACGATGATGACCAACGGGACGGTCTCGGCCGAGGTTGTGTCGACCCCGCGCGGGCGGGAAATGGACGTCGTCTACGGCGGCGCTGAGGGACAAGGCGTTCGCCACATCATCCTCCCCGCCAATGTGACCATCCGCGAGATGAGCCTCGTTGACGGCGCCCAGGTCAGGCCGGGGGCCGCGGTCCAGGTCCGCGCCGCGCGCGCGCCTGACGGCGGTCTGGTGGCGCGGGCGATTCTGCTCGGCGAGAGCGGCCGACCGCCGGCAGGCTGATTACGCGCCTGCGGCGGCCTGAGTGAAATGCGGTAAGCTTGTCGAGACGGTCATGGATTGCGTTGTGATCGGCACAGGCGGCATTGAATCCCCCTGCGCCGTTACCCCTGGGGGCATACCGGAAAGCGCCGGTCACGACGGCCGGAAGTCCCGTCGTGGCTTGGGCGTTCACGATGGCCCCACACAGGTCGAGATCCCAGCTCGGATGCGATGGCGCCGCCCCGGTTCGGTACAGCCCAAGGGATCGGCGGACATCCGGTCCCGGCCCTACTTGGCTGCCCTTGCCGACCAAGTACTCGCGTTCGCAACCATGACGATCGTGCCGGACGATCGGCTCTTTCGAACCGTGAACCTGCAGATGAATTTCCTGAAAATCGGCCGCCGTCACCCCCTCGCCATCGAGGATAGGGTCGCGGCGCAAACGCGGCAGCTCGTCACTTCCGCGCTGAATTTGCCGTGAGGATGGCACCCTGATCGCCGACGCCACTGCCCAGCGGCTCCTCATGCCGCTCGACAATTGGTCTGCGGAGCAGGCCGCCACTGAGGCGATGCCAGCCTGATCCGCCTGAGTCAACGTCAGCAACGAGTGTGACTTGCGGACGGGGGCGTTACCCTGCCGCAGAAACCGCTCCCTGGGAGATACAATGAAGGCCTATCTGGTGCTTGACTTCTCCGCCTCCGATGTCCCGGGCTTTCTGCGGTATGTCGATACCATCCCAGCGTTCATCGAGAAATATGGTGGCAGGTACATCGTGCGTGGCGTGGAGCCTACGGTCATGGAAGGTGACTGGCATCCTGAGCGGATGGTTATCCTCGAGTTTCTATCGCGCGAGAACGCCGAGGCGTTCCGAGTCAGATGACGCAGAGGCCCCAATTCCCGCCGGCCGGAATCGGCAAAGGGGTGCTGATGCACCACACGTTCACCCTCAATGAAGCGACGGCAGCATGGGCGTTGCCGAAATTCCGGGCCTAAATTCAGGCCCCAGAGTTTTTCAACGGAATCAGTCAGGTGCGGTCCAAGCGCTAACGGCTCAGATGCGCCAGGAGCGGCCCGCCGGGCGGCTACGAGATTGCGTTCGCGGCAAAATATTGCGCCACGCTGGACTCGAACCACTCGCGTCTAACCGCGGTTACACCGCCTTCGCCCCCAGCTCCTGGCCTGGCGGTCAGGGCTCGTCGCCGTTGATCGCGTCCGCCTCCGCCGTCAGCCGGTCGCAGGTGGCGACGTCGCGCCGCCGCAAGGCCGCCGCGGCCGCCTGGCGCAGGAGGCTGTGAGCCGCCGCCGGCTGGCGCGCCTGCAGCCGCCGCGCCCAGAGCTCGGCGGTCTCGGCGCCGAGCTTGATCTCGTCGCCACGGGCCGCGATCAGCCGCGCCGCCTCCGGCAGGGCCGGCCAATCCATCAGGAAGGCGAGCGCCTTGTCGACGTCGGCATGGGCGGCCGCATAGGCAAAGGCCCGGGTCTCGGCCTCGACATCCTCGAAGTCGGCGAGCCGCTGGGTGAACGCCCGCGCGCGCGCCGCCGACAGGGTCCGCTCGAACGAGCCCCAGCGCGTGGCCTGGGCGGCCGCGCCCTGGCCGGACTGCTCGAGGTAGTCGATCCAGGCGCTCTCCCAGCCGAAGTCCGGCGCAACCGGCTGGCCGCGGGCCGCCGACAGCGCGAATTTCGGTGCCGCGGCCTGGGCGGCGCTCAGCAGCCGGCCGGCCTCGTCGATGTCACCGGCGGCGAGCAGCCGCTGCGCCACCTCGGCGGCCGTCGACGGATCGCGCAGGGCGTTGGGCGAGAAGGTGGCGCGATAGGCCGCGGCGTCCTCGACCGCATCGGCCAGCGCCCGGGTGAGCTCGCCCCACCCGGGCACGGCGCCTTCGCGCGCCCGCAGTCGGGCCAGCACGATCTCGAGCACCGGGCGCGGCGCGGTCGCGGTCAGCCGCGGCAGCCAGTCGAGCCAACTGTTCGGGTCACGGGCGAGGGCCTCGACGAGGGTCACGGCGGCCTGCGCCCCGTCGGACCTGGCCGCCAGCTCCCCGATATCCCCGGCACCGCGCCCGAAGATCTCCGCCAGCGCCCCGTCCCGATCGCGGACCCGGACGCCCAGGCGGCGGGCCAGGTCCATGAACAGCCACATCCGGTCCAGCGCCAACGCCGGATCCAGCGCGGCTAGCCGCTCGGCGATCAGGCGTCGCAGGATATCCAGGTCTCCGACAAAGCTGGCGCGCTTGCGCCAGGGCACCTTCGAGCGGCTGGATTCCAGCGAGGCCAGCCGCCGGTCGATCTCCAGAACGAGGTGGTCAGCGCCCTGTTCGGCGGCGAGCTCCATGCGCAGCCGGCGCTTCAGGTCCGGGCGGCTGGCCGCGGCCTGCACCAGGATCTCGGCCAGCCGCTCGGCGCCGAGGTTCGTCAGGTTCTCGGCGTTGACGCGCTTGAGGCTGGCGACGGTGGGAGACTTCATGGTCTTCGCATCGGCCAAGTGCCGGGCGACGTCAAACGGCCCGTGCGGCACGCGGGCCGGTGCGTTCGGCGAACGCCGGACTTGCATATCCCCAGCAGAGTCCCCAGCTACGCCTTAGCGCTGCCGCGGAATGCCGCCGGCGCCATCCCAAAACCCAAACGCTCGACGCCGGCCCCTGACGGGCCGGTCGCCGCGCGCCAACCAGGAGACCTGATGCTGACAGACCGCTTCTCAGACGCCCTCGCCTTCGCCGAGCAACTTCATCGCCGGCAGACCCGTAAGGGCAACGACATCCCCTACGTCGCCCACCTGCTGGCCGTCACGGCCACGGTCCTGGAGTGGGGTGGCGACGAAGACACCGCGATCGCCGCCCTCCTCCACGACGCCGTCGAAGACCAGGGCGGTGACGCCACGGCCCAGCTCATCCGCGCCCGCTTCGGAGACCGGGTGGCGGACCTGGTGGTGCACTGCACCGACAGCACCTCGGCCGACCCCACCCAGAAGCGGCCCTGGCTGGAGCGCAAGACGGCCTACCTCGAGCGCCTCGCCCACGCCGACCAGCCGGCCGCGCTGATCACCGCGGCCGACAAGCTGCACAACATCACCGCGACCATCCGCGATGTCCGCACACATGGCCCCGAGACCCTGGCGCGCTTCAATGAGCCCGACCAGGTCCTCTGGTACTATCGCGCGGTCGCCGACGGCCTGCAGCCTCACGCGGCAAGCTTGCCGATGGCAGAGTTCCGGGCCGCCATCGGGGAACTCTCCGCCCTGGTCGCGGCTGGGGCCGAGGTCGACGCCGATGCGGGCCGCCAGACGATCATCCAGGAGGCGGCCTCCTGATGGGTGACGTCATCCCCTTTGACGCGGCTTCAGGGGCGTCCCTGGCCAACGCTATCCCATGCCGACGAAGCCGGGGTCGCACGTCGCCTATGCGCGGAACTCCGACCTGGTGGTCGAATGGTACGACTTTAGCGAACACGCGCCCCACAAGTCCGCCAACCTGCTGATCTTCGGCCGGCCGGCGCAACAGCTACTGGCCCTGGCCATCGGGCTTGCCGAATGTCCCTCTCCGCACAACCTCGCCTGCGAGGTGGCGCGCGCGTTCAGGTCCTATTTCGCGGTGAAGAGCTTCGCGACCAAGCGAGGCATCGCGTTCGCAACCGAGGTCGACTTCCAGCCCTGAGGGGATCCGAGGCCCCTCCCCCATTTCACTCACCCCCCGATGGCCGTGGACAGCGCCGACGCCATTGGCGCGCCCTCGACGATAATTCCGGATTATGGCGGCCCTGGCGAAGACCTGCTCCCCAATCCATCCCAAAGGGGGCGCCCAGCTCCGCGTTGCGCCGCCTGCAGCGGACGTTGGCGGTCCGGCGAATAGCCGACCCTTGCCGACTCCAGCAGGCATCGTTTGCCGAGCTGGTGCTGCTATGTTGTGCGATGGAGTGATCGCGGCCGGCAGGCTCCGAATGGCGCGGGGGATGAGAATGTCAGCCGAGACCATGCAGGCGCGCCGGTCGAGCGGCGGTGTTGACCTTCGGCGGACCGATGCCCATCCCGACTACTGGTACCCGATCGCCTGGTCACGCGAGTTGCGGCCCGGTCGGATGCTCGCGCGCCGCTATGCGGGCGAGCCCGTTGCGGTGGTGCGCGGGCAAGACGGAAGGCTCTTCGCGCTGGAAAACCGCTGCGCCCACAGGCAGGTGCCCCTGACGCACGGGGTCGTGCGCGGCTGCACGGTGAAGTGCGGCTATCACGGCTGGGCCTACAACGCTGATGGCGACTGCATCGATGTGCCCTATCTCGGCCCGGAGCGGCTTCCCAACGGCGTCAGGGCCTATCCCTGCCGCGAGGTCGACGGACTGATCTTCGTCTTCCCTGGCAATGCGATCCTGGCGGAGGCGCGTCTGCCCCCGTCCCTGGGGGCCAGGGCCGAGCGCGGCTACAAGACCCGCGAGCTGAACCGCGAGGTCGCCGCCCACTACACGTTCATGCATGAGAATCTGTTCGACATGAACCACCAGTTCCTGCACCGGCGACAAATGGGGACGATCAAGGCCAAGTGCCTAGGCCGCCGCCACGGGGCCGACTGGGCGGAAGTGGACTACACATTCAGCCGCACCGATGGCGCCTCGACGATTGGAGAAGGCGCGATCGTCGGCCTCATGCGCAAGCAGGGCGACGGCGACAACACCGATCTGATGACCATCCGTACCGAATATCCCTACCAGCACCTTCGCGTTTGGGTTGGCGACGGCGAACCCGTGCTGAGCGTGTGGCTGGGCTACACCCCGCTGGACGCCGAGCAACGCACCAACCGGACGTTCGGTTACCTCTCGGTCAAGCGCCCGAAGATTCCCGGCCTGCTGGAGGCCGCGTGGCCCTTCGTGACTCTGTTCACCGAGAACATCTTCAAGGAGGACAAGGAGATCGTGGAGATGGAACAGGTCGCTCACGACGCTCAGGGCGGTGACTGGAACAATGAGGTCTTCCCGCCGATCCGCGACTTGCGTGCGCTCCTGCTTCGCTGCGGTGTCTCCCACCCTGACGAGGGCGATTGCCCATAACCCCCGATAGCGGACCGCCGATCAGTCCCGCCCGACGACACGCCCCTTCTTGGCTCGCTGGCGTTCCAGGATTGCAGATCTCAGTTGCTCGAACAGATCCCGCGGCAGCAGGCCATAGGCGAATTCGCCCTCGGTCCCCGGAATGGGCCGCAGGTCGTAGCCCGGCCAGCTGAAGCGATTGAGCTCATCCAACCGAGGCCAGTGTCGAGCGCCATCGAGGCCCAGGGCCCTGCAGACAGACGCCGGCATCTCGATCGAATCCTGCGGATCTTTAGGCGGAGAATGGGTGATGGGCGCCACAAGGGTGCGAATGTCGCCAGCGGCGTTTTCGGCGGCGACAACGATCGCGCAGGGCCGATCTTTCGACCCCTCGTCAGCGCCGTCGGCGTGTTCGTCACTCCAAAGGAAGCTGTAGCAAATGACCAAACCCGGCTTGGGAGCCGGAAACGTCATTGCGGCTCGCGACCGTACTCAGCCGCTTGCAAGCTCGCGATGACGTCGTCGCTGAGCTCGCCAACTTGCAGCACCTCGCGCTCCCGGGCCTTCAGCCTTTCGTGGTTGGCGAGTTCACGCGCCGACAGTCCCGTAGCTCTTCGCCACGATCTGGGCCTTGGCCTCAGCGCTCCACCGGCGCCGTGGCGTCGCCCCCGTGAACACCTCGATGCGACGCGCCGAAGGCATCATCAGCACATCATCACCAGGCATCATCAGCACCCTTAGTGGCCGATGAGATCGATACCGAACGACGCTACGTTTAAAGCCACGTTCCTGAGGAAGGCGTCGTTGGACTGGGCGTAGTCACCAACGTCACGGGCGCGACGAGACCCCTGCGTGAGGAGCCGCACGCTCCTGATCGGGCCGCCATCGAGGTGCGCGCGCGGCTGGTCGTCCGCCCCGCCACCCCCAGCAGACCAGCGCGACGGGCGCTCGGCGCAGCCGTAAATCATCCTCTTGAGAATGGGTGGAAAGAGATTTCGCCGGAAAGAACGCCCCGCCTTCTTCAAACATCACCGAGTAATATCAACGTTCATCCGCCTACTGGCTTAATATCACGTGAAGATTTCCACAAAACTATTTACATAAAACATTGTTCGATTCCGCAATACCTAAGATACAAGCACGTTCATCATGCGCTAATCCATGGTTAAGCTTCTGCTTTCTCCAGATGATCGCGAACGGATAAAAATGAAAACCGCAATATTGACGGTGGCCTTGCTGGCGGCCGCGCCGAGCGCGCTCGCTCAGCCGACTGTGAGCGGGGGCGCCCAGCTGCAGCAGATTCCTCCCGCACCCGTCCAGCCGAAATCCATCCCCGACATCCGCGTAGAGCGCGGCCAGGCGCCCACCGCGCCCGAGGCCCCCGGCCCCCGCTTCGTGGTCCGCGCCTGCGTGTGACCGGCGAGACCCGCTTCACCGAGGCTGAACTGATCGCGGCATCCGGTTTCCAGCCGGGCGCTGAGACCGATCTCGCGGGCCTGCGGGCCCTGGCGGCGAGGATCGCGGCCTTCTACAGCGCCCACGGCTACTTCGTGGCCCAGGCCTATGTGCCGGCGCAGGACATCCGCGACGGCGCGGTGACCCTCGAGGTCGTGGAGGGCCACTACGGCAAGATCGGGCTGGGCAACCAGACCAACGTCCACGACGGCCTGGCGCGCGGCATCCTGGCGGGTCTCAACCCCGGCGACATCATCGCCACCGCGCGGCTGGAACGCCGCCTGCTGCTGCTCTCCGACCTGCCGGGCGTGGTGGTGAAATCCACGCTCACGCCAGGCTCCGCGGTCGGGACCTCCGACCTGCTGGTCGACCTCGCCCCCGGCCGCCGGGTCACCGGCAGCTTGGAAGCCGACAACGCCGGCAACCGCTACACCGGCGAGTATCGCGGCGGCGGAACCGTCAATTTCAATGATCCGCTCGGCCTCGGCGACGTGGCCAGCCTGCGGGTGCTAACCGCCGGCTCCGGCCTCAACTACATCCGCGGCAGCTATCAGGCGCAGGTCCAGGACCTGACCCTCGGCGTCGCCGACGCCCACCTGAGCTACCGCCTCGGCCGGGAATTCTCGCCCCTGCACGCCAGCGGCACGGTGGACATCGCCAGCCTCTACGCCAGCTATCCGCTGATCCGCTCGCGCGACACCGACCTCTACGCGCTCGCCGACTACGACTTCCGCACCTTCAAAGACAAGGTCGGCGCCACCGCCTCGGTGACCGACAAGACCGCCCATGTGGCGATCCTCGGCCTCGCCGGCGACCATCGCGACGGCTTCGGCGGCGGCGGCTGGACCACCTGGTCGGCCAGCGGATCGCTGGGCGACCTCGACATCGAGACACCCCAGGCGCGCGCCATCGACGCGGTCACCGCACGCACCCAGGGCGGCTACAGCAAGCTGGCCTTGGAGATCACACGCCTGCAGACCCTGAGCGGCCCCTGGTCGCTCTACGGCTCGGCGCGCGGCCAGCTGGCCTCCAACAACCTCGATTCCTCGGAGAAGATGGAGCTCGGCGGCGCCTACGGC
>DASRRU010000300.1:0-2732 GCA_035656795.1 Phenylobacterium sp. | reverse complement strand
AGAACGTCGCCGACAGCCTCTCCGCCATCCAGCAGGACGCCGGGGGCCTGAAGGCCGCCGCCGCCGCCGCGGACGCCGCCAAGGTCACCCTCGACCTTACCCAGCGCCGGCTGCAGGACGGCTACGCCAGCGGCCTGGCCGTGTTGAACGCCCAGCAGGCTTACCAGCAGGCGCGGATCACGCTCGTGCAGGCCCAGGCCGCCCGCTTCACCGACACGGCGGCCCTGTTCCAGTCGCTCGGCGGCGGCTGGTGGCGCCGCCCCGATCTCGCCAAGGACACCGATGCAAACTAGCCCGTCCCTGAAGACGGCCGCGCTGGCCGGCGCGGCGCTGTGCCTTGCGCTCTCGGCCCTGGCCGGCTGCTCGCCGAAGCCAACCGCGACCGCCCAATCCGCCGCGGCGACGCCAGCACTGGTCACCCTGACCGCCGCCCAGCTGCAGCACATCCGCCTCTATACGGTCGCGCCGGCGGCCTTCCACAAGACCGTCGAGGCCAGCGGCGTGGTCGATTTCGATAACGACCAAGCCACCAGCGTGCTCTCGCCGATATCCGGACCGGTGTCGCGCCTGCTTGTCCAGCCCGGTCAGGTGGTCAAGGCCGGGGACACTCTCGCCATCGTGGACTCGCCCGACTACGCCGCCGCGCTCAGCGGCTATGCCAAGGCGCTCGCCACTGCGCGCACGCTTCGCCAGCTTGCCGACGCCGACAAGGATATCGTGGCGCACAAGGGCATTTCAGAGCGCGAGGCCCAGCAGGCCCAGACCGACGCCGCCAACGCCGAATCCGACCGCGATGCGGCCCTGCAGGCCCTCGTCGGCCTCAACATCGACCCCCAGGCGATCAAGGACGTCCAGCAAGGCCGGCTGGCCCCGCGCATCGAGGGCAAGATCCGCGCCCCCATCGCCGGCACAGTGGTCGAAAAGCTGATCACGCCGGGCCAGCTCCTGCAGGCGGGAACGACGCCGGCGTTCACCGTCGCCAACCTGTCTAAGGTCTGGGTGATGGCGCAGATCGCCGGGTCCGACATCGGCACGGTGGGCGCCGGAGATCCGGCAAGCGTCGAGACCGGCGTCGGCCCCTCTGTCACAGGAACAGTCGACAACATCGCCGCCCTGGTGAACCCCGACACCCGCGCGGTCCTGGCGCGGGTGGTGGTCGCCAACCCCGGCGGAATCCTGAAGAAGCAGATGTATGTCCGGGTGAGAATCCAGTCGCGCCAGACCAGCAATGGCCTTCTTGTACCCGCCTCGGCCGTGCTGCGCGACGATGAGAACCTGGCGTTCGTCTATGTCGCCGAGGCCCGCGGCGGTTTCGCGCGCCGCCACGTGACGCTGGGCTACACAACCGGCGACCAGTACGAGATCCCGCAAGGCCTGAACGCCGGCGACAAGGTGGTCGTCGACGGCGCCGTCTTCGTCCAGTTCATGCAGAACCAGTGAGCGAGACCCCTCCTCTCCCGCAGGCCGAGCCGGCGTCGGTGTCGGTGATGAACCGGATCGTGGCCACGGCGCTGCGCCAGCCGCTCCTGGTTCTTCTGGTGACCGCGATCCTGGTGGCCGTTGGCGTCTGGTCGCTGCAGCGGCTGCCGGTGGACGCCTATCCCGACCTTTCTGCGCCGATGGTGGAGGTCATCACCCAATGGCCCGGCCATGCCGCCGAAGAAGTCGAGCGGCTGATCACCGTGCCGATGGAGATCGGCCTGACCGGCATCCCGAAGACCGTCAGCACGCGCTCGATCTCGCTCTACGGCCTCTCCGACGTCACCCTCAAGTTCGCCGACGGAACCGACAAGTATTTCGCGCGCCAGCAGGTCTACAACAACCTGCAGGGCCTGAGCCTGCCGACGGGCGTAACGCCCTCGGTGTCGCCGCTCTCGTCGCCCTCGGGCCTGATCTACCGCTACGTCCTGCAGAGCCCCGACCGCTCGCCGATGGAGCTCAAGACCTTCGAGGACTGGGTCGTCCAGCCGGCCTTCAAGTCCGTGCCGGGCGTGGCCGACGACTCTGGTTTCGGCGGCGGGACCATGCAGTACCAGGTGCTGTTCGACCCCGCGAAACTGGCCGGCGCGGGCCTGTCGATCCAGCAGGCTGAGACGGCGCTGGGCGCCAACAACTCCAACGCAGGCGGCGGCTTCTATTCGCAGGGCGGGCAGTTCTTCTACGTGCGCGGCCTCGGCCGGATCGAGACGCTCGAGGACATCGGCAACATCGTCCTGGCGGTGCACAACGGTGTCCCGACCCTGCTCAAGGACGTCGGCCGCGCCCAGATCGGCATCGCGCCGCGCCTAGGGGAATTCGGTTTCGAAAAGCAGGACGACGCCGTCGAAGGCGTGATCCTTTTGCGCACCGGCGAGAAGACCCAGGACGTTCTGAAGGGCGTCGAGGCCAAGGCCCAAGAGCTCAACCGGCAGGTCCTGCCCAGGGACGTGAAGATCGTCCCCTTCTACGACCGCACCGATCTGATCGCGCTCACCACCCACATCGTGGAGGAAAACCTCCTGCGCGGCATGGTGCTGGTGGTCATCGTGCTGATCTTCTTCCTCTACGATGTCCGCGCGGGCCTGATCGTCGCCACGACCATTCCGCTGGCCCTGCTGTTCGCCTTCACCTGCCTGAACATCCAGAAGGCCTCGGCCAACCTGCTGTCCATTGGCGCCGTCGACTTCGGCATATTGGTCGACGCCTCGGTGGTGATGGTCGAGAACATCTTCCGACAGATCGCGCTCAGGAAG
>DASRRU010000299.1:0-3618 GCA_035656795.1 Phenylobacterium sp. | reverse complement strand
CGGTGGATGCTGATCCTCGCCGCGGTCGCGGTTCTGGCCCTGTTGATGGGCCTGCCGCTGCTCATCGTCTTCGTCGAGGCGCTCAATCACGGCCTGCCCTTTGCCTGGGCGGCGATCACCGACCCGGATGCGGTGTCCGCCATCCAGCTGACGGTGATGGTGGCGGCGATCAGCGTCGCGGTGAATACCGTCGGCGGCCTGGCGGCGGCCTGGTGCATCGCGCGGTTCCAGTTCCAGGGCAGGGGCCTGCTGCTGACGCTGATCGAGCTGCCGTTCTCGCTGTCGCCGATCATCTCCGGGCTGGTCTGGGTGCTGCTGTTCGGGGCGCAGGGCTGGTTCGGCTCGGCGCTGCAGAATGCCGGGGTGCAGATCATCTTCGCGCTGCCGGGCCTGGTGCTGGCGACGCTGCTCGTCACGTTCCCGTTCGTCGCCCGCACGCTGATCCCGCTGATGCAGGATCAGGGCTACGACGAGGAGGCCGCGGCCCTGACCCTGGGCGCCGGCGGCTTCACCACCTTCTTCCGGATCACGCTGCCGAACATCCGCTGGGCGCTGCTCTATGGGGTGCTTCTGTGCAATGCGCGGGCGATGGGCGAGTTCGGCGCCGTCTCCGTCGTCTCCGGCCACATTCGCGGCCTCACCACCACGCTCCCGCTTCACGTCGAGGTGCTCTACAATGACTATGACTTCGTCGGCGCCTTCGCGGCGGCCTCGCTCCTGGCCTCCCTCGGGCTCATCACCCTGGTCCTCAAGACCGGACTCGAATGGCGACATGCCGGAGAACTTGCAGCCAACCGCCGACACTGACGCCCCGAGACACGGCAAGTCGGCCCTGTCGCTGGAGATCAGCGGCATTTCGAAGTCCTTTGGGCGCTTCCCGGCGCTGAACGATGTGTCGCTGCAGGCCAAGGACAAGGAATTCCTGGCGCTGCTCGGCCCCTCGGGGTCGGGCAAGACGACGCTGCTGCGGGTGCTGGCGGGGCTGGAGCGGCCCGACGCCGGCGAGGTGCGCTTCGACGGCGAGGACTTCCTGTCGATCCCGGTGCGCCGCCGCAGGGTCGGCATGGTCTTCCAGCACTATGCACTCTTCCGCCACATGACCGTGGCGCAGAACATCGCGTTTGGCCTGACCGTGCGGCCGCGCCGCGAGCGGCCGTCGAAATCGGAGACCGCCGATCGGGTGGCTGACCTGTTGTCGCTGGTGCAACTCGAAGGCCTGGGCGGGCGCTTCCCGGCGCAGCTTTCCGGCGGCCAGCGCCAGCGGGTGGCGCTGGCGCGCGCGCTGGCCATCGAGCCCAAGATGCTGCTGCTCGACGAGCCGTTCGGGGCGCTGGACGCCCAGGTGCGGCGCGAGCTTCGCCGCTGGCTGCGCGACCTTCACGATCGGGCCGGCGTCACCACCGTTTTCGTCACCCACGACCAGGAGGAGGCGTTGGACCTGGCCGACCGGGTGGCGATTCTGAAAGACGGTCGGCTGATCCAGCTCGGCACGCCCAACGAGGTCTATGAGAAGCCCGCCGACGCCTTCGTCTACGATTTCCTGGGCGCGGCTTGCCGCCTGCCGGGCGTGGTCGAAAGCGGTCGGCTGACGGTGGCCGACTGGGAGACCACGGCGCCGGCCGACGCGCCGCAGGGCCGCGTCGAGGTGTTCTTCCGGCCCGACGAAGTGATGTTCGCGCCCCTGGATGGCGCGGGCCTGGCCGCCGAGGTGACGTCGGTCGTCCAGCGCGGCCCGGACGCGCGGATCGAGTGCCTGATCGAGGGCCGGCTCTTCGAGCTGGAGGCCCGAGGACCCGGCGTCCCACCCGGCGTCTCGCCCGGACTTTCGCTGCGGATCAAGCCGCTGCGACCGAAGATCTATCCCGCGACCGAAGCCGGCTCCTGATCAGCCGGGATGGGACGCCAGCCAGCGGTCCACGTCGGGCAGGCGCTTTGCGACCACGTCCAGCCGGTACTGGATCACCGCCTTGGCCTTGGCGATCTCATTGCGCGATGAGGCGGGGGTCGTTTCGGCGAAGGCCGTGAGCTTCGGCAGGGTGGCGGCGGTGCGTGCGCCCGAGGCCAGGCCTGTGAAGAAGGTCGTGCGGCTGGTGGGCTCCAGCAGGGTCTCGACCGCGGCCCGGTTGGCCAGGGCGAAATCGAAGGCCTTTTCCGGATAGCCGCCGGCGACGGCGGAGATGATTCCCGGCGCGTCGGTGGCCAGCGGCTCCTTGGTGAGCGCGAGCGCCAGGGCCTTGTCGGCCAGCGCCGGATCGTGGGCCTGGCCGAGGTAGCTGTAGAATCGGCCCTTGTCGGTGGGCGACGTCGCCGACTGGGCCAGGGCGTGCAGCTGGTCCCACTGGGCGGCGGTCGCATGGCGGGCGACGATCTGCAGGACCGTCTGGCGGCCGATGCCCTTCAGGCTGTCGGGATTGGCGAGCCAGGCGGTGAAGCGGCGATTGGCCTCGGCGATGACGCCAGGGTCGTCGAACTGCGACAGGGTCACCAGGACGGAGCGGCGCAGCAGGGCGTCATTGTCGGCTTCCCCAGCCGTGGCGTCCCAACCCACGCGGGCCAGCATCGGGGCGAGCCGCGCGCGGGCGAAGACGCGGAAGGACCCTTGACCCGGCTGGTCGTTGTAGAGGTCGTCCAGCGCGGCGAGTTGCTGGGCCGTGGCGCGGAGCACGGTAGCGTCGCGGGCGACGTCGGCCTGCTTGGCGACGACGAGGAAGTCGCTCATCGGCGCATAGCCGGCCTCGCCCAGGGCGCGGCTGTCATAGACGAGGCCGAGCTGGTCCTCCGGCGCGAGCCCGGGGAAGGCGGCGACGACGCGCGCCTCGAGTTCCGGCGAATAGCGGCTGCGGAAATAGCCGGTCTGGCCGGCGTTCACGAGCGGGGTCGTCGAGGCGGGAGTGGCCTTGATCGCCGCCGTGGTCGCGCTGACCACCGTTCGCCAGGGCTGGCCCAGGCCGCCGACCGTCACCGGCGTGCGCCAGCTGCGGGGGGTCTTGGAGACCTCGTCGGCGCCGAACCGGCTCTGCGTCAGCTTCACGCCATCCGCGCCGCGCGCGATGGAGATCAGCGGCACGCCGGCCTGCAGGGTGAAGTCGTGGGCGATGCCGGTGATCTTCTTGGGCGAGACCTTGTCGATCTCGGTCCACAGGTCGTCGGTGACCGTGTTGCCGTAGGCGTGGTGGGCGATGTAGTTGCGGACGCCCGCGCGGAACACGTCGGGGCCCACATAGTCCTCCAGCATGTGGATGACCGAGTGGCCCTTCTGATAGGTGATGCTGTCGAAGGCGTTGGCGGCGGCGAAGACGTCGTGGATCGGCGTGATCACCGGGTGCGTGCCGGTGCGGGCGTCGATTCGCATCGCGGCCTGTTCGCCGGCCTTGGTCTGCAGCCAGATCTTCCATTCCGGATGGAAGTGGTCGGTGGCCTTGTTCTCCATCCACGACGCGAAGCCCTCGTTGAGCCACAGGTCGTCCCACCAGGCCATGGTCACCAGGTCGCCGAACCACTGATGGGCCATCTCGTGGGCGATATCGACGTAGACGTTCTGTTTGTCCTGCTCGGTGGAGAGCTTCGGATCGATCAGCAGCGCGTAGTCGAAGTAGTAGATGGCGCCCCAGTTCTCCA
>DASRRU010000298.1:0-16620 GCA_035656795.1 Phenylobacterium sp. | reverse complement strand
ACCGCCGCGGCGATCTCCTCGCGCCCGTGGCCGGCGTTGACGCACCACAGGCCCGACGAGCCGTCGATCACCTCGCGTCCGTCCTCGGTGCGGTAGTAAATGCCCTTGGCGGCGACGATCAGGCGCGGATCGGCCTTGAACTGACGGTTGGCGGTGAACGGCATCCAGTAGGCGTCGAGGTCGGGGCGGTTCAGGCGATCGGAAATGTCGTTCATGTGTGCGGCCCTTGGTGATTGCCCCTACGAAATCAGGTTCGCGGGAGACCCGCCACATGATTGAGCCGGGCCCAGCTGCGCGCATGGCGGCTGGCGCCCGCCGAACCGCGCCCCTGGAAGGCCTGCGTCCAGCGCGCCTCGAAGGCCTCGGCCTCGCGCCAGCACTCGATGACGGCCTGCCACAGCGCCTCCGGCCCGCCGGCGAAGGCCGCATCGATCTGGGCGACAAAGGCGGCTTCCAGCCGGTCGCGGTCGCCTGCGATTTCGGCAAGCGCCGCCGGAAGATCGTGCAGCATGGTGCGGTGCAGTTCCTCGTGCCGCCACCAGACGCTCTGCGGATCGTACCAGTCGTTAGGTTCCGGCTCGTGGAAAGGCAGGCCAGTTTCGAACAGCACGGGCTTGAAGAGGCCGGTGCAGGGGGCCGAGGCGCCGGTGACCCAATGGACGGTCCGGCCGGGACGCAACTCGCTCACCATCGAGGCCACCGACTGGCTGCGGCGGGCCCCTTCGGCGGCGTGCATGCAGATCGTGCGCCCGACCGTTTTGGCTGGGCTCCAGTCGTCCGCCTCGCCATGGTCGCGCAGGATCGCCATCATCTCGCGCGGGTCCAGCCAGGGCGCGCCTTTGGACAGCAAGGCATTGGCCCGCGCGCAGCGGCCGCGGCCGAAGCTGACCGCGTCACGCGCCTCGTCGATCAGGTGGGCTGCTACGTCGAAACGACCCCCGAACCCCGTCCAGCCCTCCGCGCGGGCGTGAGCCTCCAGGTCCTTGCTGACCGCATCGTAGGATCGGCCGATGGAATAGGCGTTGGAGAGCGCCCGGTGGCGCCGCACCTGTTCGACCGCCCACCAGCGGCCGGCTGTTTCAAGCACATAGGCCTCGGTCGGGTCGGCGATGATGAACCCGTTGTCGTAGTAGAACCGCCCCAGGTGACCGCAGTCGCCACCCTGGCCGTACTGCTCCAGAAGCTCGGTGATCACCTCAACCGCCTCGGCCGCCGTCGCCGCCCGCTCCAGGCCCAGCCGCACCAGATCCATGCCAGTGAGCGCGCGCTTGCGCTGGGCGGGCGTCTTCGCGTGCAGCGCCTCATTGCCGATCGCCACGCCATGTTCGTTGGCGCCCATCTCTGCGCCCCACATCCAGAACGGCCGGCTGAGCAGGCAGGCATGGGTCACAGGCGCGTCGGGAATGGTGATGTAGGTGAGCTTTAGGGGGCCGCCGCCATGCCGCCGCGGTGTCATCTCCAGGGCCTGAGCCTCATTGCGCTCCCGGTCGCTGTTCTTGGCGAACAGCACCGCACCGCGCGTCGTCGAACGGGCCAGAGCGACGGCGGTGTCACACATGGAGGTCCCGTTCTTCCAATTTGACCCCGATTGCTGCTCAATTTTTGTGCGTTACGCGGCATGGTTGCGGACCGACCGGTAGGACCGCAACCCCCGAGCTGTAGCTAGGTCGACGAGCCTTCGCTATAGCCGATTCATTATGAAGAACGACGTTCTGTAAAGCTTGCTCACGGCGACGCTCTTCGGCTCTGGAGAGTTCATGCGAATCCTGACGCGCCAACGCGAGGAGCCCTTGATGGCCACCGAAACACGAACACCTCGCAGTGGCGCGGTAGACGTCGCGCTCGGCGAGCGCGTCCGCCGCCGACGCCGCGAACTCGGGCTGTCGCAATCTGCGCTCGGCGGTAAGCTCGGCATCACCTTTCAGCAGGTGCAGAAGTACGAGAACGGCGCCAACCGGGTGTCGGCCAGCATGCTGGTAAAGCTGTCGGACGCACTGGCCATCCCTGTGATGCAGCTCCTGCACGACGTTGATCCTGGAGCTCCGCCGGCCGATCCCGAGAGTGACGCGGCGCGCCTGCTGGCGGCGTTCGGCAAGATTCGCTCTCCGGAAGTGCGAGCGGCGATCCTGGTCCTGGTTACGGGCCTCGTCGCACGCTGAGCCTGGTCCTTGCGATTGGTGCGACTACGGCGCCCAGGGCTGCCGGGCATCATCGCGGCGCGATGCAGCGGAAACCCATGTGCGATGTGGTGGTGTCGACCGGCTGCGGCCAGCGCGCGGCGGGCCGGTAGCGCTGGCAGTAGTTGGGGGCGCAGAGGTGCGAGCCCCCCTTGGCGACCCGACGCGGAATGCCGGCCACCGGCGAGTTGGGATCGCAGCTCTCCGCCGCCGCCAGGGCCTCGGAGCGCGGCCTGCCACAGCAGGTGGCGCCCGGCGCGCCCTCCGAAGGAGACTGCGGGAGGGCGTAGAAGTCGTTCGTCCACTCCCAGACGTTGCCGATCATATCGTGGAGCCCGAATCCATTGGCTGGATAGGCGCAGACCGGCGAGGTGCGCTCCAGCCCCGGCGGCGCGCGGTTGTCGTACGGAAAGACGCCCTGCCACGTCTTGGCGAGGCTGACGCCGCCCGGCTCGAATTCGTCGCCCCAGGCGTAGGCCGCGCCGTGCAGGCCGCCGCGTGCGGCGTATTCCCACTGCGCCTCGCTGGGCAGTTCCTTGCGCGCCCACCGGGCGTAGGCGGCGGCGTCGGCGTGGGCGATGTGCACCGCAGGGTGGTCGGGCGCGGCGTCCGGTCCCTGTGGGCCGAGGGGCTTCCTCCAATCGGCTCCAAACACGAACCGCCACCAGGTCGCGGGCCCCTTTAGGTCGGCGGGCCCGTCCGGGGGCCAGAACACCAGCGATCCGGCCTGCGCCATCTGCGGGTCCATGCCGGGATAGTCGCGCGGGTCCGGCGGGACCTGCGCAAAGGTCCGATGGCCCGTAGCCTCGACGAAGCGGGCGAAGGCGGCGTTGGTGACCGGCGTTTCGTCGATCCAGAAGTCGCCCACGGTGACAAGCCGCACCGGACGCTCGTCGGCGTAGAACTCCTCCGAGCCCATCGCGAAGGTCCCGCCGCGCACCAGGCGCATCCCGGCGAAGCGGCCGCCAATCCGAGCCTTGCTCAACGGCATGGACTTCGATGCGGCGCGCTCGCCCAAGCTGGTCCCCCCTCCTCGTTTCCCCTGTTATGGGCGAGCCGGCGGTTTCGCGCTACAGACCGCTAACGGACGGGCCCACCCGCAGGAACCGCGATGCCGAAGATCCTGGCGATCGAAGACGACGCCACCACCGGCAAGGAGATCGTCGCCGAGCTGCGTCAGCACGGGTTCGAGATCGAATGGGTTGCCGACGGCGCGGCCGGGCTTGAGTGTGCGCTGAGCGGGGCGTTCGACGCGGTGATCCTCGACCGCCTGCTCCCCGCCGTGGATGGCCTGGCCATCGTCACCGCCATGCGCAGCGCGGCCATCGACGTGCCGGTGCTGATGATCAGCGCGCTCAGCGACGTGGACGAACGCATCCGGGGCCTGCGCGCCGGCGGCGACGACTACATGACCAAACCCTTCGCATCGGAGGAACTGGCCGCGCGGGTCGAGGTGCTGCTGCGCCGACGAACGGCCCCGGCGCCGGCCCTCAGCCTCACTGTCGGCGATCTCTTCCTCGATCTGATCACCCGTACGGCGCGTCGTGCGGGGGCCGAGATCCGCCTGATGCCTACGGAGTACAAGCTGCTGGAATACATGATGCGCAACTCCGGCCAGGTGCTCACCCGGACGATGATTTTCGAGGCGATCTGGGGGTATCATTTCGACCCCGGCACCAACCTGATCGATGTCCATCTGGGGCGGCTGCGGCGAAAGGTCGATCGCCACGGCCTGCCGGCGATGATCCACACCATCCGCGGCTCTGGTTTCGCCCTGCATGCGCCCGCGTGAGCTCTGGCGCACGACGCCGTTCCGCCTGACGCTGTTCAACGGCGCAGTGTTCGCGGTCGCCTTGATGGCGTTGCTGGGCCTGATCTACCAGCAGACCGCCGGCTACCTGGCCCGCCAGATCGATGAGATCGTGATCAGCGAGGCGCGCAATCTTGCCGCGGGGGGCGCCGTCCGCCTGCCCGAGCGGGTCACCCAGGCCGTGGCCACCGACGAGCGCCACATCGGGTACTATGGCCTGTTTTCCGCCGAGGGCGTCTGGATCTGCGGCAATGTGCGGACGCTGCCCGCCCACCTGCCGATGGACGGCGTGCCGCGCGAGATCCGCGTCGCCAACTTGCAGCCGGGGTCGCGCGCCCTGGTCGAGCGGATGCCCTGGGGCGAAATCCTGTTCGTGGGTCACGACGCGCTGGTGCTGACCGGCCTGCGCAGCATCATCGTCAACGCCCTGGTCCTGAGCGGCGGCCTGATCCTGGTGCTCGGCCTGGCCGCCGCCGCGGCGCTGAGCCTTCGGCCTTTACGGCGGATCGACGACTTGCGCGAGGCCAGCCGCGCGGCCCTGAAGGGCGAGCTCGGCGTGCGTCTGCCGGTCTCGCGCCGGCGCGACGAGATCGACATGTTGGCCGGGGTCGCCAACGCCATGATGGACGAGGCCGAGCGGCTGCTGTGGGAGGTCAAGAGCGTTGGCGAGAACGTCGCCCACGACCTGCGCACGCCGCTCAATCGCCTGCGGGCGCTGCTGTGGCGCGTTTCGCAGGAGACCAAGTTCGAGGGCGCCGAGCGCGAGATGATCGATCAGGCCTTGGCTGAAACGGACGAACTGCTCAACCGCTTCCGCGCCCTGCAGCGGATCGGCGAGATCGAACGGCGCGACCGCCAGGCCTTCTTCGAATCTGTTCGCCTGCAAAGCGTGCTGGAGCATGTGATCGAGCTGCACGAACCTGCGGCGGAAGATCGCGGCATCGAACTGGCGGCCGACATCGCCACCGATGGGCCGGCGGTGCGGGCCGACCCGACCCTGCTGTTCGAGGCGGTCAGCAACCTCGTCGACAATGCGCTGAAGTTCACGCCAGAGGGCGGCCGCGTCAGCGTGCGCCTTGTGAGCTGTCCGGACGGCCCGCGGATCGAGGTCGCCGACAACGGTCCCGGCGTGCCCGAGGCGGAGCGTGACGCGGTGCTGCAACGCTTCTACCGCGCCGCCCGCACGCGCACCGAGCCGGGTTCGGGCCTGGGCCTGAGCATCGTCACGGCGATTGCGCGAATGCACCACTACACGCTCGTCCTGGAAGACGCGCGGCCGGGCCTGCGAGTGGCGCTGAACTGCTGGCCGCGTGGGTTCGAAGCTTGAGCGAACGGCGAACTTAAAAACATCTTCATTGGCCTCGGTGCGCGGTCCGGGTTCATGGAGCCGCCGGGATGTCATGCGCGCCGCCCGGGCGCGAGGGGGCGCCCAAACCTGTACCGTCGGGAGCCGGCCGCTTGAACGCCCTCGTCCGCATTGCGCTTGCGCGCCCCTACACTTTCGTCGTGATGGCCGTGCTGATCATGATCGGCGGGATCATGGCGGCGCTGCGCACGCCCACTGACATCTTCCCCGATATCCGGGTGCCGGTGATCGGGGTGGCCTTCAACTTCGCCGGCATGGCGCCCGGCGAGATGTCAAATCGCATCGTCACGCCATTCGAGCGGTTCCTGACCACCACCGTCAACGACGTCGAGCA
The DNA here is from genome assembly GCA_035656795.1 of Phenylobacterium sp. Classification (GTDB taxonomy): domain Bacteria; phylum Pseudomonadota; class Alphaproteobacteria; order Caulobacterales; family Caulobacteraceae; genus Phenylobacterium. The sequence goes on along the minus strand of DASRRU010000298.1, from coordinate 10,933 downwards.
CACCGAGAGCCAGTCGCTGCCGGGGATCGGGATCATCAAGATCTTCTTCCAACCTGGGGTCGATATCCGCACCGCCACGGCTCAAGTCACCGCGACTGCGCAGACCGCCATCAAGCAGATGCCGGCCGGCGTGACGCCGCCCCTGGTGCTCAACTATTCGGCCGCCACAGTGCCGATCATGCAACTGGCGGACTCCGACAAGACGCTGTCGGAGCAAAAGCTGTTCGACCTGAGCCAGGTGGTGATCCGTCCGGTCCTCACCACGGTGCCGGGGGCGGCCACGCCCTATCCTTATGGGGGGCAGCTGAGGCAGATCCAGATCGACCTCGACCCGCAGCTTCTGCAATCGAAGGGCATCTCGGCCAACGACGTAACCAATGCGCTGGCGGCCCAGAACCAGATCCTGCCGGTCGGCTTCGTGAAGATCGGCTCGTATCAGTACAACGTCCGCCTCAACGACGCCGCCGATACGATCGGCGACCTCAACAACCTGCCGGTCAAGACGGTGGGCGGCGCGACCATATTCATTCACGACGTCGGCCAGGTGCGCGATGGCGCGCCGCCGCAGACCAACATCGTCCACGTCGACGGCGGTCGCGCGGTGCTCTCCACCGTGCTGAAGACCGGCTCAGCCTCGACCCTGGCTGTGGTCCAGGGCGTGAAGGACAAGCTGCCGGGCCTGGCCGAGCAGCTGCCGTCCACCTTCAAGATCACGGCGCTGAACGACCAGTCGCTGTTCGTGAAGGGCGCGATCTCCAGCGTCGTCAGGGAAGGCGCCATCGCCGCGGCGCTCACCAGCGTGATGATCCTCCTGTTCCTTGGCAGCTGGCGCTCGACGGCGATCATCGCAGTGTCGATCCCGCTGGCCGTCCTCGCGGCGATCGCAGCGCTGGCGATCAGCGGCCAGACGCTCAACATCATGACGCTCGGCGGCTTGGCGCTGGCTGTCGGCATCCTGGTCGATGACGCCACGGTGACCATCGAGAACATCAACTGGCACCTGGAGCACGGCGCCGACGTGCGCTCCGCGATCCTCGAAGGCGCCAGGCAGATCTCCACCCCGGCCTTCGTCTCCCTCCTCTGCATCTGCATCGTCTTCGTGCCGATGTTCCTGCTGAAGGGCGTGGCCGGCTTCCTGTTCGTGCCGATGGCGATGTCGGTGGTTTACGCGATGATCGCGTCCTTCATCTTGTCGCGGACCCTGGTCCCGACCATGGCCCTCTACCTGCTGCGGCCTCACGTGCCGGCGGACCACGACGATGGCGCCCGCAATCCGTTCACCCGCTTCCAGCGGCGCTTCGAGACCGGGTTCGCCCGCGTTCGGTCGATCTATTCGGGTCTGCTGGAGCGGGCGATGGGTGCCCGGCGGCCGTTCCTGATCGGCTTCATGGCCATAGTCCTGGCTTCGTTCGGCCTGGCGCCCTTCCTCGGCAGCAACTTCTTCCCGTCGGTGGATGGCGGCCAGATGACTATCCACGTCCGAGCCCCGGTGGGCACGCGCCTGGAGGATACCTCGCTCGAGTTCCGCCACATCGAGAGCACCATCCGCCGGACCATCCCGGCCGATGAGATCGGCTCTCTGGTCGACAACATCGGCATCCCCAACAGCTCCATCAACATGGTCTATTCGAACTCCGGCGTGATCGGGCCACAGGATGGCGACATCTACGTCAGCCTGAAGCCGCACCATCATGCGACAGCAGCCTACGTGAAGAAGCTGCGCGAGATCCTGCCGGCGACCTATCCGGGCACCACCTTCGCCTTCCTGCCCGCGGACATCGTCAGCCAGATCCTGAACTTCGGCTCACCGGCCCCGATCGACCTGCAGGTCTCCGGCCCTAACGCGGCGGCCAATCGGGCCTACGCCAACATGCTGTTGCGCAAGATCACCCAGGTGCGCGGCCTGGCCGACGTGCGCATGCAACAGCCGGAAGGCGGACCGGAGCTGCGGGTCGACATCGATCGCGCTCGCATCGCCCAGCTGGGCCTCGCCGAACGCGACGTGACCAACAGCCTGGTGACGACGCTTTCTGGCAGCTCGCAGGGTGCGCCGACCTACTGGGTGAACCCGCAGACCGGAGTCTCCTATCCGATCGTCGCGCAGACGCCGGAATACCGGCTGTCGTCCATCGCGGGCCTCGAAAATGTGCCGATCAACGGCTCGAGCCCCGGCGCCAACCCGGCCCTGATGCTGGGCGGCTTGGGCGTCATCACCCGCGACAGCGCGCCGGCCGTAGCCAGCCACTACAACGCCCAGCCGGTGATCGACATTTTCGCCACGACCCAGGACCGCGATCTGGGCGCCGTAACCGCGGACATCAACAAGATCCTGAAGGGCGCTGCAAAGGACCGCCCGAGAGGGGCCACCATCAGCCTGCGAGGCCAGATGGTGACCATGAACGACGCCTTCTCCGGCCTGTTCTTCGGACTGCTCGCCGCGATCGTGCTGATCTACCTGCTGATCGTGGTGAATTTTCAGTCATGGCTGGATCCGTTCGTGATCGTCACCGCCCTGCCAGCGGCGCTGGCCGGGATCGTCTGGATGCTGTTCGCCACCGGCACGACGCTGTCGGTGCCGGCCCTGACCGGGGCGATCATGTGCATGGGGGTCGCGACGGCGAACTCGATCCTGGTGATCAGCTTCGCCCGCGAGCGGTTGAACGCCACCGGCGACGCTATACGCGCCGCCACCGAGGCGGGCTTCACCCGCTTCCGCCCGGTGGTGATGACCGCTTTGGCCATGATCATCGGGATGGGCCCCATGGCGCTCGGTCTGGGCGAGGGTGGCGAGCAGAACGCCCCGCTCGGCCGCGCCGTGATCGGCGGGCTGATCTTCGCCACTATCGCCACCCTGTTGTTTGTCCCCGTGGTGTTCAGCCTGGTGCATGGCCGCCGGGCGCACGCGGTCGTCCCTGCGCCGGCCTCCGGAGAGTCCTATGCCTGATTCAACGCCCACCCTGGACGTGTCCCACAGCGCCACCACGCCCGTGGTGGCTCATGTCTCCACCAGCCGCCTGAAGCTCGTGGGTCTGGTCGTCGGCGGCGTCGCGGTCCTCGTGGTGGTTGGCGGTCTGGTCACCCGCGCCAACGCCGATCGAAGCCAGAAGTCGTGGACCGAGCAGCAGGCCATCCCGACCGTCGGCCTGGCCAAGGTCGACGGCGGCGGCACGCGGGACCTGGTCCTGCCGGGCGACGTGCAGGCCTACTACACAGCTCCCATCCACGCGCGGGTCTCCGGCTACCTGAAGCGCTGGTATGTCGAGATCGGAGCGCCGGTGAAGGCTGGCCAGGTGCTTGCCGACATCGACACGCCCGACCTCGACCAACAGGTGCTGCAGGCGCGCGCCGACCTCGCTACGGCCCAGGCCAACCAGACCCTTGCGGCCACCACCGCCAAGCGCTGGGAGGGTCTGGTGGCCGCCGACGCGGTGTCCAAGCAGGAGGCGGAGGAGAAATTCGGCGATCTGGCGGCCAAGAACGCGCTGGTCAATTCTTCGCGGGCCAACCTCAATCGCCTGCTGGCGTTGGAATCGTTCAAGAAGATCACCGCGCCATTCGCAGGCGTGCTCACCACCCGCTCCACCGACATCGGCGCCCTGATCAGCGCGACCGGCGGGCCGACAGACCCTGCGCTTTTCACGGTCACCGACCAGCGGAAGCTTCGGATCTACGTCCAGGTTCCGCAGAACTACTCGGCCCTGGTCCACAAAGGTCAGGCCGCCGACCTGCGGGTGCCGGAATACGTCGGCCAGGCCTTCCAGGCGGTCGTGGCCAACAACGCCAGGGCCGTGGGCGCTCAGAGCGGCGCCGAGCTGGTCGAACTGCAGATGGACAATGCCGACGGGCGCATCAAGTCGGGCGACTACGCCCAGGTGACCTTCCGCCTGACATCCCCGATCACGACCACTCGTATTCCGGTGACCGCCATCCAGTACCGCCACAACGGTCCGGTGGTGGCGGTGGTGGGACCCGACAACCACGTGAAGATCCGCACTGTCGTGGTTTCCCGCGATCTGGGCGCTTCCGTGGAGATCGGCGCGGGCCTGGCGGCCAGCGACCGCGTGGTCGACAACCCGCCAGAGTCGCTGGCCGACGGCGATCTGGTGCGCATCGCCGGCGCCTCGGCGCAGAAGGCGGGAGCTTAGCCGCATGTCGATGGCAAGGTTGCTGTTGACCAGCGCGACGGCGCTGGCGCTTGCCGGCTGTTCGTTGGCGCCGGCCTACGCGCCGCCGGCCACGCCGGTGGCAGCCGCCTTCAAGGAGCAGGGCCCCTGGACACCTGCCATGCCGGCTGACGCCCAGCCGCGCGGCCTGTGGTGGGCGATGTTCTCCGATCCGGTCCTCGACGACCTGGAGGCCCGAGCCGAGAAGGCCAATCCCAGCCTTGCCTCCGCGGTCGCCGCCTATGATCAGGCCCGCGCGCTCGCCGCCCAGGCTCGCGCAGGCCTTGCACCGGAGATCGACGGGGGGGGCGCGACGCAGCTCGCGCGGCGCTCCCAAAATCAGCCCCTGAGGGTTGGCGGGCCGAACGTCTATACGACCGATCAGGCCGGGGCATCCGTGGCCTATGAGATCGATCTCTGGGGCCGGCTGCGCAATCTGGCCGCCGGCGCCGGAAATCGCGCCCAGGCGAGCGCGGCGGACCTACGCTCCATGCGGCTTTCACTGCAGGCCGATCTGGCCGTCGATTACCTGACCCTGCGAGGCCTGGATTCCCAGTTTCGCCTTCTGCAGACGACGGCGACAGCCTATCAACGAGCCCTGGAGCTCACCCAGATCCTGCACAATGGCGGCAACGCCACCGGTCTGGACGTGGCCCGGGCCGAAACCCAGCTTTCGTCAGCGAAGGCGCAGATTTCCGACATCGGCGCACAGCGCGCGCTGATGGAGCACGCCATTGCCGCCCTGGTGGGCGAAAGCGCCTCGAACTTCAGCCTGCCGGCCGTCGATACCGCCCTGCCACAGCCGGTCGTGGCGGTCAGCGCACCCTCGGTCCTGCTCCAGCGCCGACCGGACATCGCCGCGGCCGAGCGCCGCGCCGCAGCGGCGAACGCCGATGTGGGCGTGGCCCGCGCGGCCCTGTTCCCGTCGCTGACGCTGGACGCCTCGGCCGGCTGGCAGAGCGCCGGTGGACTGAACCTGCTACAGGCGCCCAACACCTTCTGGACGCTCGGGCCGCAGCTCGCGGGGCCGATTTTCGATGGGGGACGTCGGCGCGCCGGCGTGCAGGCCGCGCGCGCGGCCTTCGACCAGGCCAGCGCCGACTACCGCGGAGTGGTGCTGAACGCATTCCGCGACGTGGAGGACCAGATGGCGCTTGCCAATCGGCTGGCGGCCGAGGCCAAGGACCAGACGGATGCGGTCGCCGCCGCGCGACGCAGCGTCGACCTGGCCAACATCCGCTATCTTCAGGGCGTGGCGACCTACCTCGACGTGGTGATCGCTCAGACAGCGGCGCTGGCCGCCGAGCAGGCGTCCATCCAGCTCACCACGCGCCGCCTCCAGGCCAGCGTGAACCTGACCCGCGCGCTCGGCGGCGCCTGGAGTTGATCGCGCCCTCTACGGGTGGGTGTAGCCGGGCGGCAGGGGCCGACCGAGATCCTTGTAGCGGTCGCGCAGTTCGATCTGCCGCGAGGTCATCGGCTGTGCCTCGCCGTGAATAAAGACCGCCGTCGGCTGGCTGAGGGGCTCGAAGGGGTCGCCGGTCCAGATCACCAGATCGGCGTCCTTGCCGGGCTCCAGGCTGCCGGTGCGGTCGGCGACGCCGAAGATCTTGGCCGGATTGATGGTCACCGCCGCCAGCGCCGCGGCATAGGACATGCCATGCGCCACGGCGTTGCCGGCGCCGTAGCGGGTCTCGCGCACCCGGGCCGAGCCGCCGGTGGATTCCAACGCCACGGTCACACCCGCGGCGGCCAGCCGGCCGGCGTTGTCCATGGTGGCGGCCAGCTCCTCGTAGCTCTCCGGCCGGTCGTTGAGCGGATTTAGCAGGACGGGGACGCCGGCCTTGGCGATCTCGGCGGCCACCATCCAGCCCTCCTCGGCGCCTTCGAGGATGACCTTCACATGTTCCTCGCGGGCGAAAGCCAGCACCTGGCGGATGTCGGAGGCGCGGCGGACCACGGCCACGATCGGCATCCTGCCCTTCGCCACCGGGATCAGGGCCTCGAGGTCGCCCTTGGAGAGCGCCAGATCGCGCAGGCCGGCGCGGTCGTAGGCGGCCTTGTTCTTCATGTAGGCGCGGACGTCGGAGAGCGCCTCCTTCAGCGCCACGATCTCCGCACCGCGAGCCCCGCCGGCCACGCCCGCGCCGGCCCGGCCGAAGGGCACGACCATGGCCACCTTGGCCTTGGTCAGGATGGTCTCGTGGCCCGCCAGGTCGATCACCGCGCCCTGTCCGGCGAACAGGGCATGCGACTTGGAGCCCTCGCCGCTGGGACCGGCGGTGAATTGCGATGCGTCGTCGTCTTCCTCGTCGTTGTCCTCTCCGCCGCGTCCGCCGACCGGCAGGGGCAGGACCACGGCGCTCGTCAGGCCGCCCAGGCGAGCGATCGGCAGCAGGCCCGACTCGGGGTTCAGTCCGTACTGAATGTCGAACGAGGCGCCGATCGCCGGGTTGTTGACCGACAGGTCATTGCCCAGCGAGCCCACCTCCACAGCCCCGAGCAGGGAGCCAGTGGCGAAGAAGCCGGGGGCGACCACGCCGCCGTGCGCGTCGATCACTCTTGCGCCGGCGGGTGCGGCGATATCGGCGCCGACTGCGGTGATCTTGCCGTCCTTGAACACCACGGTTCCGGAGGCGATCTCGCCGGCCGCACCTGCGGTCAGAATCTTGGCGTTGGTGACCGCGATGGTCTCCGCCTTGGCCGCGACGGCGATCGAGAGGGCTGCGATCGCGCAGGCGCTGAACAGAACCTTACGCATCAGCGGACTCCTTCGCCGGGCTGGCCGAGGTCGAAGTCCGAACGCGGCTGGTAACGCGGGTCACGGCGGTCATAGGCGACGGCGCCGTCGAGGTAGACCCGCTCGGTGCGGGCGTAGATCGAGAACGGGTCGTGGTCCCAGATCACCAGATCGGCCCGCTTGCCGGGCTCCAGGCTGCCGGTCTGCTTGTCGACGCCGATCGCCTTGGCGGGGTTGGAGGTGATCCACTTGATGGCATCGGCTTCGGTAATGGTCAGGCCCGCCGCGCGGCCGGCGGCCAGCGCCTCGGCGGCCTCCTGGTTGAGCCGCTGGATCAGATCGGGGTCGTCGGACTTGATGATCGCACAGCCGCCCTTGGCCGCATTGACCAGGGCCGCGTTGGCCTCGATGCCATCCAGCATCTCCATCTTGCCGCCCCACCAGTTGGCCCAGGTGGCGACGCAGATGTGATTCTCGGCCAGCAGGTCGGCGATCTTGTAAGCCTCCACCGCGTGGTGGAAGGCCGCGACGTGGTAGCCGAACTCCTTGGAGATATCGATCATCTGGGCCATCTCGTCGGCCCGGTAGCAATGGTTCTCCACCAGGATTTCCCCGCGCAGCACGCCGGTCAGGGTGTCGAGGCCCAGGTCGCGTTTTGGCGGGTCGGCCTTCTCGCCCTTGGCGATCTTGGCGCGGTACTCGTCCCAGCGGCGCTGATAGTCGGCGGCGTTGATCCAGGCGGCGCGGTAGCCGGCCACATTGCCCATCCGCGTCGAGGGCGCGCGGCCCTTGGAACCGTAGACCCGCTTGGGGTTCTCGCCGCAGGCCATCTTCAGGACGTAGGGCGCCTCGGGGAACTTCATGTCCTGGACCGTGCGGGCCGGCACGTTGCGCAGCACCACGCCACGACCGCCGATCAGGTTGCCGGAGCCGGGCAGCACCAGGATCGTCGTCACCCCGCCGACGCGGGCGGTATTGAAGCCGGGGTCCTGTGGCCAGACCGAATGTTCGGCCCAGACCTCCGCGGTCACCGGATTGGTCAGTTCGTTGCCGTCGGAATTGGCCTGCACGGCGGGCGAGGCGTAGACGCCCAGGTGCGAGTGGGCGTCGATCAGACCGGGCGTCACCCACTTTCCATGGGCGTCGACGGTGTCATAGCCGGCCGGGACCGTGAGCCCTGCGCCCACCGCCTCGACCTTGCCGTCTTTGACCAGCACCGTGCCGTTCTCGATCAGCTGGCCCGTGCCGGTGAACACGCTGGCGCCGACCACGGCGGTCGCGTGGCTGGGCATGGCTTTGTAGGTCGACGGGAACGCGTCTGCCCTGACCATCGGGTCGAGGCCCGGCGGCAGGGGCTTCGGTTTGGCCGGCGGCGAAGCCGGGGCCGCGCTGGCCTGTGCGCTCTTCGTCGGCTGCGCCGTCGTGGCGCAACCGCTTACCGCCGCAGCCGCGATCAACGCGGCTGTCAACTTCCACAAACTCATGGAAAACGCCCTGTCCCCTGAAGCAAGCCGGGACGATAGGCCGAGCAGCGCCACCGCGTAAACAGGCGCGATCCCAGAATCGACGTCTCGACGTTCAGCGGTCGGGTACGCCTATTTTTCGGTCAGGTTCCAGGCGGCGTCCCAGCCTTAACCGGGCGCGGCGCCCAGGCGGTGTGCGGAGGACATGGTTAGCTCAGGATCGAGATGGCATCCTGGCTGTGGCCCGCGGGGACGGGGCGTGGATTGGTCCGGAACACCACCGGCATCGCGCTGACTCCGAGATCGTCGGGCGTGCGCAACAGATCGGCCATGGCCGAGCGCCGTGAGGTGAACACCGCCAGCGGTGCGGCCAGCAGCAGCGGCAGGACGATCGGCGCGAAACAGATCGACAGGTCGGGGCGGAAGCACAGGGCGGCGACGAAGCCGAGGCCGGCGGTCATCTGCCAAGACATGGCGCGGAAGGCGTCGCGCCAGGCCACGCCGACGGCGTCGCGCTGCTGTGGCCGCCAGCCGATGTCGCGACCCTGAAGGGTTTGCAGCACCGCCTTGGTGTTGGCCACCATCAGGACGGGCGCCAGCGCCGCCGAGAGCAGGATCTCGGTCCCCATGCCCTTCAGCACCGCCGCGGCGCCTCCGAAGGCCCGCCGCTCGCCCGGACGGCTGAGCACCAGGACGCACCCCAGGATCTTCGGCCCGATGAGCAGGACGCCCGACAGCACCGAAGTCAGCATGAAGGGCGTGAAGCGCGGGTTCAGGAAATACCAGAAAGATGTCCAGTCGACCGGATGCTCGAGCTGCAGCGCCAGCCCGATCGCCAGGCCGGCGAACCACAGCGGCGAGGCGAGGTAGGCCATGCAACCCATGCCCAGCTGGGCGCGGCTCAAGGGGTGCAGCCCCTTGGCTCCGATCAGGCGCAGGTGCTGCAGGTTGCCCTGGCACCAGCGGTGGTCACGCTGGATGAAATCCAGCAGGGTCGGCGGCGTCTCCTCACAGCTGCCGTCGAGGGCCGCCGTGACGTGCACCGCCCAGCCAGCGCGGCGCAGCAGCGCGGCCTCGATCACGTCGTGGCTCAGCACATGTCCGCCGAACGGCTTGACGCCTTCCAGGATCGGCAGGCCGCAGCTGGCGGCGAAGGCGCGGGTGCGCACAATCGCATTGTGGCCCCAGTAGCTGGCCTCGGATCCGGCCCACCAGGCCAGGCCCGCCGCGGCGACGCGGCCGTACATGCGCACGCCGAACTGCGACATCCGCGCGATCAGAGTCGTCGCCCCGGTGATGGTCGGCGCAGTCTGGATGAGGCCCACGCCCGGACGGCGCTCCATGGCGTCCACCAGGCGCAGCAGGGTCTCGCCCGCCATGGTGCTGTCGGCGTCGAGCACCACCATGAACGCATAGGCGCCGCCGAAGCGGCGGACCCACTCGGCGATGTTGCCGGCCTTGCGCTCCGTGTTCTGCGGCCGGCGGCGCATGTAGAGGCGGCTGTGCGACACCAGACGGTGCGCGCCGTAGGCGGCGACCTCGGCGGCGGCGCAGTCCTCGCGGGTAGAGTCGCTGAGCACGAAGATGTCGAAGGCATCGGACGCCCCAAGTCGCGCCAGCGAGGCGTCGAGCGCGGCCAGGCGCGCGAAGGCCGCACCCGCGTTCTCGTTATAGAGCGGCATGAGCAGCGCCGTGCGCTGGGTCGGCAGGGGGGGGTGCGGCGAGAAATCCAGGTCGTCCTGCTCCCTCCCGTTGGCCAGCACGACGTGGCCGGCTGCGGCGGTGCAGAACCAGGTGGCGATGGCCCCCGCCAGCACGATGAAGACGCCGAGGCCCGCGGTCTCCAGGCCATTGAAGCCGGCTCGGGCATAGAGCACGTAGGGGCCGATCGCGATCAGTATGGTCAGGAACAACGCGCCGCCGAACACAGCGACCCGCCGCCTGACGACTCCAGGGGGCGAAGTGGCCGGAATGGCCTCCGCCAGGTCCGCCGTGCCGGGCTCGTCGATCGACTGGCGCGGCATCGCCAGCGGCGCCTCGGGGGGCAGCCAGGGCGCGGGCGGCGCCACGACCTCAGGGCCGAGGATCGGTCTTTCCAGGCGGCTCACCAGAGTGGTCATAGGCCTCACGTCCCCTGGCCTCCCGCGAGAGGCGCCCGTCAGCGGTGTTGCAACGCAGCATTATAGGGTTTCGCGCACAATCAATCACGAACTTGTGAATTCTCCAAAGAGCTTGATAAATGGGCGCCGCCTAGGCGGACGTGTGCGCCGATGACTCAAGGCGCAGGCAGCGCTCGAGCAGATAGGCCGCGACCCCGACCCAGCCCACCAGAATGACGGCGTAGCCCCGCTCCCACCAGCCGACGTTGTCGTCGTTGACCAGGCTCGGCAGCACCAGGTGCTTGGTGAGGACGGTGAGGACGGCCATGGCGAGGAACGCCAGGGCCAGGAACCATTTCAGCCCGCGCACATCGCGCCGTGGCCAAAGCCCCCACAACAGCAGCAGGGGGGCGAGCTGGATCCCAAGCGCCAGATTGATCGCCAGGTGCCGCTTGTCCGGCCAGGGAT
>DASRRU010000297.1:0-6675 GCA_035656795.1 Phenylobacterium sp. | reverse complement strand
CGCCGACTACAAGGCCAAGGTCGCCGCAGCCCTGAAGGCCGATCCTGCCGACGCCGAAGCGCTGGCCGACCAGGAGAACATGGCCGCGCGTGTCGCGGCCCTGGCCAAGAAGTACGACAAGACCGACTACGGCAAAAAGCCCAAGGCGCAGAAAGACCCCTACCAGGCCGAGGTCGACAAGCTTACGACCGACATCACGGCCAACCGCGATCTCGCCGCCGCCTATGACCTGTCCACGGCGGCCGGCTTCGCCGCCACCGCCCAGAAGGCGGCCGCCGTGGAGATCACGCGTCTGCACGCCACTGGCCTCGACGCCGAGAAGATCGAGACCCTGGAGCTCGACGACGCCGTCACCAAGGCGCTCGACGCCGGCGCGAAGTGGATCGACCAGGCGAAGCAGAAGAACGACATCTCCCAGCAGGTCCTCGACATCATGTCGCAGACCGGCGAGAGCGAGGCTGTCGCCCAGAAGCAGGTCGCTGATGGTCTTGAACTGAAGAAGGCCGAGGCCGTCCTCGCCAACGCCAGCGCCATCGACCGACCCCGCGCCCTGGCGCAGATCCAGGAGATCACCGCCGCCCAGGCGGACTCCAACCGGATCGCCCTGGAGCGGCAGGCGCTGCTCGACCACGAGGCCGCCAGCAACCAGCTTCAGACCCTGGAGACCGAACTGTCGCTGCTGGGCGCCACCAACCGTGAGCGCACCGTCCAGCTCGCGCTCCTGAAGGAAGCGCAGTCACTCCGGACGCAGGGCATTCCGCTCAGCTCGGCGCAGGGCGTCAGCGCCGTCTTCGACACGGTCAACACCGCCAACGCCCAGCAGACGCTGGCGGATGGCTTTTCCGACCCGATCAAGCAGCAGCAGTATTACATCAGCCTGCTGTCCGAGATGCAGACCCGCACCTCGACGGCGACCGCCGACATGGCCGCGTCCTTCGGCACGCTCGGCAAGGCCGTCGGCGACCTGACCAACGCCTACACCACCTATGGCAAGACCACCGCCGACATCGAACTGAAGCGCAGTAACGACCTGAAGGCCGCCGATGGCGACGCCGTGAAGTCTGCTATCGCCAATAACCAGGCGCTCGACAGCCAGCGCCTCGCCGAGGCGAAATACTACGGCGACGCGTTGTCCGCCGCCTCGGAATTCTTCGGCCAGAAGACGGCGCTGTTCCAGCTAGCCCAGGCCGCCGAGAAGGCCTGGCGCCTCGTCGAGTTCGCGCTCTCCGTCCAGTCGATGATCCAGCGGACGGCCGAGGTCGGCGTCGTCACCGCCACCGAAGGCGCCAAGACCGCCGTGGAAGTGCCCGCCAGCCTCGCCCGGGCCGCCGCCAAGGGCGCTGAGGGCGTGGCCGGCATCTTTGCGGCGCTGGGGCCCTTCGCCTTCCCCGTGGCCGCCGCTGCGATCGCCATGATGGTCGCTGCCGGCGTCTCCGCGCTGGGCGGCAGTGGATCGACGGTCACACTGCCCGGCTCCACGGATGCAGCGACCCGTCAGGCCGCGCAGGGCGCCGGCACCGTGCTCGGCGATCCGGCCGCCCAGTCGAAGTCGATCGCCGACGCGCTCACCCTGGCCACCGCCAACCAGAACACCGACCTGCAGTATTCCTCGCAGATGGTGACTTCGCTGCGCAGCATCGACGACAACATCTCCAACTTCACGGCCGCCATCGCCAAGGATCTCGGCGTCGGCGGCGCGCTCAGCACCGCCAGCCTGAACCTCGGCACGACGTCCAGCTCCAGCCTCTTCGGCCTCGCCGGATCGACGACGACCAGCACCCTGCAGGACCAGGGCCTGCAGTTCACGCCGCAGACCATCGCCCAGATCATCGCCCAAGGCATCAGCGGCTCGTCCTACAACGAGGTCGCGACCGACAAGAAATCGTCCTTCCTCGGCATCCCGACCGGCAACAAGACTTCGCTCAGCACCACCAACACCGCGCTGGATGCCTCGCTCTCCGGCGATCTGACCCGGGTCGTCGCCAGCCTGGAGAATGGCGTGCTCTCCGCCGCCTCGACGCTCGGCATCACCGGCGCGAAGGCCACCTTGGATTCGCTGGTCCTGAACCTCGGCACGGTCAGCCTGAAGGGCCTGACCGGCACGGCGCTGACTGACGCCATCAACGCCGTCTTCTCCAAGGCCGGCGACGACATGGCCGCCGCCCTCCTGCCGGCGATCTCGACGTTCCAGAAGGCGGGCGAGGGGGCTTTCGAGACCCTTACGCGCCTGGCCACCGACTACCAGACCGTCGACACCACCCTGCAGAGCATCGGCAAGACCTTCACCACCGTCGGCGTCGACTCCATTGCAGCGCGCGAGAACCTGGTCTCCCTGGTCGGCGGCGTCGCCAATCTGGTCTCCCAGACCGCGGCGTTCTCGACCGCCTTCCTGACGCCCGCCCAGCAGTTGGCGCCGATCCAGGCGGCGGTCACCGCCGAAATGAACCGCCTCGGCCTGGCCGGCATCACCACCAAGGACGCCTTCGCCCAGCTGGTCCAGGGCATCGACGTCTCGACCTCGGCGGGCGCTACGCTCTACGCCGCCCTGATGAATGTCGCGCCGGCCTTTGCGAAGGTCGCCGATGCCGCCACCCAGGCCGCGACCGACGCGACGACGGCGGCCAACACCGCCGCCGCCACCGCGGTGACCAACGCCCAAACCGACGTCACCAACGCCACCTCGGCCTTGACTTCGGCCTACAACACCCAGGCCTCGGCGATCCAGTCCACGATCACCACGTTCCAGGGCTTCGCCGATAGCCTTGCCGCCTTCAACAATAGCCTGAGCACCGGTCCGCTCAGCGGCCTCAACGCGCAGCAGCAGTATTCCGCCACCCAGGCCGCCTTCCAGAAGACCATCGCCACCGGCGACTATGGAAATGTGCAGACCACCGGCCAGGCCTTCCTGGCCGCGGCCCAAGCCATCGCGCCGGATGCTGTGGCCTATGCCAAGGACCTCGCCGCCGTGCGCATTGGGGTCCAGGCCGCCCAAAAGGCAGCGACTGCTCAGGTCCAATTCGCTGAGGAGCAACTTGCCGAGCTGCAGACGCAGGTCGGCTCGCTCATCGACGTCAACAACAGCGTGCTCAGCGTCGCCGATGCGGTCAGAAACCTCCAGGCCGCGCTCGGCGAGCAGACTTCCGCCCTCGTCAACCAGGCCATCCTCGGCAGTCAGCAGCGCATCGCCGACAACACCGCGGCGGTTGCCGCCAACGCCGCCACGGCAGCGGCGTTGGCGGCCGCAGCCTCTACCGCGCCCCCGGCGCCGGTCGCGCCGACCGACCCGGCGGCCAACGACAACACCACGCCGGCTGCCATCGCAGCTACCGTCCAGGCCCAGATCTCAGCGGCGCTGGGTGGCGCCGGTGGTCTGAGCGGCTTCGGCAGCAACGTGCAGGCCTTCGCGACCGGCGGATCCTTCACGGTCGGCGGTTCTGGCGCCCAGGACTCCAAGCAGTTCAGCATGGCGCTTTCCCCCGGCGAGGCCGTCAATGTCTCGCGTCCCGGGGAGCAGGCCGCGCTCGTCAAGGAGCTGCAGGCCCTGCGCGCCGAGGTCGCCGGCATGCGCCAAGAGCAGCAGGCCGGGCAGATCGCCATCGCCACCAACACCGGCAAGATGGCCAAGATCCTGCAGCGCGTGACGCCGGACGGCAACTCGCTCTCCACGGCCGCAGCCTGATGAAGCTCGTCGCGCCCGAAGTCGTCGCTTTTCCAGCCCGCCTGCAGCATTCCGCGGCAGCGCAGCGCGAGGACCTGAACCCATGAGCGAGGCGAATGCGCCCAAGCCGAAGTCGCCCGAGCTGGCCGCGCTGGAAGTGATGGCGCAGCGCCTGGCCGACCTGGTCATCCTGAACATCCAGGCGTCGAATCGCGCAATCCACCCTTCTGAGAAGGTCCGGCTCTTGGACGCAGCCAAGTCCGGAATGGCGACGCTCAGCGACCGGATCGCCAGCTTGCCCGGCGCCAAGTGCGAAGGCCTTGACCAGGTACTGGCCGCCATAGCCGAACTCGACGGGAAGTATCGGCGGGCGGGTTATTATGGCGCGGCGATGTGGCCGCAACCATGACAGCTGTCCGTCGTCCGCGTCCGTCCGGGCAGCGCATCAGTCGCTTGATGCGGCTGCGTCCGATCCGGCGGCCGTGGCCGTGCCACACCGCATGCCCGCGCGGCGAGCCATACCCGATCAACAAGGGCGGCCTCAGCCGCTGCTAGGTCGGCTCAGCTATGTCATAAGCGCCCTCATGTCGTGGTGGAACAAGATCGATTGGACGGCGACGGCAGCGTGGGCTCAGGCTGACGCCGCCCTGCTCCAGGCCGTTCTCAGTGCAGGGGCGGTGCTGTTGGCTTGGTGGCTGCAGAAGCGCTGGCTGGACGCCCGCGACGCCGCAGATCGCAGGCGGAAGCTCGAAGGCATCGCGAACTCAGCGCTGTGGGTCTTGAAGGCCTACAAGCGCCTCCTCAGCAACGCCAAGGATCGGCGGCTGGTGGAGCCATCGGAGATCAACCAGGCGATGATCGTCCTGTCGGCTCTTCCGATTGCTGAGCTAGACGATGAAGTCCTGTGGTCGGTTGTCGTCGAGCTGCGTGCACGGTTCTCTCACGCAGCCGGCGCGATCTCCGAAATAAGAGGGCGCGTGCTGACAGGCATGGAGGCTCAGGATCTGGTCACCGACGCTCACGAGTTGATCTGGGCGCACGAAGTTCACGTCTTCAATGCCGTCGCCAACGTCGAGCGGCGCGTGGCTGAGCTGAACAACCGGCCTGCTCGCGAGGACAGGCTTCGGGCGGCGTAGATCCTACGGGCCAGCCGCCGGCGAGGGCCGAGGCCGGTCTGACCGCCAGACTAGGCGCCGGGGCGCGCGGGGCTAGTATCGGGCCATGGCCTACGAACCGATGACCGCCGACAACAGGGGCTGCGAGGTCCCCCCGTTCAGCCCTGACGACAGGGCCAGCCACAGGGAGCTGCGCGGATGACTGTTGCTGAATTGATCGCCGCCCTCAGCAAACTTCCTCCCACTCTTCAGGTGGTCATGCCGAGCGAGGATCTTGATTTCTGCCTGGTCGGAAGAGCATCCGCGGACGTGGGCTGGGTGGACGGCGACTACGTCCAGTTGGCCTTCGAGAGCGACCTACAGAGCGTACCAGTAGTCCGGCTCATGGGGAGTGGTCTGGACCTGTTTCCCCCGAAGGATGGTCAACTGCCCGACGATTGATCCTGGCGTTCGCTGCCGGTCGTGGTTTTGAGCCCGCTGCGCGGCAACACGAGCGGCGGCCGCCCGACGCGTCTCGCCGCGAGGCGGCAGGGACCGGGATACAGCGCGGGCTCGCGCCACGGCATGATGATTCTCCTCGCAATGGCCAAAGGAGACTCACATGGCCCCTTGGAACCCAATCGTCACCGCGCCGAAGTCAGGCGGAGCCTCAGACCCACCGCTGGACTATGGTCCCGAGATCCTCGTTCGTGATGCCAGCAACCAGTCGCGAGCCCGCTGGCGCACGGCGATCAGACGGGCCGACGCGAATGGTACCAACCTAAGCAGACCAGGTCGCTGGGAAGCGCCATGGGGTGGCCCGCTCCCGTTCATGCCGACCGAGTGGCGCTAGCCGGCGGCCGAGCACGCCTCACCGCACGAACGGGTCGTAGTCGACCGGGATTGGGCGCTGTACGCCTTTGCGGCCCGCCTAGTCCGTCGCCTCGTGGTGCTTCAGCGCCTTCCATCGACGACGGGTCCGTTCCTGGGCGCCGTGGGCGACACGCTCCGGGTTTTGCACGCGCGCCGGCGCCGGCCGGGTCCCCAGAAGCTTCTCCGCCGGCGACAGGTTCGATCCGGCCTTGTCGCCCTTGGTGAACTGCCCGCACGCGGACGGCAGATGACGGCTTGCGCACTTTGCCGCCCAACGCGCGCGCGGGTTCACCGGCCTATGGTCTGTCGACCGGACCTGCGAGCAACAGCGCCACCAGGTCCTCGTGCATCACGTAGCGCCGGTTGAACTTGAGCCGCGACGGCAGCTCACCGCTTCTGATGAGCTCGTAGACCTTGGTCTTCTTCCAAGGGAGGAGGGCCACCGCCTCTGCCACGGTGTAGGCGAGCTTGGCCGTCGGCGCCTTCCGCTGATCAGCCCTTGCGCTGCTGCCTGAAGATCGTTGCTGCCGGGTCGATCCGACACCACGCATCTGATCGTCATCCTCAGAGCGGGGTATTACCTTGATCGCCGCGAACGCTCCGCCGTTCTCGATTGCGGCCACCCCAAGATCATAGTCGCGCTGCAGGTCGAGCCAGAACTCAGGGCTGGTGCCCAACGCCCTGGCCAGGCGCAGCGCGTGCGCCGCCGTGATGCTCCGCTCTTGCCGAAGGACGCCATTGATCAGCGTGCCGTCCTTAAGGCCCATCGCCTTCGCCAGCCCGCGGCCGGTCAGCCCGCGGGGCTGCATGAAGTCCCTGAGCAGCACGTTGCCCGGGTGCGGCGCGAGGTCGTGCACGGCCTCTGGATCCCTGTGCATGGCGGCAGGCTACCCCGTTCAGCCGGGACGTTTCTGTCCTTGGGGGCCCTTAGGCATTGGGTGTCCGGCGCTTGAAGTAGGCGTATCCCATCAGGCAACAACCGCCGATCAAGCCGCCTAGGCCAGCCGCGCCCATGTGCATCGTGAACCCTATGACGGGACCGCCGATGGC
>DASRRU010000296.1:0-11500 GCA_035656795.1 Phenylobacterium sp. | reverse complement strand
ACCGGCTTGGCGTCATCGCGCGGCCCCGACAGCCAGGCGAAGTCGCGCTCGCCGCCGCTGCCCGCCACCGCGGCCCAGACGATCTGCACCAGGCCGATGATCACGGCCGCCAACAGAAGCTGCAACTCAACAGGAACCATTGCACCCATAGTCGCCTCCCCCGGTTGCGCCGCCGGCTCGGGATCGGCCGGCTGGCGTTCGAGACTTGAGCCGGCCCTAGACGGGGCTCGGATAGTTGGGCGCCTCGCGCGTGATCATCACGTCGTGGACGTGGCTCTCGCGCAGGCCCGCGCCGGTGATGCGGATGAACCGCGCCCGGGTGCGGAATTCGAGCAGGTTGGCGGCGCCGACATAGCCCATGGCGGCGCGCAGGCCGCCGACCATCTGGTGCAGGATCGGCGAGATCGGGCCCTTGTACGGCACCTGCCCCTCGATCCCTTCCGGCACCAGCTTGAGCGCGTCGGAAACGTCCTTCTGGAAGTAGCGGTCCGCCGACCCGCGGGCCATGGCGCCCAGCGAGCCCATGCCGCGGTAGGTCTTGTAGGAGCGCCCCTGGTAGAGGAACACCTCGCCCGGCGCCTCATCGACGCCGGCGAAGACCGAACCCATCATGGCGACCGAGGCCCCCATGGCGAGCGCCTTGGCCAGGTCGCCGGAGTATTTGATCCCGCCGTCGGCGATCACCGGCACGTCGGAGCCCGCGGCCGCGCGCACCGCGTCGGCGATGGCGGTCAACTGCGGTACGCCCACACCAGCCACGATCCGCGTGGTGCAGATTGAGCCGGGACCGATCCCCACCTTCACCGCATCGGCGCCGGCGTCGATCAGGGCGCGCGCGCCGTCGTAGGTGGCGACGTTGCCGGCCACGATCTGCACCTGGTTGGTCTCGCGCTTGATGCGCCCGACCGCCCTGGCCACGTCGGCGTTGTGGCCGTGGGCGGTGTCGATCACCACCACGTCCACCCCGGCGTCAACGAGGGCCATCGACCGCTCATAACCGGCGTCGCCCACCGTGGAGGCCGCGCCGACCAGCAGACGGCCCTGAGCGTCCTTGGCGGCGTGGGGATGAGCCTCGGACTTCTCCATGTCCTTGACCGTGATCAGGCCCACGGCGCGGTAATCGTCGTCGACCACGATCAGGCGTTCGATCTTATGGCGGCGCAGCAGGTCGCGGGCCTCGGCCTGGCTGACGCCCTCCTTCACCGTGATCAGGTTCTCATGCGTCATCAGCGACTTGGCGGGCACGTCGCCGCTGCCCTCGAAGCGCATGTCGCGGTTGGTCAGGATGCCGCAAAGCTTGCCCTTGGCGTCGACCACCGGAAAGCCGGAGATCTTCCGCCGGGCCTTGATCTCGCGGATCTCGCTCAGCGGCGTGTCCGGAGAAATGGTCAGCGGATTGATGACCATGCCGCTTTCATACCGCTTCACCTCGCGGACCTGGTCGGCCTGCTCATCCACCGTGAAGTTGCGGTGCAGGATGCCCATGCCGCCGTTCTGGGCCATGGCGATGGCCAGCCGGCTTTCGGTCACCGTGTCCATAGCGGCGGACACCAGCGGTATGTTCAGATTGATCTCTCGCGTGAACCGGGTCGCGACATCCACCTGGGTGGGCATCACATCGGACGGGCCGGGTTCGAGCAAAACATCGTCGAAGGTAAGCCCTTCGCGAATCTCCATTGAGACACCTCGTTTTGCGGGCTGCCTATACGCGTCCGACGGCTCCAGGGGCAAGGGCTGGCGGATCGTCATGGATATCTCCCGGATGATTTGTGGTGACGCAGGCTGAGCGCGCCCGAATAGACGGCGTAGCTGCGCCAGGCTTCCTCGCGTGGCGGCTTCGCCGGGGGATCCAACCTTGGCGGCTGGCCCGCCATGACCCGCGCGCGTCCGGAAGGGCCAACGGCCTTGGCGAACAGGGTCTGGCAGAGCGTGAAGACGGAGGAGCCGAAGGACAGCATCCGGTCGAGCCCGAGGCTTGCGACGACCGCCGCCTGCGGCCGGTGGGTGCTAGGGGACAGCTCCATATCCGTGCATGCGCGCTTTGTGGATGCGCGTAAATCGACATATATGGCGTCAGATGTTCGATAACCTCACATCGATATCCTTGCCCTCCCTGAACGCGCTGCGCGCCTTCGAGGCCATGGCGCGGACGGGCCGCGCGACGCTGGCGGCCGAGGAGCTCAACGTCACCCACAGCGCCGTCAGCCGACAGGTAAAGGCGCTCGAGGCCGTGCTGGGCGTACGCCTCTTCCAGGGGCCGAAGCACCGCCTGACGCTGACGCCCGCTGGCCAGGAGCTGCTGCCCGCGCTGACCGATGCCTTCGACGGCATCGCCGCGGCCGTACGCCGGCTGAAAAGCGACGGCGAGGACCTGCACCTGGCGGTCAACGCCAGCGTGGCGGTGAAGTGGCTGATCCCGCGCCTTGGCGACTTCGCGGCGCGGCATCCGGAAATCCACCTGCACCTGGAGGAACTGCCCTCGCAGGCCACCTCCCACCGGGGCGCCCAGGCGGTGGTGCGCATCGCCCAGGCCGCGCGCCTCGCTGACCCGCTCGTGACGTCCTTCGTCCAGAACTACACCGGCCCGGTGATGACCCCCGCGCTAGCCGAGCGCTTCGCCGCCGATCCGCTGTCCGCGCCGCGCCTCTCCGCCCAGTCCCATCCGCAAGGTTGGGCCATCTGGGCCGAGCTCGGCGGCATCGAGCTATCGCCGGCGCCGGAGCAGCCCTTCGCCCACGTCCACTATGCCTTGGACGCCGCCCTCGCCGGCCTGGGCGTGGCGATCATCTCCTGGCCTCTCGTCGCCGAGGAAATCGCCGAAGGTCGACTGGTCGCGCCCTTGGGCTTCCGCCGCGCCGAGAGCGCCTTCGCCTTGTTGGCCGCGCCAGGGGGCGAGAGCCGGGCCCTCGCGGCGTTCCGGAGGTGGCTGGTGGGGCAAGGCGGCAGGATGCCAGGACCACCCATCGGCGGCTAGGGACAGGCCGAATTGTTCGCTGAGCAACCGGCGGCCATGACGAACCAGAGACCGATCCCAAGACCAATGACGACGCAGACAGCGAGGGCGATCTACAACCAGGCGGGAAGGTCGTCGGATCGTTTCGCCATTCTCACCGCCCCTTGAACCCCGTCGCCACCAGGTAGAGCTCCGAACTGTCCGACCGGCTGGCCTTGGGCTTCACGGTCTTCACATCCGCGAAGTGGCGCTTCAGCGTCCCGATCACCTCGGCCGTCTCTCCGCCCTGGAAGGCCTTGGCGACGAAGGCGCCGCCGGGCTTCAGCACCTCGATGGCGAAGTCGACGCCGGCTTCGATCAGCCCGACGATCCGCAGGTGGTCGGTCTGGCGGTGGCCGACGGTGTTGGGGGCGATGTCCGACATGACCAGGTCCGGCGCGCCGCCCAGCAGGCGGATGAGCTCGGGGCCGCAGGCCGGGTCGGTGAAGTCCATCTCCAGGATGATGGCCGGCGGCAGCGGATCGACCGGCAGCAGGTCGACGCCCACGATGTGGGTCACGCCGCGCTCCAGCGCCACCTGGGTCCAGCCGCCGGGCGCTGCGCCCAGGTCGACGACCCGGGCGCCGGGCTTCAGCAGGCGCAGCTTGTCGTCGAGCTCGGTGAGCTTGTAGGCCGCGCGGGAGCGATAGCCGTGGGCTCGGGCCTTGGCGGCGAAGGGGTCGTTGATCTGGCGCGACAGCCAGGCCTGCTGCGAGGGCGTGCGCTTCCAGGCGGTCTTCAGCCGCTCGGGCACGACACGGCCGGCCTCCGTCCCGCCCGTGGGCGGCTTGACCATGCGTTTGCGGGGGGGCGGATCGTCACTCATTCGGCGGCCTGTGCGCGACGCGGGCCCCGGCGGCGGCGGCGCCGGTGACGACTACCACGGTCCGCCATGAGGGAGAGCAATATGCCTTCACGCAGGCCGCGGTCGGCGACCCGCACCCGGCTGCAAGGCCACAGCTCCTGCACGGCCTGAAGGATCGCCGCGCCCGCCAGCACCAGGTCCGCCCGGTCCGGCCCGATGCAGGGCTGATCGGCGCGCTCGCGGGCGTTCAGCGACAGCAGCTTGCCCGCCGCAGCGTCGCAGTCGTCGCGGGTCATCCAGATGCCGTCGACGCGGTTGCGGTCATAGCGCGGCAGCTCCAGGTGAAGGCCCGCCAGGCTGGTGATGGCGCCGGAGGTGCCGATCAGGTGGGCGCGATCGGCGTCGAACACCTCGCGCAGGGAATCGGCGCGGCGAAACGCCGCGATCTCGATCTTGACCGTATCGACCATGGCCCGGAACCAGCCCTCCGTGGCCACGTCGCCCTCGGGGAATTGCTCGGCCAGGGTCACCACCCCGATCGGCACCGAGAGCCAGGCCCGCAATGGCGGCATGCCCGTCGGGGGCGCGCCCTTAAGCTCTACCCAGGACAGCTCCGTCGAGCCGCCACCCACATCGACCACCAGGGCCGCGTCGGCGTTGCGGTCGATCAGGTTGAGGCAGCCGGCCACCGACAGGCGCGCCTCCTCCTGCGGCGGGATGATCTGCAACCGCAGTCCCGTCTCGGCGAACACCTGATCGATGAAGGCTTGGCCGTTCTCGGCCATGCGGCAGGCTTGGGTGGCGATGGCGCGCACGCGCAGCACCCGGCGGCGGCGCAGCTTCTCGGCGCTGACCTTCAGGGCCGCCATGGCCCGCTCCATGGCCGCCTCGGAGAGCCGTCCGGACGCGCTCAGGCCCTCTCCCAGGCGGACGATTCGCGAAAAGGCCTCGATCACGCGAAACCCGCCAGGCCCCTGGGGCGTGGCGATCAGCAGGCGGCAATTGTTGGTCCCGAGGTCCAGCGCCCCATAGCAGGCAGGCTCCTCCGTAGATCTCTCCCGGCCACGTAAGGTGGCTTCGGGCGCTCGCGGCGCCTCTGTCATGGACCGATGCCCGTCCCTCGCAGGCGCCATGAGCGCGCCTCACTTCGGGGACAAGCTTAGCAAGCCCGATCGCCTCTCGGAAGGCTCGGCCTTGAACGGAAGGTTTTGAACGCTACGTTCACCTCCCAGTTAGGAGACGCGTAGTAGATTCGCCCCATGAATACGCACAGCGCAAAATTCGCCATCGGGCAGGTCGTGCGTCACCGCGTCTATCCGTTCCGCGGCGTGATCTTCGACGTCGACCCCACCTTCTCGAACACCGAGGAGTACTGGCTGTCGATTCCCGAAAACATCCGGCCGCACAAGGACCAGCCCTTCTATCACTTGCTGGCTGAGAACGATGAAAGCTCCTACGTGGCCTACGTCTCCGAGCAGAACCTGCTCCCGGACGACACCGGCCAGCCGGTCGGCCATCCGCAAGCTGCGATGCTGTTCGAGTCCTTCCGCGAGGGGCAGTACAAGCTGCGCCCGCGCATCAGCCACTAGGCCTTCACGACGAGGCTTCCACCGCCGGGTTGAGCTTCTTGGCCTGCGCCTTGTCGGCGCCGCCGCCGGCGCTGTCGCCCAGAGTCGTGCGGATCTCTCCGCGAGCCTCCCATGCCAAGGCGTTGCCCGGATCGGCCTTCAGGGCCGCGTCGTAGAACTCCCGCGCCAGCAACAGGTCGCCGAGCTGGCGGTAGGCGTCGCCCTTGGCGGCCAGGGTCATCGCGTCGCCGGGCGTAATGCGCAGGGCCGCGTTGAAGTCGCGCAAGGCGCGGTCGTAGCGGTTGAGCTGTTTCCAGGCGACGCCGCGATTGTAGAGCAGGACGTCATCGTTGGGCGTCGCCGCCAGCGCCTTGTTGAAGTCGTTGATCGCCAGGTCCGGCTTCAGCTCGGCGAGGTAGAAGCTGCCGCGCGCATTGAGCGCCGCCCCGTCATTGGGTCGGATCGACAGGGCCTCGTTGAAGTCGTCCAGCGCCGCGCGGGCCTTCTTGTTCTTGCCCTCGGCGACCCAGCTGTGGCCGCGGGCGGTCAGGGCCTCGACGTCCTTCGAATTCTGGCCCAGCGCGCGGTTGAAGTCCTTGCGGCCCTCGTCGAACCGGCCCTGGCGGACCAGCAGCTGGCCATGGTCGATCAAGGCGCGGTGGGTGTCGCCGGGACCGCGCAGGCCGCGTTCGTACTCGGCCATCGCCCCGGCAGCGTCGCCCAGGGATTCTAGGGTCTCGCCCAGCGCCGCGTGCAGGTCGGGATTGTTGGGCTCGGCCCGCAGCTGGGCGCGATAGGCCTCGGCGGCCTTGGTCAGCTCTTCCCGGGTCGCCGCCTGGGCCGCGTCCGCGAGACCCAGGGCCGCAGCGCAGATGATCGCGAGGGTGCGCGCGCGCATCACTTCGCCCCCGTCGATTTGTAGGCGTCGCCGGTCATGGCCGTCTTGATATCGTCCGCCGACAGCGGCCGTGGGGAATTTATCGGCGCCAGAGGGCCCCATCCGGACCAGTCCCGGGCGAAGGCGGCGCGCACGGTGGCGGGCCGGGTGTCCTCCATCAGCACGTCGAAGGCGCGCAGGCCCTCGCGCGGGGCCAGCTGCGGCATGCCGTCCAGGGTGCGGTCGAGCACCTTGGTGGCCCGGTCTCGCGAGGCGTCGGCATTGCCGGCGATCGACCCGCGCACCGAGGCGCGCACCTGCTCCAGGCCCGCGTCGGTCTCGTCCTCTGTCGGGCCCTCGGCGCCGAAACGGCGGATCTCGGCCTCGATCATGCCGACGGCGCGGACCTCCTCGCCTGGCATCGGGATGATCCCGACACAGCTCTTCAGCGAGTCCGGCCGCGCGTCGTCGCTGATGGTGGCCTCAAGGAAGGGCGCGTCCTTGCGCGACTTCAGCACATTGATCCGCTGCTGCAGAATCGCCTCCCAGAGGCCGCGCAGCAGCAGGGCGTGGAGGCGCTGGTCCGGCGAGCCGCCCGCCTCCGGCGCTGCGACCTGGCAGATGCCGGCGATAGCCGGGAGGTTCCCCTCGCTCAGCACCAGGGCCTCCGCCCCCCTTATGGCTACCGGCGGCGCGCGCGGAGCGCGCTCGCCCGCGGGGCCGCGGGGCGCCCAGTCGCCGAACACCGCCTTTACCTTCTGCTCCAGCACATCAGGCGGCAGGTCGCCGACCAGCACCACGGAGGCGTTGTCCGGCCGGTACCAGTGGTCATAGAAGGCCTTCAGCCGGGCTGGCGTCATCGCCGTCAGGCTCTCCGGCGTCCCCAGGGGGGTCGAGCGGGCGCCGGAGCGCAGGCTGCCGTCTTCAAAGGCGTCCATCTTGCCACGCAGCACCCGCAGGACATCGGCGGCGCGCGCCCGCCGCTCGCCCTCCATGGCCGTCCGCTCCCGGGCCACCGCGGCATCTGTGAAGTTGAGGCCGTCGGCCACGTCGCGCAGCCACCTGGTCGCCACGTCCAGGCCGCTGGCGTCGGTGGACTGCAGGTCGAGCTGGTAGACGGTCTGCTTCAGGTCGCTGGAGGCGTTGCGGTCGTGCGCGAACGTGACGTGAAGCGGGGCGAAGATCAGGTCGAGCTGATGCTCGGGGAACGAGCGGGTCCCGTCGAAGGCCAGGTGCTCGACCATGTGCGCGGCGCCGCGCTCATCGTCCGCCTCGTCGAAACTGCCGACCCCGATCCCGAGCCGCAGCGACAAGGCGCCCTTGGGCAGGCTGCCGCGCTGCACGGCGTAGCGCAGCCCGTTGGGCAGCACGCCATAGCGGATCGCCGGGTCCCACCGCACCAGCGTGGGATCGGCGGCGACGCCAAGGGCGGCCGGCCCCGTCTGCGCCTGGGCCGAACTCGTCAGCGCCCACGCCAGGGCGAGCGCGCCCACCAGAAAGGAACTTCGTCTCAGCAATCCGACCCCACTCGACCCGAGCCTTAGTCTGGAAGGTCGCACGGTGGCAATTGCGAGGCGAACCACAGCCCACAAGTGGGCGAATTATGCGCCGAGCGTCACCTGGGGAGATGATCTTCCCGCGGCGCCCGCCCCAGACGGCCAACTCAGAACGGAACTTCCCGGCAAACAGGGCCATTCTTGCGGCATGAGCGCCGACGGCTTTACCCACGGCCCGCCGCCCGGAGCGTCGGCCGACTGGACGATCGATCAGGGCTGGGCCGGCTACACTGACGCCGAGCACCGGGTCTGGATGACCCTCTATGAGCGCCAGACGTCGCTTCTCCCCGGCCGCGCCTGCGATCCGTTCCTCAGGGGGCTGGAAGCGCTGGACCTCCACCGATCCGGCATCCCGGACTTCGCGCGGGTGAACGTCGAGCTCGGCCGCCTCACCGGTTGGAGTGTCGTCGCCGTCCCGGGCCTGGTTCCTGACGAGGTATTTTTCGACCACCTGGCCAATCGTCGCTTCCCGGCCGGCCAGTTCATCCGCAAGCCGCAGGAACTGGATTACCTGCAGGAGCCGGACATCTTCCACGATGTCTTCGGCCACGTGCCGATGCTCACCGACCCGCTGTTCGCCGACTACATGCAGGCCTATGGCCGGGGCGGCCTTCGGGCGATGCAGCGTGGCCAGCTCGCCAACCTCGCCCGCCTCTACTGGTACACTGTGGAATTCGGCCTGCTGCAGACGCCGCAGGGCGCGCGGATCTATGGCGCGGGCATCGTCTCCAGCCGGGCGGAATCGATCTTCGCCCTGGACGACCCCTCGCCCAACCGACTGGGGTTCGACCTGGAGCGGGTGATGCGCACGCCCTACCGGATCGACGACTTCCAGCAGGTCTATTTCGTGGTCCCGTCGCTGCAGGCCCTGCTCGACGCCACCCTGCAGGACTTCGCCGCCATCTACGACCGCCTCGAGCAGACCGGCGACATCCCCATCGCCGAGATCCTGCCGACAGACCGGGTCTTCACCCGCGGGACCCAGGCCTACGCCGCCCAGCACGCAACTCAGTAATCGCGCCGCCACCGCACCGCG
Organism: Phenylobacterium sp.; assembly: GCA_035656795.1. GTDB lineage: Bacteria > Pseudomonadota > Alphaproteobacteria > Caulobacterales > Caulobacteraceae > Phenylobacterium. The sequence continues at coordinate 2,666 of DASRRU010000296.1, read as the reverse complement.
AGCCGGCCGTCGCCCTGCCCGCCAACCCTGCTCAGGATCGACAGGTTGCGTCTCACGCGCCATTCCACCTGCGCCGCCCCGCCGTCTCGCCCACCGCCCGTCAACTCCAGATAGACGTTGTCGGTCACATACTTGCCGCCGGAAATGCTCATGGCGCCTGAGGTCGCGTCGCCGCCGCCCAGCGCCAGGCGATCGAGGCCGGCGAAGGTGCGCAGGTTGCCGATCACGTCGAGCCCGCCGCCGCGCGCCAACGAGGTGAGCGCAGAGGCCAGCTGCGCCGCCTCCAGCGGCGACAGCTGCGACGCCGTGCGGCCGAACAGCACCTGGCTCAGCACCTCGTCGTTGGGCAGGCTGGGCGTCGAGGTCAGCGTGATCTCCGGCCGCGCCGCGGTGCCCCGGATGCGCACCGAGGCGGTCAGCGTCGGATCGTCGCGTGTCGCGGTGAGGTCGAGACGCACCTGCTCGGCCCGCGTCGAAAGATACACCACGCTGGAGGTGTCGAACTCGAAGCGTTTGCCGGCGAAGTCGTAGTCACCCCGCACCACACGGGCCGTGCCGCTGAGGTCCGGGTGGTTGGTGGAGCCCCGGACATGGGCGTCCAGCGACAGCTCGGCGTCCAGGCCGTGCCCCTTCAGGAACACCCCTCGCGGCGCCTTGAGCGTCATGTCCATCGCCCAGCCCTGCCCGGAAAGGCCGGCCGGCGGCAGGGACGTCGGCAGGTCGGCCGGACGATGCTTCTCCACCACCTCCATGAGCACCACGCCCGAGGGCGTCGGCAGGCGCGCGGCCACGTCGGCCCGGTCAATGGTCAGTGCGCCGGAGAGCCGCACCTTGCCGTCCGCGGCGCGGTCGATGGCCGCCCGTCCGGTGGCCGAGGCGGTGGCCAGGTCGTTGTCGATCAGGCGAAAGCCCTTGAGGTCGAGCCGGAAGCTGGAGGCGCCTTCGCGCGCCAGGCTGATCGTGCCCGAGCCGGAGACCGAACCGCCGTGACCGTCCACGCCGGCGGCCTCGGTCACATTGACGGCGTTACGGGCGAAATCCGCCTTCAGCGCCACGCTTCGCAGCGAGAGCCCGGTCGCCCCGTCGTCGAACCGCCCATTGGCGACGCTGATCTGGCCGAAGGCGTTGGGGTCGTTCAGCGTCCCGCCAAGAGTCCCCTCGGCGATCACCTTGCCGGCCAGGCTGCGCTCGCCGCCGACCAGCAGGTCCCACAAGGGGCGCACCTCGCCCTGGGCGGCAAACGTGCCGCGTATCGGCAGCCGGCGGGAGATGGCGATACGGAAGGGCGCCGCCGAGGCCTCGGCCGGCAACACCACACTGCCGTTGGCGCTAAGCCCCTGGGCGTTCTGGACGGTCATGTCGAGCGACATCGCCCCGTCGGTCAGCTTGCCATGGACCACCCCATCGATCCCCGACGCCGCCGCTGTCCCACGGCCCCGCGCGCCGACCAGCTTGGCCTCCAGCGTCCCGTCCAGCCGCGACCCGCGGCCCTGCAGGCTAAGGGTTGCGTCGGTGCGCCCCGCCAGGTCTTCGTCCAGCAGGCCGAGGGTCAGACCGGCCACCTCGGCGCGCACGTCGGTTCCTGCGTCGGTCAGCCGCCCGCCGAAATCGATGCGCCCGCCATCAGAGGTCGCCAGCTTCAGCTGCGCGCTTCGCTCCGGCCCCCCGAACCGCACCTGGGCCGTCTCCAGGGTGCGCAGCTCCCGCCCGCCTAGCCGCCCCTGTCCGTCGAAGCTCGCCGCATAGCCCGGCTTGGCCTCGGAGAGCACACCGCGCCCGTTCAGGCCCCAGGCGCCGCCGTCTGACTCGCCGGTCGCCTGCGCGACATAGGGCAGCTTCCCCATGGGCCCGTCGGCCGTGACCTTGGCCGCGCGCACCGTCACCGCCGATCCCGGCAGGCGGACATCCTCGGCGGTCAGATTGGCCGTGGCGCGCGCGCCGCCCGCGGCGTCGGCGATCCGCACCGTCCCGGCGATCCGCCCGGCGTCCAGCCAGGCGCCGCGGGTCACGGTCAACTCCAGGTCCGCCGCCGAGGGCGCCTGATTGCGCAGTGAAAGCGATCCCGTGGCCCTCACCCCGCCCGCGTCCAGCGACAGCCCGGTCAGGTCCAGGCCCCCCTCGGGGAATCGAAAGTCCGAGTGCGCCCGGGCGGGGCCGTATTCGCTGGCGGCGGTCAGCGCAGCGGTCCCGCTCGATCCATCCGGATTGTGCAGGAAGCTCAGGGTCAGGTGGGCGTCCTTCAGCGCAAGACGCGGCGCATCGATGGACGCCAGGTCGGCTTGCAGGTCCGTGCGGGGGGCGGCCAGGCTGCCGGTAATGGCGCCGGAGCCCCGGGCCTTTCCAGCGACCTCGACGGGACCCGCGCGGAACGGCCCCTCGGCGCTCCAGTCGAGCTTGAAGGTCAGGCCGCCGCCTGGCGCCAGGACACCGGCTGTGGTCGCATTGAGTGACGCCCCGCTCAGGCTGGCGGAACCCACGGCCAGGCGCCGGTCCTGCAGGTTCGCTTGCGCCTTCAGCATCGGCTTGCCGCCCAGCAGCCGGTCAAGCTCCGGGTAGCCGGTCGCGAACCTGTCTGCCCGGGCGTCCAGGGTCAGGGTCCAGGGCTGGCCGGCCTTGGCCTGGGCGGCCGACCCCCCAGCCCGCACCGATCCCGCCGCGCCGGCGTG
>DASRRU010000295.1:0-14342 GCA_035656795.1 Phenylobacterium sp. | reverse complement strand
ACAAAATCACTCACAGACGGCGGAAGCAGCTGGGCCTGGTCAACCGGCCACGGACGGAAGGTCTTGCTCATCCCCGAAGTGAATCAGCATCCTCCCGCCTCGTCGAGATCAAAGCCGACCATTACGGAGGCGGTCTGCTAGCCCTTCCGGTTGCGGTCGATCGCGAGGCTGATGCCGCGGGCCGGCGATGGCGCGATTCTCAGGTGTCCTGGACGCCCGCAGTCAGCATGTGGACAGCGTGGCCGAGCAGGAACAGCGTCACCGCGGCCGCCAGGAGCATGATGAAACGCCACGGCGCCAGACGCGGTCCGCGATGCGGGTCGAACGGGCGCGCGCCACGCCAGCCGGCGAAGGCGGCGAGGGCGAAAAAGCCTGCCGAAAGACCTAATGTCAGGGGCATATCCATATGCGACGCCGTATCGCAGGGCGGTCGCCGAAACGGAAGCCGTCAGCGCGCCTGCGAAAAATTCCGTCCACAGTTCAAAGCCCCCAACTACTACATGTTGCGTTAGGCTTTCGTTTACACCCCAATTCAAGGTGCTAGCGTTGCCATGTCCAGGGAGGGCGATTCGATGACGGCGGCGGCGCCCTGGAGCGTCAAGGGGATCGATCCGAAGGCCCGGGAGGTCGCAAAGGAGCTTGCCCGGCGTTCTGGAATGACTCTGGGGGAATGGCTTAACCGAATTATTCTAGAAGACGACATGCCGGAGGACATCACCTCCGAGGAGCATTTCAGCGCGCGGCCGGTCCGGGTCGCGATCGAGGCGCCGAAGTCGTACATGTCGTCTGCGACCTACAGCGCCCCCACCCACAGCGTGCGGCCAGACGAACTGGGGCGTGTTGCGTTCGCCCTCGACCGGCTGACCGACCGCATCGAGGCCTCGGAGACCCGCACGGGCCTGGCCATTTCCGGTGTCGAACATTCCGTGCGCCATGCGATGGCGCGCATCGAGACGGCCGAGCGCGAGCATCTGGCCGTAGCCACCCGCTTTGACGCCGCTGCCGAACAACTGGCGGCCGAACAGGCCCGCGCCGCCGACCGCATGCGCCGCATGGAGAGCGAGCTTGGCGGGCCGCGTTCGGCCGAGGCGGTCAAGGCGCTGGAGGAGCAGGTCAGCCGCGTGGCCGGCCAGGTCGCCGCTGGCGAGGAGCGCACCCGCTCCACCCTGGCCGACCTGGAAGCGCGGCTGGCCAGCGCACCGGGCGACGCCGACCCCGCGGTGGTGATCGCCGAGGCGGTCTCGCACCTGGCGCAGCGGCTGGCCGCCGCCGAGGCGCATACGGGCGACGCCCTGAATTCCCTGCGCGACAGCCTCGTCCAGTTGGACCAGCGCATGTACGCCGCCGACAGCAGCGTCCGCGGGGACATGGACCAGCGGCTGGCCTCCCTGGCCGACGATCTTTCCCGCCGGGTCGAGGACGCGCGGACGGAGATCGCCGAGCGGATGACCGCCGCCGGGCCTGGGCTGGTGGAGGAGAGGCTGGGCCAGATGGCCGAGCAGATGGCCGCCGCAGATGCCCGGTCCGCCCATGCCATCGAGACCATGGGCCGTGAGGTCCTGACCATGGCGGAGACCCTGAACAGGCGGGTCCAGAGCGCCGAGCAGCGTAGCGCCGAGGCCATCGAGCAGGTGGGCGGCGAGATCGCCCGGATCGCCGGCGCGGTGGAAAACCGTCTCGGCCGCACCGACCAGCTTCACGCCGAGGCGCTGGAGCGGCTGGGTGCGGAGATCGGCAAGATCACCGAACGGCTGACCGACCGCATTATCCAGTCCGAACGCCGCGCGGCCCAGGCCATAGATGATGTCGGGGAGCAGGTGGCCAAGGTGACGGTGCGGATCGAGCAACGCCACGAGCGGGCCGCGAGCGACCTGGCCGAGCGCATCCGGCAGAGCGAGGAGCGCACAGCCCGGCTGCTGGAGACCGCAGGGGCCCGGCTCGGCGATGCGCCACCGACGGCCGCCACGGTCTTCGGGGCGACTGCGCTGCCGGCGCAGCTGGGCGAAGGCGAGGGTGACCTGCCGGCCGCGCCGGCGGTCTTCGGGGCGGAGCTCTTCTCCCGCGCCGAACCGGTCAGCCAGCCGGCGCTCGATCCCAGCAACCCGGCCTTCAGCGAAGAGGACTTCGCTCACGTCGACGCCTTCGCGCCGGCCGGTGGGTTTGCGCCGATCGCGGAAACGGAGACCGAGACGGCGGCCGAGACCGAAGCTGAGACCGAGCTGGACGCCGCGGATGATTTCGCGCCGGCGCTGCGCGAGGCTGCGTCCGATGAGGACGAACCGACGCTTGCTCCGGCCGCGCCGCAGCTTTCGACCCGGGAAGTGATCGACCAGGCGCGCGCCGCCGCCCGCGCCGCCGCCGCCGCGCCGCGGCCCAAGATTTCGCGGGCTGAGCGCCGGCCCCAGCGCATGCGCGCTGGCGGCCTGTTCGGCACGCTGAAGACACGGCCGGCGTCCACCTGGCAGACCGCCCTGATGGTGGCCGGCGGCGCGGCGTTCCTCAGCGTAGGCGCCGCCGGCGTTGTGCTGATGGAGGGCCCTGCGGCCAACCACCCGGCCCGCCAAGGCCTGCCGTTCCCCGAGGCTCCGCGCGCCGCGGTCGCCCTGACGCCAGACCCAACCGCGCCGCCGTTGATCACCGCCGCAGTAGCCCGCGCCCTGCCGGCGGCGGCCTCGCCGGACAACGCCGCGCCTCAGCGCGACGGAGCCGGGGCCGACTACGTCAAAGTCGCCGCCGCGGTGGAGCATGGGCAGCCTGGCGCGCTCGCCAAGCTGAAGGCCATCGCCGAGAGCGGCCACACCCCGTCGCAGATGTACTTGGCTCGCCTCTACGAGGTCGGCCAGGCCGGGGTGACCCTGAATCTCGGCGAGGCCCGGCGCTGGACCCAGCGGGCCGCCGAAGCCGGCGACGCGAGCGCCATGCACAACCTGGCCCTCTACTATTTCCGCGGCGAAGGCGGCCCCCAGGACACCGCGGCGGCGGCCCAGTGGTTCACCAAGGCGGCCCAGCACGGGGTGGTGGATTCGCAATACAACCTGGGCCTGCTCTACCAGTCGGGCTCCGGCGTGCCGCGTGACCTGACCCTGGCCTACAAGTGGTTCACCGTCGCCGCCAACGCTGGTGACAGCCAGGGCCGAGCAAGTGCGCTTGAGCTTGAGGGCAGGCTGTCGGCCGCGCAGCTCGCCCAGGCGGAGGGCCAGGCCAGCGCCTTTGAGTCCGGCGGCGCGGCGCCCACTACGGTGAACCAGGCCTACGGTTCTTCGGTCGTCGCGGCCCAGGCGATTCTCGGCCGCCTCGGCTACTACAAGGGCAAGTCTGACGGCGCGAATTCCCGGGATCTCAAGCTGGCCGTGAGCGCTTATCAGCGCGACCAGGGCCTGGCGGCCACCGGCGCGCTCGACCCCACCACCGTTTCCCGGCTCTCCGTCTTCTCGCGTTGAGCCGCCAAGAGGGACAGGGCGTGGCGGCCGGTCTCGGCTGAAGAGGCGACGTTTGGACCTCTACCTGCCCATCGCCGAGGTGTCCGTGAACGCCCCGCTGCTGGTGGCGCTGGGCGCCCTGGTGGGCTTCATCTCCGGCCTGTTCGGCATCGGCGGCGGGTTCCTGATGACCCCGGTGCTCGTCTTCCTCGGCATTCCGCCGGCGGTGGCCGTGGCCAGCATGTCCAACCATGTGGCCGCCTCGTCCATGTCGAGCGTGCTGTCCTATGGCCGCAAGCGCGCGGTGGACTTCCGCATGGGCGGGGTGCTGGCGGCCGGCGGCGCCTTGGGCTCGGTCGCGGGCGTGGAGCTGTTCCGCTGGCTGCGCCTGCTGGGCCAGGCGGACCTGGTGGTGGCGCTGTCGTATCTGATCTTCCTGGGGATCATCGGCGGGCTGATGTTCTGGGAGTCGGTGGGCGCGATCCTGCGCCGCCGGCGCAACGCCCCGCCGCGGCCACGACCTGACCGCCGGCCACCCTGGCTCTACGGCCTGCCGCTGAAGCTGCGTTTCCCGCGCTCTCGGCTCTACATCAGTGTCATCCCGCCGATCCTGCTGGGCGCCTTCGTGGGCGTGCTTTCGGCGATCATGGGGGTTGGGGGCGGCTTCATCCTGGTGCCCGCGATGATCTATGTGCTGCGGATGCCCGCCAATGTCGTGGTCGGGACCAGCCTCCTGCAGATCATTGTCACCAGCGCGCTGACCGGGGTGCTGCAGGCCGGGCGCAACCAGACGGTCGACATCCTGCTCGCGATGTTGCTGCTCCTAGGCGGCGTCCTGGGCGCTCAACTCGGGGCGCGGGCTTCGTCGCGATTCCGGGCGGAGGAGCTGCGCGCCCTCCTGGCGCTGATCGTCCTCCTGGTCGGCCTGCGCATGGGCCTGGGCCTGTTCTTCACGCCCCACGAGCCCTTCGTCCTGATGTCGGGGAATGGTTGATGCAGGGTGCGTTGCCGCCGCCATCGCCCACAGCGGCCAGCGCCGTCATCTCCGCGGCGCTGACCGAGACCAATGTGCGGGTGAATTCCGATTTCCGCGGCGACCAGATCGTGCTCTACGGCGCCGTCTTCGATCCCGCCCGCCGGCCGAGCGACGTGGTGGTGATCGTGCGCGGCCCTGACCAGCCGGTGCGCATCGCCAAGAAGAGCCGCATCGGCGGCGTCTGGATCAACAGCCGCCCGGTGGTCTTCCAGGGCGCGCCGGGCTTCTACATCGCCGCCTCGACGCGCCCGCTCGATGACATCGCCCACTTCGCCGTGCTGCGCCGCCTGGAGGCGGGCGTTGGCCACCTGGCGATGCACGCTCCGGCGGAGCTGCGGACCGAGACCCGCTATGGCGTGCGTGATGTGGTGGTCTCCAGCCTGGGCGCTGACTATCTCGACTGGCGCAACGCCGTGGTGCGGCTGAAGACGGCGGAGCACCTCTTTGCCGTGAACGAGCATGGCGTTCGCTTCGTCGACAGGGGCCTCTTCCGGGCCGAAATCCCGCTGCCGGCCGAGGCGCCGATCGGCCAATACCAGGTGCGAATCCTGCTGTTCCAGGGCGGCCAGCCGGTGGCGGAGAAGGACCGGACCCTGACGGTGGAGAAGGTGGGTGTCGAGCGCGGCCTTTACCTTTGGGCCCATCGCAGGCCATGGTCCTATTGCTTGGCGGCCATGGCCTTCGCCCTGGCGGCCGGCTGGGCGGCGTCTTCGGCGTTTCGGAGAGACTGATGGTGACGGACGAGCCGCACGCTTCAGCCCGCTATGACGCCATTCCGCCAGCGCTGTGGATCATTGCGCTCGCCTCGCTCGCCCCGTTTCCGCTGGCCGCCATCGCCTACGGCTGGGGCCCGGCCGATGTGGCGCGCCCGGCGTTGACGGTGATCCTCAACTGGTCGGGCTGCGTGCTGGCCTTCCTGGGCGGGGTGCGCTGGGGACTGGAGAGCGGCCGGCCGAAACCGCGGCCCGCGCGCCTCCTGATCTCGGTGCTCTCGCCGGTGGCCGCCTGGATCATCCTGTTCTCGCGGCACCGCATTCCCGACGGCTGGATCATCGGCGGCTGCATCGGCGCCTTCCTGGTCCAATGGCTGTTCGACCACCAGGCGCCGGACGTACCAGCGCGCTATCCGCGCCTGTCGACGGCGCTCACCGCTGCGGCCTGCGTCTCACTGGCCGTTTGCCTGGATCAGGCGCTGAAGACCGGTCACGTGTGAGGCGGGCGAGGCGAGTCCGCATCTGAATCGAATTTATTGGATAACGTCATGGCCCGGCTTGTCCGGGTCACCCATGATCTTTGCGTTGAAGAACGTGGCGCGGCGGCGAAGTGGGTATCCCTGCAGGCTCGGTGTTCATGGGTCGCCCGGACAGGCCGGGCGATGACGATCAAAAGGGAGGACTAGCGATCCGCCCTAGTCCGGCCCAAGCGACCGCCAGCCGACCGCATGGACCCGGCCGCGGCCCAGGGCGCCCACGATCGGCGCACGCGCGAAAAGCCCGGCGAAGGCTGCGTCGCGCACGTTCAGTCCACCGGCATAGGCGCCAAAGGCCGGCAGGATCAGCCGGGAGGCATCGGTGACAAAGCAGCGGCGGCGCACGCTGCCGCGCGTCGCCCTCACGCGCGCCGCCGGATGCAGGTGGCCCGCGACTTCGCCCGGCTGCAGGCCGGGCTGCGGTTCGTGGCGCAGGGTCAGGCCGCAGAGTTCCAGCTCGGCGGCCGTCTCGCCCGGCAGGGCGCGGGGGCCGTCGGCGTCATGGTTGCCGATCACCCAAACGAGCGTCCGGCCCCGAGCCAGGTCGCGCAAACCCTCGGCGTCATCGGGGGCGAGCCGCTCTTCGGACCGGCGGTCATGGAAGGTGTCGCCCAGCAGGATCACCATGGCGGGCCCGAGCGTCTCCACCTCGTCCGCCAGCCGGCGCAGAGTTTCACGGGTGTCGTAGGGCGGCAGCATCTGGCCGAGGGCGGCGTAGGAAGAGCCCTTCTCCAGGTGCAGGTCGGCCACCACCAGCGCCCGCTCGGCCGCCAGCCAAAGGGCGCCGGAGGCCCGCAGCATCGCCTGCGCCGCGCCGACGGCCACGCGCAGCGAACCGCACGTCTCCACGGCGTAGTCGTAGGTGAAGGCCCTTTCGGCGATGTCGTTCATTGCAAGGCCTCGGCGATCAGGTCTTCCTCGGCTTCGCGCAGGATCATCGTCTCGCCTGTGTGGCCCGGGCTGCGCTCCTTGCCGATCTCCAGCAGGATCGGCACCGAGAACGGCGACAGATGCTCAAGCGGCGAATGCCGGATTCGCCCCTTGATCCGCGCCAGCATCTGCCCCAACCGCGCCACGTCCACGAGGCCCGTCGCCGCATCGTCGCGCGCGCAGCGCAGCAGCAGGTGGTCCGGCTGGTGCCGCCGCAGGGTGTCGTAGATCAGGTCGGTGGAGAAGGTGATCTGGCGCCCCGTCTTCTGCTGATCGCCCGGGAAGCGCCGCTCGATCAGGCCCGCGATGATCGCGCAGCCCTTGAAGGCGCGTTTCATCATGAAGCTTTCCGCGAGCCAGGCTTCCAGGTCATCGCCCAGCATGTCCTCGTCGAACAGCTCGGCGAAATCTACGGCGTCCAGCGGTTTGATGGCCCAGACCGCCAGCGCATAGTCGTTGCAGACGAAGCCCAGCGGCCCGCGGCCCATCCGCTCCAGCCGGCGCGTCAGCAGCATGGCCAGTGTGGTGTGCGCCAGCCGCCCCTCGAACGGGTAGCAGACCATGAACTGCCGGTGACCGCGGGCGAAGGTCTCCAGCAGCAGTTCGTCCTCTTCCGGGATCAGCGAGCGGTCCCGCTGCGCCTCCAGCCATTCCCGGACATCGCCGGGCAGCACGCTCCAGTGCGCCTGGTCGTACATCAGCTGGCGCACCCGCTTGGCCAGGTAGGTGGAGAGCGCGAATTTCGAGCCGCCCCAGGAGGGCATTTTCGGGTCGGCGCCGGGCGCGGCCTGCACCAGCACGTCGAGGTTGGTCACCGCCACCAGTCGCCAGACCTGGCCGGCGAAGACGAAGGTCTCGCCGGGCTCCAGCATCTCGACCATGCCTTCTTCGATCTCACCGATCTTGCGCCCACCACGGCCCCCGCGCATTGCGATGCGGACCGCCAGCATGGCCGGCGAAACGATGGCCCCGACGTTCAGCCGATGGCGCTGGGCGGTCTCCAGGTTGCGCACCCGCCATAGCCCGTCCTGGCCCTTCACGATCCGCCGGAAGCGGTCGTAGGTCTTCAGCGCATAGCCGCCGGTAGAGACGAAATCGACGACCTGCTCGAAGTCTTCCCAGGGCAGGTTTCGATAGGGGCCGGCGCTGACCACCTCGTCATAGAGCTGCAGCAGGTCGAAGGGCTCGGAACAGGCGCAGCCCATGACGTGCTGGGCCAGGACATCCAGCGCGCCGACGCGGGGCAGGTCGCCGTCCAGCCTGTTCTCCGCGATGGCCTCGCGCGCGGCCTGGCACTCCAGCATCTCGAACCGGTTTGCCGGGACGAACAGGGCACGCGACGGCTCGTCCAGCCGGTGGTTGGCGCGGCCGATCCGCTGCACCATCCGCGAGGCGCCCTTTGGCGAGGCAAGCTGGATCACCAGGTCCACGTCGCCCCAGTCGATGCCGAGGTCGAGGGTCGAGGTGCAGACCACGGCGCGCAACTCGCCTCGCGCCATCGCCGCCTCCACCTTGCGCCGCTGCTCGGCGGCCAGGCTGCCGTGGTGCAGGGCGATCGGCAGCGCCTCCTCGTTCAGCCGCCAGAGCTCCTGGAAGGCGAATTCGGCCTGGAAGCGGGTGTTGACGAACACCAGCGCGATCCTGGACTTGGCGATGACGTCATAGACCTCCTGCATGGCGTGCTGGGCGGTGTGGCCGGCCCAGGGCACCTTGCCTTCGGAGAGCAGGACCTCGACGATCGGCTCCGCGCCCGCCGGCCCGCGCACCAGGTCGACGCTGCTGGATCCCCCCCCTCTAGGGGAGGTGTCGCCAAAGGCGACGGAGGAGGTTTGCGCCGCCGAATCCGAAACCGACGACATCCCCAGCGCCGCAGATGAAACCCCCTCAGTCGGCTTCGCCGACAGCTCCCCCTGGGGGGGAACATCTTGCACGTCGACCAGATCGACCTTCGCATGGTTGGCCATCCAGGCCTTGATCACCTCCGGATCGTCGACCGTGGCCGAGAGGCCCACGCGGCGCATCCGGCGCGCGAACTGGGCGATCCGGGCGAGGTCCAGCGCCAAGAGGTCGCCGCGCTTGCTCGCATGCAGGGTGTGGATCTCGTCGAGGATCACGCACTCCAGGTTCTCGAAATAGAGCCTGGCGCCTTCCCAGGCGCAAAGCAGGGCGAGTTGCTCGGGCGTGGTCAGCAGGATCTCCGGCGGCTTCACCCGCTGGCGCTGGCGGCGCGAGATCCCGGTGTCGCCGGTGCGGCTCTCCGCGGTGATCGGCAGACCCATCTGCAGGATCGGCGTGTTGAGGTTGCGCTCCACGTCCACCGCCAGCGCCTTCAGCGGCGAGATATAGAGCGTGTGCAAACTCGCCGGACCGTTGGGCGGCGGCCGGCCCGCCAGGTCGATCAGGCTCGGCAGGAAGCCCGCCAGCGTCTTGCCGCCGCCGGTCGGCGCGATCAGCAGGGCGTCGCGCCCGGCCTGCGCCCGCTCGATCATCGCCAGCTGGTGCGCGCGCGGGCTCCAGCCCCGGCTGGCGAACCAGTCGGCGAACCGCTGCGGCAGGAGATCGGCGGCGAGCGCCGCGCTATCGGCCATGCTGGCCCTATAGCATGTTCCCGTTACGTTTCACGCCAACTCGAGGGTTTACTTACAGTGTAAATTATAGGCAGGGTGCGTCGCCGAACTCCAGGAGCGCCTCATGAACCCCAACGCCGAATTCGACCTCATCGTCTATGGCGCAACCGGCTACACGGGCCGCCTGGTGGCGGAGTACCTGGGCCAGCGCTACGGCGTCGGCGGCGATGTGAGCTGGGCCATGGCGGGGCGCAGCCAGGCCAAGCTGGAAGCGGTGCGCGACGAACTGGCCCTGCCGGCCGAGACGCCCTTGATCGTGGCCGACGCGGATGACCCGGCCCAGCTTGACGCCATGGTCCGCCGCGCCAAGTCCATCGTCACCACGGTCGGGCCCTATCAGCTCTATGGTGAGAAGCTGGTGGCGGCCTGCGCGGCGGCGGGGACCGACCTGCTGGACCTCTGCGGCGAGCCCAACTGGATGGCCCACGTGATCGGAGCTTACGACGCCGCCGCCAAGGCCTCCGGCGCGCGGATCGTGCATTCCTGCGGCTTCGACTCCATCCCCTTTGAACTCGGCGTGTTCTTCGCCGAGGAGACCGCCAAGGCCAAGCTCGGGGCTTACGTCCCCCGCGTGAAGGGCCGGCTGCGGGGCATGCAAGGCGGGCTCTCCGGCGGCACAGCGGCCAGCGGGGCGGCGACCATGGCGGCGATCCAGAAGGACCCGTCGCTGGGCCTGCTGATGATGAACCCCTTTGCGCTGACGCCCGGGTTTCAAGGGCCCGATCAGCCATCCGGCAGCTTGGTCGAGCACGACGATGACTTCGGGGCCGATGTCGGGCCATTCATGATGGCGATGATCAACACCAAGAACGTCCACCGCTCCAACGCCTTGCTGGGACACCGCTGGGGGACGGACTTCAAGTACGACGAGATGTCGATCGTGATCCCCGGCGCGCCGACCGAGTTTACCGGCATGGGGCCCGATGCGCCGAAGCCGGGCGAGGGGCCCTCGAAGGCGGAACGCGAGGCCGGCTTCTACGACATCGTGTTCATCGGCATCGCCGGCGACGGGCGCAAGGTGAAGGTGTCCGTGAAGGGCGATCGCGACCCCGGCTATGGGTCGACGTCGAAGATGCTGGCCGAGGCCGCCATCTGCCTGGTGCGCGATGCAAAAGACGCGCCCGGCGGTGTCTGGACGCCGGGCGCGCTGATGGGTTCGAAACTGGTGGACCGGCTTTGCGAAAACGCCGGCCTCACCTTTACGGTCGAGGGTTAGGCGCTAGCAGGCGAAGGCTTCGCGGACCGGAACGCGACGGCCCATGTAGGGGTCCCACGCCCAGTGGGTCGCGTAGCAGGTCCCGTAGTAGCCGCCGCCATAGTAGGCGGGGCCGCCGTAGTACGGGCCACCGTAGTAGCCGCGGTAGTAGTGCGGATGGTCGGACGCGAGCGCCGCGCCGATCGCCAGGCCGGCGATGCCGGCCACAACCGCGCCGCCGCCGTAGCCACGGCCGTAGTGACCACCATAGTAGTGGCCGCCATAGGGGCGGGCGTCGGCGGCTGTGGCCGTCGCGCACACCGCGCCGCCCAGAGTGATCGCCGCAACCGCGGCCGTCAGAATCTTTTTCATCTTGGCCTCCTTATGAGTTCATAACGGCCCAGGCGCCGATGTGTTCAGAAGGTAAGCCTATGAATCTTATGCTGAACGGTGGCTGAACATGCCCGTCAGGAATGCGCAGGCTGGCTCAGGCCCTCGTGTTCGAGCGCCAGTCGCACCGCGGGCCTGGCCTGCATCCGCTGCATGAAGGCCGGCAGCGGATCGGGCAGGGCGATCCCGTTCTTCTGCGCCCACAGGCACATCACGAAGAGATAGGCGTCCGCGACGCTGGCCTGGCGGCCGAACAGGTATTCGTCCTTCAGCCGCTCGGCGAGATAGGCGAAGCGCCGGCCGAGCAATTCGCCGGCCGCCATCTTCTCGGCCGCCGTGGCGTCGGGTTTGAAGAAGGGTTTGAAGCCCTTGTGGATCTCTCCGCTGATATAGGCCAGCGCCTCCAGCAGGCGGTAGCGGCCCATCGGCCCCGTCGGCGCCAGCGACGGGTCCTGGGCGGCCACCCAGCTCAGGATCGCGACGTTCTCGGTCAGCACCTGCCCGTCATCGAGTTGCAAGGCCGGGATGTATCCCTTGGGATTGATCTGGCTGTAGTCGCGGCCGTCCTCGGTGGTCTTGGTCTTGAGGTCGACCTTGATCGACTGGAAGTGGAGACCGGCCTCGTGCAGGGCGATGTGGTCGGCGAGGCTGCAGGCCCCAGGGGCGAGATAGAGCTTCATGGCGGGGCGTTCCTTCCAGGGCTTATTGTAGGTTGTCTCCGGAAACCCCCCGCTGGAGGGTCCCGTTCCCCCGCGTGATGGTGGACGCGCGGCGCGCGGGCGGCCTTACTGGCGGGGAGCCCGGCTATCGCGGGCGCACGGCGCGGGAAGGATGCGACGCATGAAGGACCTGGCAGGCAAGTTCGCGGTGGTTACCGGGGGCGGCACGGGCATGGGACGCGAACTGGTGCGCCAGCTGATCGCCGAGGGCTGCAGCGTGGCCATGTGCGATGTCTCGCCCAAGACCATGGCCCAGACGGTCGCACTCTGCGAAGCCGATGGCGTGCCCCAGGGCGCGCGCCTCACCGCCCACATCGCCGACGTCTCCGACGAGGCCCAGCTCGTCGCCTTCCGCGACGAGGCCGCCGCCCAGCACGACACCGACCGGCTGCACCTGTTGTTCAACAACGCCGGCATCGGCGGCGGCGGCTCGATGATCGCCGACACCCGCGAGGAGTGGGAGCGGACCTTCAACGTCTGCTGGGGCGGCGTCTACCTGGGGGTGCGCACCTTCCTGCTCATGATGCAGGCGGCGGACGAGGCGCACATCGTCAACACCTCCAGCGTCAACGGCTTCTGGGCGAGCCTGGGCCCCAACGTCAGCCACACGGCCTATGCGGCGGCGAAGTTCGCGGTGAAGGGCTTTTCCGAGGCGCTGATCACCGACCTGGCGCTCAACGCGCCGCACATCAAGGTCTCGGTGGTGATGCCCGGCCACATCGGCACATCCATCGTCGCCAACTCCCGCAAGGTGATCACCGGCCGCGACGAGGATGCGCTGAGCGAGGCCGACCTGGAGCGCGCCCGCGTCCGGATCGCGCGTATGGGCGGCGACGTCACCCAGCTGCCGGACGCGGCCCTGCAGGCCATGGTCGACGAGCAGGCGCGCCGCTTCATGGAGGAGGCCCCCATGACCGCCGCGGCCGCCGCGACTGTGATCCTCGATGGCGTGAAGGCCGACCGCTGGCGGATCCTGGTCGGCGAGGACGCCCAGAAAATGGACGCCGCGGTGCGGGCGGACCCGGAAGCCGCCTACACGCCGGAGTTCTTCGACGTGCTGGTCAAGGATATGGGCTGGCGCCTCGGGCGCTGATGGCGGCGCTTCCACCCGGGAGCGCACACCGGGGTCCCCTCAGCGCCGGTGGCGTTGCCGCCGGCGCTGGCCTAGCTTCGCGGCATGGCGACCATCCTGGCGGTCCACGCCCACCCCGACGATATCGAGCACCTGGCGGCCGGCGCGCTGGCGATTCTGGCCGCCAAGGGCCACAAGATCCGCATCGCCACCCTGACCGCGGGCGAATGCGGCTCGGCTGAGACCGGCCTCGCCGAGACCGCGGCCATCCGTAAGAAAGAGGCGGCCGCCGCCGCCGCTCTGATCGGCGCCGACTACCGCTGCGCCGATCTTGCGGACCTGGGGGTGTTCAATGACGATCCCTCGCGCCGCGCGACGACCGAGCTGATCCGCTGGGCGGCGCCGGACGTGGTCATCGCCGCCTCGCCGGCCGACTACCACCCCGACCACGAGGCTGCGAGCCAGCTCACCCGCGACGCCTGCTTCGCCGTCTCCGTCCCCAACTACCGCACGGGGCCCGCCGCGGCGCTCACCGCCATCCCGCACCTCTATTTCATGGACCCGATCGGCGGGCGCGACCGCGAGGGCCGGCGGATCGTCGCCGACTTCGGCGCGGACATCGAGGCGGGCTTCGCCATGAAGCGCGCGATGCTGTCGGCCCACGCCAGCCAGGCGGACTGGATCGCGCGCCAGCACGGCGTCGCCGACCACCTGGGCTCGATGGAGGCCTGGTCGCGCCGTCGCGGCCGCGACTTCGGCCGCCCGCTCGCCGAAGGCTTCCGCCAGTACCGCCACGAGCCCTATCCCAAGACGCCCTTGCTTCAGGACCTGCTGGGCGAGGCGCTGCTCATCGCGGCGTCATAGCCATGACCGTCAGCCCGCCTGGAGCCGGGGTCTCGGTCTCCGCGCCGGTGGCCCGCATGGGCTTATGGTGAGGGTGTCGGGGCCTTTCTCCCGCCTTCCCGGCGAACGCCGGGATCCTTGGGGCCGGTGAACAGGTCGCGGCCCGTCTTAACTCCGACTCAGCTTGGCTCCCGGCGTGCGCCGGGAAGGCGGAGTGACCCCATGGCTACGCTTTTTTTGGGGAACGGAGTCCCGTCCACCTAAACCGCAGGTGACGTCGGCGTCGGCGTCGGCGTCGGGACCGGGGCGGCGTCCGGCGGCGCGGTCGCGTCGACCGGGGTCGGGACCACCGGCAGGGGCGCAGGCGGCCCGGGCGGGATCGGGCCGTTCGGCAGGCGCTTCAGGGCCACCTGCATGTAGCTGCGCCAGATCTCCGAGGGCGCGGTGGCGCCGGTGATCCGGGACATGGGCTTGGCGTCGTCGCGGCCGGTCCAGACCACCGTGGTGATCCCGCCGGTATAGCCGCAGAACCAGGCGTCCTTGTAGTCCGAGGTGGTGCCGGTCTTCCCGGCCAGGTCATAGCCGGCGATGTTGGCGTGGGTCCCGGTGCCGACCGCCATCACCGTGCGCATCATCCGCTGCATCTCATCCACCGATGGATTGAGCACCGCCGGCGTCGCCAGCGGGACGTGATGCTGGAACAGCACCTGGCCATTGGCGGTGCGGATACGCTCGATCCCATAGGCCGCAATCCGGTAGCCGCCGTTGGCGAAGGTGTCATAGCCCTGGGCCATCTCGATGGGCGTCACCAGCGTGGTGCCCAGCGCCATGGCCGGGTCGGTGTTGATCTGGCTGACGCTCC